>DYTB01000002.1 GCA_020726185.1 Candidatus Odyssella sp. | reverse complement strand
AAAACCTTGTGCGGTTTTAAAACGGGCCATGGCATCGCCCAGGGTGTAATTGCGCACATGTCCCATATGTAGCCGTCCTGAAGGGTAGGGCAGCATTTCAAGAATATATGCTTTGGGCTTTTCCCCTTCGTCTGCAACCTTGAAACTATTATTGGTGGCCCAAAATTCTTGCCACTTTCTTTCTACACTTTTAAACGGATACGACATAAAAACGACGTTAAAATTCACCTAATCTAGATAAGCGTTTTAAGGCTTATGTGTCAATTTCTCTTTTTGTTTAGAGGAATAAAGTGCTACGTGACGCTTCACACTTTTCAAGAAAATTCTTTTTAGTGTTTCAAATTACACCGTGAATATTTAAATAATTTTTAAATATAATTAAATATTTGTTAATCCAAAAATAGTAAAATATGAGTTGATGTTAATTTTTAATATAAGAAAGGTTTATAAAATGAAATATTTTCAAAAAATCTCCCTAAGTTTACTTGCAATTGTAGTTATGACTTTGGGGAATAAGGTTGCTGCTACTGCTCACACGTTTGACCCAGATACAACAGACCTCACAGATAATACCGCTTATGTAACAGGTGGAGATAGTATTGTTGTGGATGATAATGCTAGCGCTAACGGAACAGGCAATGCTGTTATTTTGACAGGTGCCAGCTCTGTTCCCTTAGATGTGTTGCATGGAATCCTTAAAGTTGGTAATTCCGCAGCTACAGGATCAGTAGCTGCTATTGCAAGCACGGGCGCTAACACTGTTGAAAATGGAGCAATATTAGAAATTACGGCTGCAACAACAGGTTGTATCCCGGGTGCTTTGGAAGTTAAATCTGGGGGAATACTTCAAGTGGATGCTAATATTCCTTCAGGCTCTGATGTTTTTGGCTCTACATTACAAATCGATTCTGGAGCTGTATTAAAACTGGGTTCTGGAGTAACGTGGGGTAAAGATATAAATGTACATGCGTAACTTATCTTAATCCTCTCCTCAGTTAGTTATGCTGGCTGGGGATGTTTTTTTAAGCATCATCATATGCTTTTAACAATCTCGCGAGGCATTCTTCAATACCTGCAGGTCTCACATAATCACCAGGAACCAAAAATTTTATGGTGTGAAAAAGTGTAAATTTATCTAATGCATTCATGGTTGTTTGCACATTGCTTATTCTTAAAACATCAGCGAAAATTCTGTGAGAAACCCCCGCAAAGTGGCCATATAGCTTCTAGGTTAAGCTCTTCTCCAGATGTTTTAACAGCAGTAATATGATCACCATTTGTAGAAAAGCTTAAAATGCGCTGTTGGCAAGTGTGTGCATGAACTGCATTATTAAAATCTACCCAGAAGCAAGGGTAATCTTCTGCTGCTTCCGTTGCAAAAATTGAAGAATCAATTGTTCCAAATATATGTTTAAATGACTTATATGTGAAAGTTCCCTCCTTTAGAAGGCACAAATAAGCAGACAATCCGTCAATAAAACCATATAAAACAGCAAATCTAATAGGGCAATCTTCGCTCATAAGTATGGGGGGCAGATTTGAAAAATTGTAGAAGGGTTCTTTCTTTTTGAAATGCGTCTTCAAAAATATAATCACCAACGTGGCTAATCAAGCAGTTTAAAGGTGCTGTTCTTCTAGAAATAATACCTTGAACTTCTGGGAATTGTTGTAAGAAACCACAAAAATCTAATCCATTTTTACAAAGAAAATCAGGAAAGCTATTTTGATCACGGTTAATTGTTATATGCTCAGTGTTTGCAATTGAATAAATTCCAGCCGATAAGGGGCGTCTGATACCGCCTATGTCAAATGTTGACGTGACCATCAGCTTTGCGACTAATAAATTAAGTCCTCGCTCTAAAGCAAAGTAATACTTCAAACGGTATGGTAAGTCTGTGATTTTTTCTGATAACTCTTTTTTGTGCTGGTCCAAAGAATGTTTTGCGCAAAAAAATTGAGTAAAATCAGAATCAGGAAGCACATCGACGGCGCAATGAATAGCGGCACATAAATTGAAACAAAATAATAAAAAATACCTCATAAAACTTTGGTAAGGTAACTATACTATTGAAAAAACCATATGTATGGCATTTTAGTCAACTATTTTTTAAATTTTAAGCATTAAAAACACGAGCATTGATGCAGATTAAAAAGGTATTAAACAAGATCCTTCATTTTTTTCAAATTTTTGATTAGTATAGTCAATCTGATCAGGAGGATAAATTCATGGCAAAAGATTATTACGAAACACTAGGCGTTACGCAAAGCTCTACCGATGACGAAATTAAAAAAGCGTATCGCAAACTTGCTATGAAATATCACCCTGATAAAAATCCAGGTGATAAAAAATCTGAAGCAAAATTCCGCGATGCTACCGAAGCTTATGAAGTATTACTAGATTCTCAAAAACGCGCAGCCTACGATCGTTACGGTCATGCAGCTTTCACTCAGCAGCAACAACAAGGTGGTGGCGGAGGAGGAGGGCATCCAGGTTTTTCAGGTGGTTTTGGTGGATCTTTTGCCGATATTATAGACGAAATGTTTGGCGGGTCTTTTTCTGGTGGAGGTCAAGCAAACCATGCCGGTGCTGATGTTCGCTATAACATGGACATCACTTTAGAAGACGCTTTCAAAGGTAAAGCTGCGACTGTAAAAATTACAACACTTGTAGGTTGTACAAGTTGCAAAGGCAGTGGTGGTGAAGCAGGTTCGCGCCCTACAAACTGTACCGCATGCCATGGACGCGGTAAGACTCGTTATCAACAAGGTTTTTTCACCATTGAGCGCCCTTGCGCAACCTGTGGTGGAGCTGGCCAAACCATAGCGAAGCCATGCAGACCATGTAATGGCAGTGGACGAGTTCGCAAAGAAAAGAATTTAGAAGTGAAAATCCCGCCAGGGGTTGAAGAAGGTACGCGCATTCGCGTTACCCATGAAGGCGAAGCAGGACTTCGCGGTGCCCCCAATGGTGATTTATACGTATTTTTAAATATCAAAGCCCACGCACTGTTTAAGCGCCAAGGTGCTGATATTTTATGCAAAGTGCCTATTCAAATGACCACAGCTGTTTTAGGTGGAGAAATTGATGTTCCCACTATCGATGGTGGACAAGCTTCGGTCAAAATCCCAACGGGAACCCAACCTGGGCAACAATTTCGCTTGAAATCGAAGGGTATGAGCATTCTGCGTGCCACAGGTCGTGGTGACATGATTATTGAAGCAAAAGTTGAGACCCCGGTTAGCCTTAGCAAAAAACAGCGCGAGCTTATTGAAGAGTTTGCAGAAATTGGTAAGGGTGAGAAAAACAGCCCTGAATCGTCTGGATTTTTTGCAAAAATAAAAGACCTGTTCTAGGGGCCGACCAATACTTCTTACAGTTATTTAAGCCTGCGTAAGCAGGCTTTTTTATGTGTTTTATTCTACGCCTTCCGAACCAAATCTTAATCCAAGGGCTTCTGCAAGTGTATCTGGATTATTATCTATCTGTTCTGCGGTAACACCAGAAAATGCAGTGTGTACCTCTTCAACAGCTCCATAATGAAAGGCAATTTGCATAAATTTCAAGAATGCAGAAGATGGAATAATTTTTTGTGTAAGAACACTTTTTACTAAGTCCATCAATGGAGCTACTTCTTCTCGTGTTTTTCCTCTGAATAAATTATGAACTACATCAAATTCTTCAGTTTTAAACGTTGCCACTGGCATATCAACATTGCCTTTTCCAGGAAATTTAAGGGTTAGGCAAGATAAATCAAATCCAAAAATCTCTGCTAGGTTATCAGGATCTCTTCTTCCTTCCTCTATTGCTGAAATAGCCTTGCCTGCTTGTTCAAGGGTTTCAAAACGTTCGGAAACTTTCATGAATCTCAAAAAGCTTAGGGCAGCAATAGGTTTTTCTGCAAAATAACCTTGCGAAAAATCAACTAAACCTTTGGATTCTTTAAAAGCTCTTTTTTTCAAAAAATACGCTATACATTTCAGCTTCATCTGCTGAAGAAAAATCTGTGATTGGTAGTCGAAGCATCGCTCTTTCTGGAAATTCAAGACCAGGATAAGCAAGATGTGTTGTTATAGCGCACAAGGACATCGTAGTTATTTTGTGGGGGTATTAAAGAAAAAAGCTCTTTCACTTCAGTTCTAAAATCAGCTGTTAATGTATTTGCTAATTTTAGATATTTCAGGAAGTCAGTAGATGAAATTGTCGCTTCTTCTGGAAGGGAGAGTTTTATTAACTCAACTAATTCAGTGACCTGATCTTTTGTTTTTACTCGGCCTAAATTTAAGTAAAGGGGTAATTCTTCATCAGGAATTGTCGTTACTGGTATCGAAACTGTGCCTTCTGCACCAAATCCAAGTTTAATATGACTACTTATTTGTTGTTCACTAACGGTTTGATCTGTTTGATGCGTACAAAAACCAGCACTTACAGTTATTGAAACTATTAAACATAATCCAATTTTTTTGAAAACCATTAGTGCCCAATACGTTTATCCATGTAGAAATTATGTAGCTATTTGCGTGAATATATTCAAGAGGCAAAAGCAATTTAATTTTCTTGCGTCCCTATCACAAACAACCTATGATTCTTGTAACAACAATCAAAAGCATTACCCATGACCCGAGGTGGACTCCGCAAAGGCGCCGGTCGCAAACCAAACTCAAGCAAATTTGGTGAGCAAACCATCCCTGTGCGCATACCTAAATCGCTGGTGCCAACTGTAAAGGAGCTGCTTATGAAGCCTGAAAAAATTCAATTGGGATCGACCCTTTCCAGCATCCGTGAAGCTTTTGATTGGCAAAGCCTTGATCTGCCATCAATGCCCTTGCCATTGTTTTCCAACAAGGTATCGGCTGGTTTTCCTTCTCCGGCGGATGATCATTTAGAAATGAAGCTCGATTTAAATCAGCATTTGGTGCAGCACCCGGCCGCAACGTTCTTTGTGCGAGTGAGTGGTGATTCCATGATTGGTGCTGGCATTCATGACGGTGACGTGCTTGTGGTTGACCGTTCACTTACCTGCAAGGACAGCTGCATTGTTATAGCAGTGGTTGATGGAGAGCTTACTGTGAAGCGCTTTTTTGCACGTGGTAATGATGTTGTGCTAATGGCTGAAAACCCCAAATACCCCGATATTATTGTTACCCAAGAAATGGATTTTCGGGTCTGGGGCGTGGTCACCACAGTTATTCATAAAGTGTAGTTCCATTAACAAAAAATTAAGTTTCCTTGTAGTACCATAAGCCTAGAGCCAAATTATTATAAAAATTATGTCAATAAAGAAAGTATTAGCAACGGTAGTATCCCTATTTTTTGCTGTTTCTAACCTTGATGCAGCAGCAGGTGGGCCTGATCCTGTCTTCCATGTAGCGAGCTTATTAACAGCGGTGAATCCTGCAAATTATCAATCATCTGTTGCTGTAGCTTCTCGTGCTGAAATTATAAAATTAGATCCTGCTCAACTTGCACAGGTTATAGCAGCAAACCCTAATGGTATATTTGATAGTCCTTATGGTTTCAGCCTTGTCCACGGGTGGATGCTGAATCAATTGGCCAACCAGCGTGTTCCTTTCTATGTAAACCAGCATTTCAGTTTTGATAAATACATCAGCAATATGATTGCTGCTACAGGAGCGCCGGCTACTATTCATGCAATGTGGCTGAAAACACATGCAGAAATAGAAGCAAACCGTTGGGAATATTATAAGCACATGCAATACATTCCTGCCGCCATTGCCCAAGCTGGAATGATACCTGGTGCAATTGGTGCTGATGTTATTAAGCCTGCCTATGTTCAAGCGCTTAAGCCTGCTGATTTTGATGCACATGCTGAATCTATTGTTGGTGCTGATTTGAAGCCATCTGACATGAAAGCAAGGTTTGAAAGCGTTATGTTATGGCAGTTAAAAAACTTTGATCTTAATTTACTTTTGCCACTAAATTACGAAATAAACAACGCTCAAAATTTTGTTCAGTATGTTTCTTCAAAATGTCCAGATGTTGATAATCGGCTTGTAAGGGCTGTTGCAGATAATGCGGCAATTCAAGGAAAAGATGCTATAAAAGAAGGATATAATGTCTTGCTAACTTCATTGGTAAGTATGGCTGGTGTTTATCAAGCTGGTCATGCCGGTGTAGCAGTAAGGTTAATAGCAACTGATGCTGCTGAGTTAGTTACTTACGCAGTTGAGCAACCCAAGGGCGATCCCACTCAAGGAGTGCCCTGTTTAGCCAACATTGCAGCAGGCGCTTGAACTTACTCACTGGACTGTCATACCGCGCTCCGTCATCCTTTTGGGCCCTTTAGGGCGTAGGGAACCAGTGAGTAAAATCCGGATAATTTAACTGGATCATGACGTCGCCACGCTCCTCATGAAGACGCCTGCTACCGTCATCCTGAGCCCTTTAGGGCGTAGGGATCCAGTGAGTAACATCATGTCCTATAGCATCCAAATCCTTCCCATTAACCAAAAATTAATGCGCCCCTGGTACCATAAACCAAGTGCAAATTTTGTGGTTTAGTCATGTCTATTAAAAAGTCTTTAGCATTTGCGGTATCCATATTTTTAATGGCATCTGGCTTAGATGCAGCTGCAGGTGGAGCTGCGGGTGGTGCTGCTCCAGTATGTGATGTGCTGAATTTAACAAAATTATTAAATGCTTTAGGAGCCGCTAATACTGAACCAAACAAATATGAATCATCCGTGGCCGTGGCAGCCCGCGCTGAGTTTATTAAATTGAGTGAGGGAGAGTTTGTGCACATTTTATGCACCGTCCCTATTTTTCAAACAGCATATGGTTTTAGCCTTATTCACGGGTGGATGCTAAGTAAACTCACTTCACGTGATTTGCCATTTTATGTAAATCAACATTTTAGTTTTGACAAGTATATTCGAAACTTAATTGCAGTAATGTCAAATAAAAAGTACCAGGACGCTAAAGTGAAGGAGCATATTACTGCTAAATGGAATGCCGTCCGTAATGCGATTGAAGCAGACCGCTGGGCGTATTATCAGCATATGCAATATATTTCTGCTGCTATTGCTCAAGCTGGAATGGGAGGTATAACTGCTGCGCCAGTTGACAAAGCGTATGTTTTGACCCTGCAAGGGGACAATTTTAGAGACCATATTGATTCTATTATTGTAGGTGGTATTCCGGCTGATGTGCCACTAGCACAAGCAAAGCTTGAAAGCATAATGATTGGACTGTTGAAACATTATAACCTCGATAAGCTTTTGAAGTATGATACAGTAAATCTTAATCTTGAAAAATTTGTAGAATTTGTGGTAGAGCATGTTCCTGCGCTTTATCGTGTTCCATCAAATATTAGTAGCGTATATAGAGTTAAATTAGGTCAAACAGGTGAAGACCTGCGCGTTTTTGTAAATAACTTAATTCGAGTGGGTGGCCAGGTTGCTGTACCAGTGGGAGCAGCAGGTGCTGCAACTCCTCAACAACGCTCAGTTAATGATGTTGCCTATAGGCCCACAATTCTTGCTGCAATAGAATTTGTGCGTCAATATCTTGGGCTTGCTGATCATATTGCTTCAACAGTAGAGGTATCTCCTAGCCTAGTGCCAGCGTATTATAATGCACCAGGGGGGTATGTAGCACCAAAAGTTGAGCGTGATGGTAATGTTCATACACCAAGGAAAGAAGTGGGTACTAGAGCTGCTGCACCCACACCTGTTACTCCTTTTTCACCTAGTAAATATCTTGGTGGACATCTAGCAATAAAAGCAGATTCACCCGCCGTTCAAAAAATGCAAACAGTACATTCATCGCCGCTGATGGATAAGTGGATTCAATCTGTAGAAAGTGGTGCTCAACTACAAGCATCAGATATCGCAGTCGATGAAGCTGCGGATATTTTGAAATATTTTGCTAGTTACCTTGAAAAAGTTAAGCAAACAACTTCAGATGTCGATAGTAACAAGGGACCATACACAGCAGACGTGTTCTTATCGAATGTGCTTGCAATGCGCTACGAACTGCTAGCGCTTGGAAAGCCTGTATTAGGTCGAGTAATCACATCTATTAACAGTATAAAGAAGAACTTTTACAACAGCTTGAAATCTCAAGGTATTGCTTCACTTGTTACTGTTGTTGATGATCTAGATCCTGTTAGGAGAAATTTATTTGGTGGTAGCTGAAGCGCTGGAGCAGCAGGTTTGTAAAAATTCTAGCAAAGCAAAGGCATTAGTATACACCTAGACCATATTTATGGAATCATGAATATTTATAAAACTGGATCCTATGGTCAAGCCATAGGAAAACTGCGGGGTGGATGACATTTTCTCGTCAATTTCCCCAGAACTTAGGCGAACAGCACGAAGTGCGTTGTGAGACTTAGTATCTTGGGGTCCAGTCCTATAGTTTCCAAATATCACCCATTAACCAAAAATTAACGTACCCCTGGTACCATAAAGACAGTGCAAATTTTGCGGTTTAGTCATGTCTATTAAAAAGTCTTTAGCAATTGCGGTATCCATATTTTTGATGGCATCTGGCTTAAATGCAGCAGCAAATCCTGTACAGAATTTAACAAAGCTATTAACAGCAGTTCGCGTTAATAATTGTGAATCATCCGTGGCCGTAGCGGCCCGTGCTGAATTTATAAAATTAAATCCTGGGCAGCTTGCGCACATTTTACAAGCACGAGAGTTTGATGCATTGTTTGTCACCCCTTATGGCTTTAGTCTTATTCACGGGTGGATGTTGAGTTATTTTAGCCATCATGACTTGCCATTTTATATCAATTCAAAATTCAGTTTTGATGCATATTTCAGGAGCATGGTGGAAGAAATTAAATCTAAATGTAAGCCCACGTTATATCAATATCAAGTAGAGTCCGGTGCTCAAGGCACTCCGCATGCGGTGAGAGCCGGACATCAGATAAAGCTCCAAGAATGGAACGACTTCTGCGGAAAATTATTAAGCAAGTGGGATGCTGCTAAAAATTCAATAGAACCTAATAAGTGGGCATATTATAAACACATGCAATATATGCACGCTGCTATTATGCAGGCAGGAGGTGTTGATGGCCAAATCACAACTATGCCAGCTATTATTAGAAGTTCATTTGTAGGGCCAGTAACTACGAGTGCTAGTAGTACTCCAGGGCACGCATCTATGGCTACTCCCGGAAAAATGCCCCAAACACAAACAAGAACCTGGGGAGAATGGTGGGCAGGATCAAAGACAGTACCAGCAAATGTTGGTGGTGGAAAAGATAGCCCAGGAAACGATCACCTAGCAGACCACTTTTCTCATGGAGCCACGGGAACGCCTGTAAAGGAATAACCTAAGCAACATACACGTGATAAATAAAAATCTCAGCAAACCCAAGACGTTGGTACACACTTAAACCATCAGCTGATGCTTCAAGCACGCAATGTTTATAGCCTAGCGAATGGGCTAAATTCATGGCAAATTGCACCATCTGCGTACTATAGCCTAAACGCTGGTGGGTTGGGGTGGTTGAAACGTTATCAATACGAACGCCATCATCTAAGGAGGTTAAGGTAATGGCAGACACTGGCTGTCCCTCTTGGGTGCCAAGAAAATGTTGCATATTTGTGCCCTTAGCTTTTGCGCGGTCCAGGGCTTGGGCGTATTGAGCATTCGTTTCATCTGTTCCGCCAAAGGCATCTTTCATAATTTGAAGCCAACCGATTTTATTCACATCGGCTGATTGAATAATTAGTGGAACTTCAGGCTCAACGGTACTTTGCACAGGATTGCTTAGGGGGCAATACATAACTGTGGATGCTTCATCAAAAACAAGGCCGTGATTTTTCAATGCACTTTGCAGTGTTGGCGTATCAAGGTCTTTTGGTACAACATAAACCCAACTGGGAATGTTATTCTTTTTGAAAAATTCTTTAGCGTCGCTTATTAGCTGTTCTGGTTGTGGGTGGGGTAGTCGTTGCAAAAGCACATTAAATTTTGCTTCATCAATGCCGCCTAGATAGGCAATAAATCCATCGGCGAATACGTGTTTCTTTATGCTGATGCTGCTAGAAAAGTGATCTTCTAGAAGATGAAAATGATCTTGAATATTAAATGCTATAGTCTTATTCATAGCGATTCCTGCAACGCAGGCGTAGCAATCCAGTAGGGTGTTTTCGAATAGTTTAACTGGATTATCACGTCCTCCAGCCTTCGCTGGAGTCCTCATGATGACGACGGGGAGTGATTGCCGAAAACTCGTCATCCTGAGCCTGCAACGCAAGTGTAGGGATCCAGTGGGTAATTTCTTTAATCAAAACCACCACCTCTGTTCTTTGCTTGCCATAACTTGGCGGCTCGTTGTTCAAAAGCTGTCATCATTGTATGCGCGGCACCGTCTAATAGCTTGCCTACAGTTAATTGTAACAGGGCTGACTGTAATTTGAAATCAAGGGTGAAGCCCACTAAACAATGATTGTTTTCAAAGGGGGTGAATTGCCAGCGAGATTCTAAAAATTTGAATGTGCCATCTGCTTTAGCTTTTGCTTCTACGGCATCATCAAAAATAAACACTTCAGATCGGTAGGTTTTATCAAATGCCCCAACCCCTATGGTTAAATCGGCTTCAAAAAATGTTGGGGTTTTAGGGTATATGGCCACTGTTTTTAGCATGGGTAAAAAGGCAGGATACTGATCAACATCTGCCACAATATCTTTTAAAAAAGCAGGCGAGTAGGGGAGTACTTTAGATGTTTGAAACATCTGCATTTACCATAGCTTTGCGTGCCGCTGAAAGTCGCATAAAATCATCTCCCGCGTGATACGACGATCGGGTAAGCGGGCTGGCAGCAATTAGTAAAAAGCCCTTTGAACGGCCACGGCTTGCGTAATCATTGAATTGTTCGGGGGTAATAAAATCCATTACTGGGTGGTGTTTGGGAGTGGGTTGCAAATACTGACCTATGGTCATGAAATCGACATTGGCTGACCGCAAATCATCCATTACTTGAAAAATCTCGTGTTTTTCTTCCCCAAGACCAACCATAACGCCAGATTTGGTGAAAATTGTAGGGTCAAGCTTTTTCACTGTATCAAGCAATCGTAGCGAATTGAAATACCTGGCACCTGGTCGGACCGATGCGTACAAACGTGGCACGGTTTCAAGGTTATGGTTAAACACATCAGGTTTAGCTTTTACAACTATTTCTATGGCGTGTTCTTTACGCAAAAAATCAGGTGTTAGCACTTCAATAGTTGTGTGTGGTGACGTGTCACGAATAGCTCGGATTACTTGGGCAAAATGCTCGGCGCCGCCATCATCTAAGTCATCACGGTCAACTGATGTAATAACCACATGGGATAAATTCATTTTTGCAACAGCCTTGCCCACGCGTTCTGGTTCGTGTGGGTCTAACAGATCAGGTAGGCCTGTTTTTACGTTACAAAACCTACAAGAACGTGTGCACACATCACCCAGAATCATGAAAGTGGCGTGACGCTTAGCCCAGCATTCACCAATGTTGGGGCAAGCTGCTTCTTCACATACCGTGTGCAGCCTATGCTCTGCCACAATAGCTTTTGTTTGAAAATACTCTTTTGATGTTGGGGCCTTAACCCTAATCCAATCAGGTTTTTTAAGAGGTAAAGACTCCACTGATTATCCTTATTGCGTGTTGACGCGAATGTCTCTGGCTTTTAATAAAATGATATTCTCTAGCTCTCGTGATGCTTTGTTATCCATTCCAACATCGTGCCAGCCATCATTTTGTTTTGCCTGCTTATATACGCTAACCTCTAATGCGTTAGAGTTCAACTTACTGTCTTTAATGCGCACTTGAATTTTAAGACGGTCTTTTGCCCCTGCAGGTTGATACCAGTCAGTGACTATAACCCCGCCGGGTCCATCAGATGAAACGAGCGGCGCAAATTTCAAAGTATCAAGGCTAGCTTTCCATAAGTAGCTATTTACCACATATCCTGCTGAATCGTTAGTACGTCCGCTGATTTTATCAGAGCCAAGAGTGATACCTTCAGGTCCAGCAAGTGATCCAAACCCAAGCTTTATTTTGTCTTCACGTGATTGTGGTGCTTCGGCTGTTTGTTGAGTGCTTGAGCACGCGCACAGCAACATTAAAAAACAAGAGCTAGTAACTTTTTTTAAAAACATATGAAAACACAAAATAGAAATTATAATGCAATATAGCTAATTTCTTAAATTATTTCGAGATTTTAATTACATTATCATATTTAAAATTTTATGGAAAATTAACGGCAAATTTTAAATAAACTCTAACTTCTTTTAATTGTTCTTTAATTATTATTTTGTATACTAAAAATACAATAACAGGTGAAAAAAACGCATATATGAACAATGCAAACTACAAAATCGTAACTAGTGTAGGTTGTCCTTTATGGAACCGTATGCCGTAAAGTAAGTTTTTATTTTGTGTGACTTCACCGCAAAAACATCGGAGGAAGTCATGATACGCAAGTTTTTTCTGGTAATTCTCGCAACATATCTTCAATCAGCCTGCACATTAAGCGCAACGGACATTTATCCTAAAAATTTACCTGACTTATTTTGGGAATTTCGAACACATTTTTATAGTCGGTTGTCAAACCCTGCGGCTACAAAAGAAGATTTTCAAAATACAATTTGTGAATTTGTAAGGGTTTGCGACTACATACCGGCTGACTTCGTTGTAAAAGACAAACTCCGTGAAGATTTTAATAAGCATGGATTGTCGAGCGGTTTAAGCGCAGATGTGCTAGTTGGCGTGTTAAGCGCGTTGGATGAACTGGAAGCAAGAGAAGCCATAACTTTGGGTGACTCTTCATCAATACGCTCTTTAACTGGTAATGGAGCTGTAGCGACAACTAGCCATCTTCAAGAGGCGTTTGATTTATACCCCCACAATATTTCAAGTTTTTTTTGGGTTGCACGTAATCATTTTTATGTAAACGTTGCACAAGATGGATGCACTGTATCTGAATTACGGAACCTTTTATGTGAATTTATTAGTGTTGGTGACCACGTGGCATCATCTCCGTTCATGAGAGAAAGTTTACGTAGTGATTTCAATGAATTTGCTATCGGTAGAGGTGTTAAGCGAAAAAGAAAAGTAGAAACATTGAAAGTTTTATCAGAATTAGAAGCAATTGGTGTTTATACTGTAAGACCAATCCCTGGATATAATCCTATTCAAGCTGATGAAATTATCGCGCGATACGAAGAGGAAGTAAGACGGATTGCTAAGTATATTATTGATCAACGTGAGCTGAAGCAACGCGCACAGGTTGCTGAAGCAAAAACTTTTTTGGGTGCTGCCTTCAGTGGTCTACTTACTCCTGAGCAAATTGCTACTCGTCTTAAAGTCAATATTCGGGGCCAAGATGCTGCCATGAATACTTTAGGGCTTATTGGGCATAAAATCATGGCACAAATTCGTTTAAAGCAAGAAGACGCTTCATGGAAATTCCGTCCTCCTCATGCATTCCTTGTTGGAAAATCAGGTTCAGGGAAAACTCAATCTGTTATTGAACTGTGCGAAATTATTGGCATTCCGTGGATTAGAGTAAATGCTCCAGAAGTAGTGGGAGAAGGGTTTAAGGGGCCAACTTTGTCATATTATTATGATCAGCTTAAACAAGCAGGAAAAATTCCCCCCTATGCAGTTGTGCTCTTAGATGAAGCAGGAAAAATGGGGAAAACTGGATCTGGTGACGACGCTCCAAAATACGGTGGCAACATTATGAGAACTTTGTTGGCTCATATGGATGGGGCAAATGTAAAGTTATCTTCTGGTCCCGATGGTAGAGAAGAATCAATGTCTACTCACTGTTTTACCTACATTGCAACAGATGCATGCGCTCATGTTCCCGATTCAATAGACCTTACGGCTGAGTCTTTGAGTTTTTATACTGGAATGCCGTTAGAACTTGTCAATCGTTTCAGCCAAGGAATTATAAAACTAGTGCCACATACAGAGTTTAGTTTGGTTAATATTTTGAAAAACAGCACAGAGGGTGCATATAATCATGAACGTAGCTTCTTCAAAAAACTGTACGATATTGACTTGATAATTGATGATGCAGGATTAAGGGTTATAGCAAAAAGATCTCTGAAAGATTCAACAGGTGCGCGAAAACTTGAAGAATTATTAGGACACGTGTTAGCGCCTTTATATAGCCTGCCCGAAGAATTAATTACAGAAGTTGATGGAGCAAGAACAATCACATTGACTGAGCAATTTGTAAAAGATCATTTGCCACCACCAGTTAAGAAAATAAAAGATGAACCACCTTTTGGTATGTATGTTTAGTGCTCTAGGAATTGTTCGTGGATAATACGTTCTTCTAAGTGGTGGTTTGGATCAAACAAAAGCGTATAGGGCATAGAGGTATCTAGCACAATTTTTACCGTATGAACTTTGTGGATCAACCTTTGATCAGCGGTTAGTTTTACTGGCCGTTGCTCAGGTTGCTGCACTTCCAGTTCAATTTCCACTGAACTAGGGACTAAAGCACCTTTCCAACGTCGTGGCCTAAAAGGACAAATAGGAGTGAGAGCAATTAAGCCCGATTCTAAAGGAAGAATAGGACCCCCTGCTGATAAGTTGTACGCGGTACTGCCAGCAGGTGTGGCTATGATTAGCCCATCTCCAATTAATGAATTCAATTGGGTTTTGCCATTTAACTTAATGATTATCTTAGATGTTTGTGCCGAGCTTCTAAATAAAGAGATTTCGTTAAAAGCTTGCGCTTCGTATTTTTCTCCAAATGCGTCTGTCACATTGGCTTTTAAGGAAAACAGCGTAGTCGACTTGGCATTAGCTATTCTTTCAGGCAGCTTCTCTAATTGTTCGGGGTTGTTCAATAAAAATCCTATAGTGCCTGTGTTAACACCATAAACGGGGATTTTATGATTTTTTAATTGATGCAACGTATGCAACATAAAACCGTCACCACCAAAAGCGACAATTGCTTCAGCCTGTTCAATTGGCACTGTTTCTAAAATGCCCTCCGCAATTTTTGCAAAGTTTTTTGCTTTTTGCTTGTGTGACGCCAGTATTGCAACTTTCATAAGCTACAAATCACCAACATAAATACCAATTCCTTTTGCTGTTTGAATCAATAATCCTTTGGGATCAACTGTGCTGTAGATATCAATAGTTGATTCAATTGGAACTGACTTTAGCTGATTATTTTGCCAAATGACCATTTTTCCAAAGTCTTGAGCGGCGACCATGTCTACGGCTTTCACCCCAAACGCTGTTGCTAAGATTCTATCTTGAGCATTCGGCTGACTGCCACGTTGAACATGACCCAAAATAGTTGCTCTTGTGTCGGCATTAATACGTTTTTCAAGTTCTGCACAAAGGTACTGCGAAACGCCACCATATCGCGGCATCTCATTATGTGATTTTCCTTGTAAAACAGAGCTATCAGCAAGTGTTTTAACTGCTTCTGATACAACAATTAAAGAATGATTCCGTCCCGTTTTACTTATGTTTTGAATCTGTTGACAGATTGATTCAATATTGTAAGGGATTTCAGGAATAAGAATTACATCTGCGCCACCTGCAATGCCTGCAGATAAAGCTATGTGCCCGGCATCACGTCCCATGACTTCTAATATCATTACACGGTCATGACTAGCTGCAGTTGGCTGTAGCCTATCAAGCGCTTCAACGGCAACACTAACTGCAGTGCTATACCCTATGGAAAGTTCTGTTTCAGCAAGGTCATTATCGATTGTTTTTGGAATGCATACTAAATTCATGCCGCCTTTTTTGGCTAGCTTGCTATTTATACGCATACTGCCATCTCCACCAATGGCAATAATAGCATCTAGCTTCAAGTCGTTATAACCTTCTATTGCATCATCAGAGCGATCGACTCGTAAGCCATCTTCCGACGGAAAAAAGAAAGGATTTTCTTTCGTTGTGCTTCCTAAAATTGTGCCGGCAGAACGTACCATGCCTTGGTCACATTGGGTGACTGTTAAGGGGATGTATTCTAATGGTCTGCGAATCAAACCGCTTGTGCCTTTTAGAATACCAAAAACCTCCCAACCATAATGCTGAATGGCGCGTAACGTAATTGCGCGAATTGTGGCATTTAAACCAGAACAATCTCCACCACTGGTTAAAATACCAATTCTTTTTGCCATTTGCTTACCTCTTATTCAGCTTTTTATCTATTTTTTGTTGACGCTGGAAAATCATGCTACGAATCGTAACATAAGAATCTGACGATGTCTCGTAGATGTCATCCAAACTGTTAAGTAGGCCAGCACGAATATCAACAATATCCACTGCAGTAACACCCCAAAGCCAATTTTGAAACTGATGATGGTTGTTATGATGACTCTTTGAATGACGTGCAAAGTAGCGTGCTGGGTCGGCAAACCAATCAAATGCATAGCCAGTTGCGCCTCTGAACGTTGTGGGCCCAAGAATCGGCAACATAATGTATGGTCCTGCTTCAACACCCCATGTTGCTAAGGTTTCGTTAAAGCTTGTTAGCTCTTCTTTTATACCAATAAAATCAGCAAAATCAATTAAGCCAAAAATTCCGAATGTTGTATTTAAAATAAACCTTAGTGTTGTTGTTGTTGAGTGCTCAACACGTCCTTGAAGCAAGTGATTTATACAATTAATGGGTCCATGAATATTTTTTATAAAACTTCTAGCGCAATATTTAACATTTTCCGGTGTTCCCATGTCATAAGCAATTGCAACGTGTTTAATAATCGCTGCATCTAAAACACGGTTAAAACCGTACATATACCGGTTAAACGTTTCTAATGGATCTGGTTCATGAAGAGTGAATTCGTCCTCTTCTACTTTTTTACTTTGGGTATCTGGTACAGAAGAACAGCCACATAAAGTCAGTAATGCTAAAAATATCCAACCCCGAAGCCGCATAGAACTCTTAATTGTGTTAATTCTTTAAAACTTTAACAAAAATTATGTTAAAACCCAAGATGTATAGTAAACAAAACCGTGCTAGATTTAAGGTTGTGGAGGGTCCATGAGTACTTTCGTGTTTGATGAGCGTGCATTGCAAGCGTTGAAAACCTTACAGCAAGCTGGTTTTGATAGCTGGTTTGTTGGTGGATGTGTGCGCGATTCGCTGCTCGAGAAACCTTTCACAGACTACGACATCGCGACCACAGCTACTCCTGCAGATTGTATTCCCCTTTTTCAAAAAAAATTTGAACTTGATCTAAAAGGAGAAAATTTTGGTTGTGTGCGTGTTAACTATGAAGACTTGTGGCTTGAAATCACAACACTTCGCAAAGACGTTAACCCAGATGGCAGGCACACAAAAGTTACGTTCACAACAGATGTGGCAGAAGACGCTAAACGTCGAGATTTTACAATTAATGCTCTGTATTGGAATGAGAAGGCTATTATTGATTTTTTTGACGGACAAAAAGATCTGGAACAGCATGAGGTCAAATTTATTGGCAAGGCTAATGATCGGGTTCAAGAAGACTATTTACGAATTTTACGCTTTTTTCGTTTTTCAAGTGTTTACGCGAATGAACTAAACCAGGAAGGACTTAAAGCTTGCGTAGATCATCAAGAAGGGCTTCGGTATTTATCAGGGAATCGCATCTGGTCTGAATGGTCAAAAATACTATTTGGAAAAAATACTTTAAGAGTTTTGCAAGTTATGGAAACTAACGATATTGATAGCACTTTATTTGGTGCAAAAATCAGCATCGTTAACTATTTGGCTTATAAAGGTAGAGACGCCTTATTGCTAACTCACTTGCTGTTGCCATCCATTCATATTCAACATTTGGTGCATAGATTAAGCTTGAATCAATCACAGCAAGAATGGTTAGAATCTGCTAATGCCTTGTTGATTGATCATGATTTTCGCATAAGCTATCTACAACATGGCAAAAGTGCCAAGGAACTTGTGTTGTACTGGGCATGCAAATACGAAAAAAACACTGACGAAATTTTTGCACAAACTTTTTGGAGTATCCCAAATCCTGTTTTTCTCCTTGCAGGAAAAGACCTGTTAAAACTTGGTTGCCAACCTGGCCCAATTGTTGGAAACTATTTGCAACGTGCCCATCAATGGTGGGTTGAAAACAACTTTAGCCCCAGCCACCAGAATTGTTTGTGCTATGTCGAATCCCTACTTAACAAATGAAGCGCAATTGCTTTACGCCAAAATTTTACATGATATCGCTGCCCCTTTAGGGGCTTTAACTTTATGCATGGATGATATTAAAAATGCTCTGCCAGAATCAGCAGAACTTGTTGAGCTGAGTATTGAAACACTATCGCAGCGCATTAGCTATTGGCGATTAATGGTGACCGGAAGTTGCGCAGTCTCCCACTTATTCCGATGCAGCAAACGCAATACGTACAATGGCTAAGCTAAAATCAGTTGAGGTGCTTTTCATTCACGCAGAAGATTACCAAGGAGAATATGTTCGTCTGGTTTTAGCACTTACACTGGTTTGTTTAGAAAGTCTTCCACGTGGCGGAAAAATCATTATTGATGCAGACCAAGGCAATGTAACTGCATCGGGCGAAAAATGCTATTTATCAAAAGAAATTCAAGATGCTGTAAGTGGGAGTGTTGATGTGCCTTCCAGTCGCCATTCTCTTGGAATGCTTATTTACAACTGGGCAAAAAATTTTGGCGCCACTGTTAACCTCGAACATGAACCAACAAAGCTTGTACTTGCGTTAGTGAAATTTTAAAGCTTAATTTTGACTAATATTTTGTAAGAGAAAAACATGATAAAGATGGTATGCCAAAAAGCTACAAACAAAACCCCTTATGTTGTTAATAAAGCAAACGTTGTTCCGCGTGACACAGGTTATGGTGAGCGGATATATGAACTCGCGGGGCCTATTGACGGTAATATTCGCAAACACTGCATTGCAATTGTTGATATTGATCCAGGAAAAAGTTCAAAAAATCACTTCCATCCTGAAGTTGAAGAAACGTATTTTGTGCTAGCTGGGCAAGCACTTGTCACTGCTGATGGAGTTGATGTTGCCCTTGGACAAGGGGATCTTATTGCAATTCCTACTGGTGCGCATCACAAGGTAACAAATTCTTCTAATACTGAAGTTTTGCAATTATATGTTACCTGTGCTGAGCCTTGGACGCCTGAATGTAGTGTGTTTTTAGAATAGCATTGCAGATATTAGCTCATTAACTCAGCAAATGAACACACTTTTCCGCTATAGGAAAAACTGAATTTTTCACTACCTTCTAGTTCTGTATTCGAAGGACGTGCATAAAATTTTCTATCACCTTGATAATCCTCAACGTATTCTGTTTTTTGATAAATAAAACCAGAGCTTTCTTGTGATTTCCACGACGCTATATTTCTAGGGTCTGAAGTGACTTCCCAAGATGTATCAGGTAAATAGTTAAAAATGGTTTCAAACAGTGCACGACCTTGTTTGCATCCCTTCATGTTTGATGACAAAACGCGTGCAATACCAAGTCTGCTACTACCTTCTATTGAAAACACAGAAGCAATACCACATACTCCCTCGTGGCTGATGATTGCCCAATAATACCCATGTCGTTCTTGATTTTTTACTTTTCTTTCAGTATGTCCCCTTACTTCAGGAGTCGTGTAGGTTTTTCCATCACCTAGGTATTTCATTATCTCTTGATCAGCAAAAATAGGCGCTATTGAATCTACAAAATCAGGGCGTATATACACAAAAGCAAAATACTCGTTCGCAATATATCCGCGCTCGGGCGTAAGCAAGCGTTCTGGTGATACTATTTTTGTTAACTTCGCAAGCTCTGTTGTTTCATCTGCGGTAGCTCCAGAGGCGTTTAAAAAACCAATAGTTGTTAAAAATAATAGAAAAATTTTCATATGATCATACGTATGAGATTACAATATATAGTGTGAGTTAATTTGTTTTTCAAATCAATTAAAGAAATATTAATACATTATGTTGTATTATAAGAATGTTCGCCGAACAGCTACCAACCAGAAACAACATGCGTCCCATGAGATTCTGACCCACAGGTATTGGCCGTATTATGGATGGTGCCATGGCGGGTGGCCCACCCTTCTGAAGGGCGGTGGTGGGGGATGGTTTCACCTATCACAAATAGATCAACAAAATATTAAAATTCAAAAATCTTTTTGGTAGCTCATAACTTTTATGGCATAGTTCGTTAATGTCATTGCTTAATGTAAAAAATCTTTCCGTTCGATTCGCACCACCAGGGCGCCCAGTGGTAGACGCTGTGCAAGGTGTTAGTTTCACCATAAAGCCAAAGGAAACGTTGGCATTGGTTGGTGAAAGTGGTTCGGGGAAATCAGTCACTGCTTTTTCCATTTTAAAATTATTACCGTACCCCATGGCTAGTAACCCTACTGGTGAAATATTTTTTGATGATCAGGACCTTTTAAAATTTTCTGATAAGAAATTACGTAGTATTCGTGGTCGTCGCATTGGCATGATTTTTCAAGAACCAATGACAGCATTAAACCCATTGCACACCATTAGTAAACAGATTGCTGAAACAGTTCGCTTGCATTTAGGCTATTCAAAAGCTCAAGCAATGGAACGAGTCAAAGAGCTTCTTGAATTGGTAGAATTCCATGAAGGGTTAAGCCGTTTAGATGCATTTCCACACCAATTATCAGGTGGGCAACGCCAACGGGTGATGATTGCTATGGCGCTTGCTTGCGGACCAGATTTATTAATTGCGGACGAGCCAACCACAGCATTAGATGTAACCATTCAAGCTGGCATTATTAAGCTATTGCAAAAATTGCAAGCAGACCTTGGCATGTCAATGTTACTTATCAGTCATGATTTAAGCATGATCAAGCATTTGGCCCATCAAGTAGCTGTTATGAATCATGGAAAAATTGTTGAATCTGGCAATACTTCAGATGTTTTTGGTAACCCCAGCCATGAATACACGCAACGGCTTATCGCCTGTGAACCCAAAGGTACACCAAAACCCCTTGCAAAAAATGCAGCAACCATATTGCAAGCTACTGACATGAACGTCGCTTTTGAAAATAAGTCACTGTTTAGCTTTAAAAAGTTGCCCCCTAAAATTGCGGTGAATAAAGTTTCTCTTTCCTTAAAACAGGGGGAAACTCTGGGTGTAGTCGGGGAAAGCGGTTCAGGTAAATCAACCTTGGTTTTTGCAATTTTGCGTCTTGTAAGTTCAAGCGGTAAAATTGTTTTTATGGGCAATGAATTGCCAAACACTTTAAAGCTAATGCGCCCCCTTCGTAAGGATTTACAGATCATTTTCCAAGATCCTTTTGGATCATTGAATCCGCGTTTTTCTATTTTAGATGTTGTGTGTGAAGGTCTTAAAGTTCATGAAGCCAATTTATCAGCAGACGCACTACGTATTCGGGCTGAAAAAGTTTTAGAGCAAGTTGGGCTTAGTGCTGAATTTCTATATCGTTACCCCCATGAATTATCAGGTGGTCAGCGCCAAAGGGTTGCAATTGCCCGTGCCCTTGTTCTAAAACCAAAGGTTGTTATCTTGGATGAGCCAACATCGGCCTTAGATCGTTCCATTCAAGCCGATATTTTGGACCTGCTTCGTCAATTACAAAACGATTTGCACTTATCATACATTTTTATCAGCCATGATTTAAAAGTGGTTCGCGCCATGGCACACCGAATGATTGTTATGCACAAAGGTGAAATTGTAGAGCAGGGTGATGCTCAGCAAATTTTTGAACACCCTCAGCACAATTATACAAAAGCGTTGTTGAGCGCGGTTCTCGAGTAATTCATGTTGAACAGGCTTTTTAAAATTTACAATTTTTTCAAGCGCCATCTTTTCTGTACATTCAGAATTAAAACTGTTGGTGTACGCGCGCTTATTTTAAAAGATAACAAAATTTTGTTAGTTCGCCATACGTACATTGATGGATGGTATTTGCCGGGTGGCGGCGTGAACGCTCATGAATCTGCACATCAAGCGGTGGTTAGAGAGGTGCGTGAAGAGGTTGGGGGAATAGCCTCAGAACCAGTAAAGCTATTGGCTGCTTACTTCAACACAAAGCCGGGTTGGGATGATTACGTTTTGTTATTCAAAGTCGATCTTCTTCAACAAAACGATTTCTTTGATCGTGAAATTGCTGAAACTCGTTGGTTTGACGTTGATCAGTTGCCGCATGATGTGACAATTAGCACTAAAAGACGCATTGAAGAACATGTGTTTGGGGCAATTCTGGAAGATTGCTGGTAAATCTACTTAAAAATAATATTGCAATCCATGTAATTTTGTTTTTTGCTGAAGGACCAATGTGAATTTTAGGCCATCTAGATGCTCTTAAAGATTTTTCTTGTTTTTGTTACTTGTTTTTCAGCAAGCGCGATAGATTTTGTTGAGTTTTATTCTTTTCTGCCTGACTCTCCACCAAATTCACCAGCAAAGTCACCTATAGTCAGAAAGTCAGTTAAAAGGCCATCAGAACAAGAAAAAACGCATGTTGATATTGAATATCAAAAGTTAGAGGAAGCTAATGGGAGATTAGAAGGGGCTACTCGGGATGATAACCCAAATTTGTTTTTATGTTTTGATGGTCCGGGGTACATAAACGCTGTTTATGTTGGGCCCTCGCCAGTATCTTCACCACCCGAAGAATCATTAGCTGAAATAAATCAATCATTAAAAATAAGTAAAATGTTTTATGGATCCCATGCTATTGCCAATACATTTTTTCTTAGCGGTGCATTCTACCAATCAAGTGATCTGTTGGGCATTTCTGCTTTGTATTTTTGTTGGTGTGGTGCTGTTTATGGTGCTTTTAGTATAGATACTAATAAAAAATGTTTAAAATCTCAAAATTTGGAATCACAAAATATTCTAACTAAGTTGATCTCTTTTCAACGTACACAAGCATGCCTAAATATGTTGGTGTGTGCCAGTTTTATGGGGGGGCGATTTTTTGAAATCACCCGAGGTTGGTTATACACTTGGTGGGTTAGCCTTAGTAGCTGCTGTTGGAAATAGTATTTTCTTTGGATGCACTAAATGATTTTTTCAAACAACTGACATTGCAATTTTTATAGTTTTGTTCTTTGTTGGTGCATAGAAAAATTTTTCAAAATTTCTTTCATGCCCTTAAAACCCTTTCTCCAATGCTTTGTTTTTCTCTTTTTTTCAGCATTTTCAGTGGGTGCCTCAACACAAATGGAATTATGGGATATTGAAAACCAAATTATCCCAGGAAACTACAGAATTAGCTCAGACGCATCTGTTGATGACGTGAAGCAGGAAATAGATACATCCATACTAATTGGCAAAGCTCATGCTGGTCTAACTACTACGTGTGTTAGTCTGCTCCTTTATTATGACCGAAAAGATGCCTTTCCTTTGGTTGCTTTGTATCTGAGCTATTCTGCGCTGATTTATTTCGCATCAAGCTTTGATAATCATGAGACGTGCAAAATTCTTCAACATGCCGAAGCAAAAATCGCATTGGAAAGATTCATTTTTTATCAGCGTAGCCAATCAGGTTTTTATGGTTTAAGTAGCATTTGTTTTTTTTGTAATGCGTTTATTGATCCCTCACTTGCTTTTCCATTTAAGTATTACGGAGCTCTCTTTGTAGCAAGTGCTGCAGTAAATAATTTTCTATTTGAATAACTTAGTTTTTTGATGTTATGACATTGCAATTTTTATGATTTTAGTTTTTTATTGATTTAGAAACGAAATCCATCTTGGTCTATAAATGCATTTAAAAATTATTCTCCGTAATTTTATTTTTTTGTTCCTCGTTCTTTCTGTAAATTCTATGGATGCTCCGAATGAACTGGCAGAAAAAAATGCAAAATCTCACTTTTTTCAAAAAGTTCAAGGAGCAGCAAGTGTTTTTGCAGGAGGTACTTTAATTTATGACCCTACAGAAAGCGCCCAAATTATTGCAGCTCAAGCTTTGTTTATGTCAACGGTCGATCTTGCCAATTTTAACGTTGCTGATTTGGAAAATGAAGAAACTAAGAATAAAGCTATGGGCCATTTATTGTCTGCATCCCTTAATGCTAGCGCTGCTTATTCAATTTTATATGGGGCGACTGAATACTATTTTACATGTGATCCTAAATATATTTATTTCGGATCAATGCTTCTAGTAAGTGCAGGTATTAATACTCTTTTGCAGTCATAAATTTTTACGGTGATCTTAAGTGCGATTGAAAATAGTTTGTCATAGTTTACTTTTTTTGCTTTTTGCCATGTCTGAAAATGTTTTTGCTGCGGATACTCTTATAGAAGAGAAAGCAAATACTGTTCGCGCATTAAGTGTTATACAGTGCGCCAGTGTGTTCGGCGCAGTGACAAGTGCAGCTGCTGTTCCTTTGCTTGAACCTCAGAATATAACTTTGTTTATTCCATACATAGGTTTCGTATGTGGTGCTGCAGACTTATTATGTGCTGTTTATTTTCCAGTATCACGAGATAAAAATAAGTCAATAAATCCTTATTTAGTATTTGGGTCGATTGAAATGCTAATTGGCGCATGTTGTCTTGGAAATGAATTCTCTAGTTGGCTGGGAGCTGTGGCTCTAGTTTATTGCGGTGCTGAGCGTTTTTGTATGGCTCCACTTCTTGCAGAGCGACGATATGTAGTTCCTTTTTGAAAGGGGCTGTCACTAAGGTTTAATCACGAAAACCTTGCAAAAAGTGCCCAAATTTTGTAATACTAGACCGATAGATTTAATTTTTTGGTAGGCATGTCCAGCGTGGCACGAGCTAGTTCTTTTGAAGATAAAACAACCCCCTTCGGAGCATATGACCGTAATGCTTTTCTAAAAGCATATGAGCAAATGGTGCTGATTCGTCGTTTTGAAGAACGAGCAGCGCAGCTTTACGGTATGGGGCTTATTGGTGGTTTTTGCCATTTATACATTGGACAAGAAGCTGTTGTGGTTGGTATTCAATCCGCTATGCAACCTCAAGATACTGTTATTACCTCATACCGCGACCATGGGCATATGTTGGCATGCGATATGGACCCACGCGGCGTTATGGCCGAATTAACTGGTAGATCCGGCGGTTATTCAAAAGGTAAGGGCGGTTCAATGCATATGTTTAGCCGTGAAAAAGGTTTTTACGGCGGTCATGGAATTGTTGGCGCTCAGGTTCCAATTGGTGCTGGTCTGGCTTTTGCTCATAAATACAAAGCCGATAAAGGCGTATGTGTAGTCTATTTGGGTGACGGCGCTGCAAACCAAGGCCAAGTATACGAAACGTTTAACATGGCAGCTTTGTGGAAATTACCGGTAGTGTTTGTTATTGAAAATAATGAATACGCTATGGGTACTTCAACTGCCAGGGGAACATCTAACGCTAATTTTGAAAACCGTGGCGAACCTTGGGGCATTCCAGGGAAAGTTGTCAACGGAATGAACTTAATTCAGGTTCGTGAAGCAGCTGACTGGGCACTGGAACGGGCACGTTCAGGCGAAGGTCCTGCATTACTGCACTTTAAAACCTATCGTTATCGTGGGCATTCTATGTCTGACCCGGCTAAATATCGTACCAAGGAAGAAGTCGAAGAAGTCAAAACATCACACGATGCTATCGACGCCGTGCGTAACCTAGGCCTTGCTTCAGGTAAAATCATTGAAGGCGAATTTGAATCAATTGAAAAACGTGTAAAAGACATTATGAAAGATGTTATTGAATTTGCTCAAACCTCTCCAGAGCCCGACGTGGCAGAACTTTATACAGATATTTTGGTGGAGGCGTAAATGGCAACATTAACAGTACGTGAAGCACTACGTGATGCAATGGCAGAAGAAATGCGTCGCGATGGTGACGTTTTTGTTATGGGTGAAGAAGTTGCTCAGTATCAAGGCGCTTACAAGGTTACGCAAGGGCTTTTGCAAGAATTTGGTGAAAACCGAGTAATAGATACGCCAATTACAGAGCATGGTTTTGCAGGTATAGGCGTTGGTGCAGCATTCTTAGGATTAAAGCCAGTCGTTGAATTTATGACCTTTAACTTTTCTATGCAAGCTATTGACCATATTATTAACTCAGCTGCTAAAACTTTGTATATGTCTGGCGGACAAATGGGTTGTCCTATTGTGTTCCGTGGGCCAAATGGTGCGGCATCTCGCGTGGGTGCGCAGCATTCCCAGTGTTTTGCTAGTTGGTACGCTCATATTCCAGGTCTAAAAGTTGTAGCGCCTTACAGCGCCGCTGATGCTAAAGGACTTTTAAAGTCAGCCATTCGTGACCCAAACCCAGTCATTTTCCTAGAAAATGAACTTATTTATGGCACAAGTTTTGATGTGCCAGATGACGAAGACCACATTGTGCCAATCGGCAAAGCAGCCGTTGTGCGCGAAGGGTCAGATGTGACCATTACTGCATTTTCTATTTGTGTTCGCCATGCCCTAGAAGCAGCTGATGCATTATCTGAAATGGGTATTGAAGCTGAAGTTATTGACCTTCGTTCTATTCGTCCATTAGACACCGAAACCATTTTGGAATCCGTTCGCAAAACGAACCGTTTGGTAAACATTGAAGAAGGTTGGCCATTTGCAGGGATTGGTGCAGAAATTTGTGCTTTGGTTTGTGATCAGGCATTCGACTACCTTGATGCGCCGCCTATTCGTGTATGTGCAGAAGATGTACCATTGCCCTATGCTGCGAATTTAGAAAAATTAGCCTTGCCTAATGTTGAAAAAATTATCCAAGCTGTAAAAACCGTTTGTTATAAGGACTAATATGCCAATCCAAGTTTTGATGCCCGCCCTAAGCCCAACCATGACCGAAGGTAACCTGGTTAAATGGTTGAAAAATGAAGGGGACAAAATCAAAGCTGGCGAAGTTATTGCCGAAATTGAAACCGACAAAGCAACTATGGAAGTTGAAGCAGTAGATGAAGGTACCCTTGGAAAAATCGTTATTCCAGCAGGTACCGATGCCGTTAAGGTGAATTCCCTTATTGCCCTTATATTAGAAGACGGCGAAGACGCATCTGCCATTAATATTCCCGTTGCTGTTGTGCAGCCTCAACCTATGGCAAAACCTGAAAATGCTCCAATTGAAATAAAAGCAAATGTTGCTGCATCAACTGCTCCAACTCAAGGTGCGCGTGTTTTTGCAAGCCCATTGGCTAAAAGAATTGCTACACAAAAAGGTATTAATTTGAACCAAGTTCATGGTTCTGGCCCCCATGGTCGCATTATCAAAAGCGATGTGGAAAACACAAGGAGCCCTTTAACGCCTGTTACCTATTCTGACAGCGGATTTGAAGACATTAAACTTAACGGTATGCGCAAAACCATTGGCAAACGCCTAACAGATGCCAAACAAACCATTCCACATTTTTACCTAACTATTGATTGCGAGCTAGACGAATTGCTCAGCTTTAGAACAAAGCTAAACGCAATGCCGAACGCTAAAGTCAAACTATCAGTGAATGACTTCGTTGTTAAAGCAACAGCACTTGCCCTTATAGATGAACCTAATGCAAACGTGACTTTCCATGGTGATTACGTTCGTCGTTATACCCAAGCAGATGTTTGCGTTGCAGTTGCCATTGATGGCGGATTGGTTACTCCTATCGTAAAAGCTGCAAACCTAAAGTCTTTGAACGAAATTAGTCTTGAAGTGAAAGACCTGGCTGAAAAAGCTAGGGCAGGGAAGTTGCCACCAGAAGCTTACCAAGGCGGTAGCTTTACCATTTCAAACCTTGGCATGTATGGCATTAAACATTTCGATGCAATCATCAACCCACCTCAGGCTTGTATTTTAGCGGTAGGTGCAGGTGAACAGCGTGCCGTTGTGCGCAACGGAAACATTGTTGCTGCTAACATGGTTACATTGACTCTATCGCTTGACCACCGTGCCTTAGATGGCGCAGTTGGCGCTGCATTTTTGAAAGCCTTAAAAGGTTACATTAAAAACCCACTAAGCTTGCTAATTTTATAAATTTTTTTGCTATATCTTTTGTAGAATCTTTGTAATTTGGAAAATGTTTGTGCTACGCAAATGTTCCATTTTCTTTGCTTACTCAGCCCAAAAAAAATAATTTGTATTACAAAAATTAATAACCATATTAATAAAGGTAATTTTTTAAAATGGAATAAAAATGAAGGACTTAAAATTATTAATTATAGCAACATTGCTTTATGGATCCATGAGTTGCGAGGCTGTAGCAAGCTTTGATTTGGAAATAAAAGACAATAAAGAGCTGACGGGTGCATGCGTAACCCTAACAAATACACGGGATGAAGCGAATCAATTTAAAGTTTCAGACAACCGAATTACCTGCATGCTTTACGATTTATCGTTTGTCTTAGAAAGAGTAACATCTGAAAATTGTGAGGGTTGGAAAACATTTTCCATGGACCAGATTTCTAGATCTCAAGAAGTTCGTGAGAAAAATCAATCATATGAGCTAATGGGCAATCTTAAAGAGCTGAAAAAAGAAAAAGCTAATTATACTGACGAAAATTATCAATTGCAGTTGGATGATTTGAAAAATAGAAAAGAAGATTTACAGAAGAAATCCAGAAAATTCTGTGATTTAGAAAGTGCCGCAAGGACTTTTGCAGACTTCTTTGATTATGCAAAGCAAAGTGAGAAAACAGAATGTTGGATTGCTTTTGTAACGCGTCAAAAATTACATGCCGCTAAAATCCGTGAAGCTATCGATTTTGAACAAATTCAAATATGTTTCACAGTTAATACAACTTTAGAAATTCCGATAACTGATCACATGGAAACATTTAGATCTATTTTATTATGCCGAAATGTTCCGGTTTTAGAATTTCCTATAACAACACATATGGGGATATTTAAAACAGTTCAATCTTTTGCCGATCCTAAACCAATACGTTTAAGTAAGCCTTTGTCTATTTACTTACATTCTTTTGCTGGGAAAGGAATACGATTGATTCATCCTGACAAAGAAAGTATGTACACGCGGCCTATAGGAGAAATGTTTTATATTTTGCAAAATAACTTACCAGAAGAGTGTTTTTTAGCTACTAATGCAAAAAACTTTTAGAATTTATGCAGGTACAGGCTATAGGAGAAATGTTTTATATTTTGCAAAATAACTTACCAGAAGAGTGTTTTTTAGCTACTAATGCAAAAAAACTTTTAGAATTTATGCAGGTACAGGAAAATTCACTAAAATATAAATGTAGGGATGGTATTGAACGCAAATACATTAAGCATTACTACTTTCAGCGTATAATGGGTGATTATATCGCTCTTCTTGATTTGTATCAGCTTGAAAAGTTTTGGGATGATTCGCACAGCCAATGGTTGTCTACCAAAGATAAAACCTCTGATGAATAATAAGAAGCTTTTGATGCGCATGGTTATATTATAGTAACTTTCCCCGTTCCTAAAGAACGGGGATAATTTTCAAGTATCTATTGAAAGTTTTCTACAACCCCATCTAACCCCATTAAAAGGGTATAAACTTTTAATTTTGGAAATTCCTTTTTCAAAATCTCTCTTGCTTTATCAAAAACAACTTTGTGGGAATGGGTTTCTTTTTCCCTTGTGGCGGCATGTTCTTTGCCCTGTAAAAGCTTATAAGCGCCACATCCACGGTGATCTAGGAAAATTACTCGTTTAATGTTATGCAATTTTTCTATAAGACCAATTAGATCTCTAACAGTTTTGCTCCAGTGTGGATACTTAATTTGCACAAGTGCTAGCGATGCACCAGGTAGGGCAATCTCATCGTAGTCATCCAAAAGTGACAAATACGTTTCCATTAATTTATCTGTTTCATCACGCAAACGAAAATCAACACAAGAAATTAGCAGTGTTGATGCTTCATGTTTTTTCTCAAGTTCAGGATTGCTAACAGGCACTATAATTGTGGATTGTTGAATTAGCTCATCAAAAGTTTTGTTATTAACTGTTGTATCTGCCGAGCATCCAACCAGGAATAAGACGGCAATCAATTGAAATATATACATTTTATGTGTTCTGTCAGAGTATGATATTTTAATTATGCATTTTTATTATTAAAAAACTGTTAATCTGTTTGGTCATCAAATAAATAATTTCTTGAGCAATTTCCCCGAATACGCTACCTATGACTTATAAACATAGCTCTGGCTGATCATGGAATTTTACAAGCAACCAAATTATTCACGAATCTCACCATGCGTTATTGTTAGCGATGTTCAAAAATCAATTGATTTTTATGTCCAAGCTTTTGGGTTTGAAGTTTTAGAAAAACATGAACACGAAGGTGTGGTATGCGGTGCAACCCTAAAGTTGGGTGAAATTACATTTATGCTTTTTGCAATGGGCGCAAATGGTGATGATGTGAAAACTCCAGCTCAATTAGGCATCAGACCCGGCAGTAGCATTTATGTATATTGCCAGAATGTTGACGAGCTTTATCAGAAAGCCCTTAACTATGGCGCAACGTCATTAGCTGAACCTCAAGCTTCCTTTTGGGGAGACCGTTATTGTCAACTACGTGACCTTGATGGTTACGAATGGGGCTTTGCTACTTATAAGCAAATGGCGTAATAATTGCAGCCACAATCCTACACCACTGCGTGCGGAAAAACCGTTCTTATTCAGCGAAAGCTTTTTCTGAAAAAGCTAACCTTGCGCTTTTCCAAAAAGCAAAAGGCTTTTGTTGTGTCTGCGCCAAGCTTGCTTTCCTTTTCAAAAATCACCAATTTTATAGATAGTGCATATGCTTGGTTTGCCAAGGTAGACGCTCACCAACCAAAAACACCACGCATAATTGTCCCTGGTGATAGCATTTCAGTTTTGGGCAATGTCGTTCGCGTAGATTTTATTCAAAGCCCCAAATCAATGGTAGTGCTGAAAGATAATGTGCTTGAAGTGCATGGAATTCAGTCAAAATTTGGACAGACATTAAGTAAATATCTTAAAGATTTGGCCCTTGAGAAATTCTCCCACTACAGCCATGAATACGCAGCAGTGCTAGGTGTTAAAATTAACCAAATTGTTATTAAAGATATGAAAACCCGCTTTGGTAGTTGCTCATCCTTTAGAAACTTAAACTATTGTTGGCGTGTGGTCCTAGCACCAGAACCAGTGCTGGCTTATTTGTGTGCCCATGAAGTTTCCCATTTAAAGGAAATGAACCATAGCAAAAAATTCTGGGCCCATGTTGAACAGCTTTGCCCCGATTATAAAAACCTTCAAAAATGGCTAAAGCAGCATAGCAAAGAATTGTTTGTACACTTTTAGTTTCTACATTCATTCATCAGCACTGGCCCAACCCGAATTGGCTCAATGGCAGTTGCATGACCATTTGGGCCACTTTCAATGAACACACCACACACGGTTCCTTCGCCAGATGCTGGTTCCTTGTTTTTTGGTTTGGGGATTTTTTTGAAAAAACTAGCTAGGGCTGTTTCGGGCTTCAGGCCTATTACAGAATCGTAATCACCGCACATGCCAGCGTCACTTAAATAGGCGGTGCCACCTTTCATAATGTGCGCATCTGCCGTTGGTATGTGAGTATGGGTACCAACCACAGCAGTAATTTTCCCATCAAAATATTTAGCTAGCGCCATTTTTTCGGATGTTGCTTCCCCGTGCATATCCACAAAAATAGCAGATATTGACCCACCTAACGGATAGCGCTTCAAAACCTCTTCCACAACCATAAACGGGCACTCTAGGAACGGTTCCATGAATAATCTACCCATCGCGTTTATCACTAGCAACGTTTTACCATTGCTTGTGTACAGGCCAAACCCTTTACCAGGAACGGCTTTGGGGTAGTTTAGAGGGCGTAAAATTTTATCGGTTTGGCTCATCAATGCAATAATTTCATTTTTATCAAAGCTATGGTTACCACCGGTGATAATATCAATTCCCATTGATAAAAAATCCTTAGCCATGTCAGGCAGCAGACCAAACCCATGGGCGGCATTTTCCCCATTAACAATAGTAAAATCCGGTTTATATTTTTGTTTTAGCATTGGCAGGTGTTTTGCTACAGCATCACGGCCACTGCGACCAAAAACATCACCTAAAAAAAGAATGCGCATAATTTTGTTATATCTATTTTGGGCTGAGTATAGCCCATCTTTGCTTTTTAGGTGTAAAAATAAAAGCGCAAACCCTCTTTGCTTTTTGCTAATCCTTCCCTATCATGAATTGCATGAGCACACTATAAGGATCTGTGGCAACAATGAGCCCAGTAGACGACAACAACGATAATCCTTGGGATGTAAAAGGCGATAACGCTAACTCAAGTAAAAAACCAAAAAAAACTGAAGACTCAGGACCTTTTGGTCGTGGGCCTTCTGGAAATCAACCACCTGAATTTTCAAAAGTTATTCATGAGTTTCAACGACGATTCAAGGAAACGCGAACTGGCGGCGGAGGAGGGGGTGGATTGCCACCTCAAAGTCAATGGACCGTGTTCGCAGGGATTTTTGGATTAATGCTTTTAGTTTGGGCAGCTTCTGGTTTTTATAAAGTTGAAGAAGGCGCCATCGCTGTAGTTTTGCGATTTGGAAAAATGGTGAGAACTGCACAGCCTGGCTTGCGTTACCGTTTGCCGTCTCCAATTGAACATGAAATTGTTAAAAAAGTAGCTGTAGTGAATCAAATTGATAGCAATGCTCACGATGGTGATGCCGATCAAAGCCTTATTTTAACAGGCGATGAAAACATGGTGCTTACAAACTATACAATCATGTGGAAAATTAGTGATATTACCAATTATTTGTTCATGGTCCGCAATCCAGAAGCAACAATTAAAGCTGCTACTGAAAGTGCTTTACGTGAAATTATTGGTCAAACAACGGCTGTAAAAGCATTAACAGATGATCGTGATCTTATTGGAAACCAGATTCAGGATCTTCTGCAAAAAATTCTTGATAATTACAATACAGGTGTTCAGATCACTAGCTTCCGTTTACAAAAAGTGTCACCGCCAGCACAGGTTGTTGATGCGTACAACGATATGCAAGCTTCGCGTATTGACGCTGATCGTTTAAGTAACGAAGCGCAAAGCTATAGTAACGATATTTTGCCAAAAGCTCGCGGTCAATCTGAAAGTATTTTACGTGGTGCAGAAGCTTATGCAGCGGAAGTTGTGGCACGTGCGGAAGGTGAAACTTCAAGATTTACTCAGGTTTTGAAATCAAATAAGAAAAACCCAACAATTACGCGCATTCGTATGCACCGAGAACTTATGGATCAATTAATGAAAGAATCAAATGTAACTGTGGTAGATCATGATTTGTCAAAATCGTTGCAAAATTATAATCAGTTAACACCAATTCCTTTGTTGAATAAGAAGGAGGGTGCGTAAATGTTAAAAAATATCCCTATGTGGCTTCGATATTCACCGCTTTTTGTTTTTGTTGTGTTGGCTAATTCATTATTTATTGTCAATCAAACAACTCAGGCAATTGTTTTGCGTTTTGGCGAATATCGCCGTATTCATACAGAACCTGGTCTTAAGATCAAAATTCCATTTATCGAAGATGTAATGTTTTATGAAACACGAATTCTAGATCATGATTTGCCTCCAATTGAATTGTTGACTCAAGATAAAAAGCGTTTATGGGTGAATACCTACACGCGCTATAGAATTTCGGACCCTTTGAAATTCTTTCAGTCAGTAACTCCAGCGTCAGAATCGGGTTTGCACTTGCGTTTAGAAGCAATTATTAGCAGCTCTGTACGTAACGTGCTTGGTAAGGTTGAGCTTGGAACAATGCTTCGAAAAGAACGTTCTGATAACATGCATCAAATTCTAGAAGAAGTTCGTGCTATTGCTGAACCTCTGGGAATCAAAATTATAGATGTGCGTATTATTCGCGCTGAATTGCCTACAGAGAACAGAAATGCAGTGTTTGCTAGAATGAATTCAGAACTTGTGCGATTCGCTAAAGAAAGTCGCGCAAAGGGTGAAGAAGCAGCTATTGGAATTCGAGCCAAGGCTGACAAAGACAAAACTATTATCTTAGCTGAAGCAAATAAAAAATCAGAAGAAATCCGCGGTGGTGGCGATGCGCAAGCAATAGAAATTGCAGCTAGCGCATTTGGTGCTGATCCTGAGTTTTATGAATTTTATCGTACTCTTGAATCGTATCGTCAAAGTATTAAGCCAGGATCTACGTTTTTACTTTCTACAAATAATGAATATACTAAACACTTAACGAACTGCTTGCCAAAGAAATGAAAAATTTTACTAAAATGAAAACTAAATTTTCAGAGCCCAGGGGAACTATGCGATTTTTAGCCATACCACTATTTTTACTTTGTTCATCACTGTTAGTAGAAAAAGTAGAAGCATCAGCTTCTACTTTTGATGTTAGTAAAGGTTTTTCAAGTGTAGTTGATAAACTTTTACCTGCTGTTGTTAGCGTTCAGGCAACTCAAGTTGTAGAGCAGCGTCCAAATGAAGGTGGAGTAATGGCAATGCCAGGTCTGCCACCTCAAGGTCGTATGGGGGCAGGTAATCCTTTGGAAGAGTTGTTCCGTGAATTCATGGGGCAAATGGATCGTCCACGTAAAATGCAAGCTGTAGGCGCTGGCTTTATTACTTTTTGTGATGGTAAAATTGCATATGTAGTTACGAACCACCACGTCGTTTCTGAAGCTAAAACCCTAACTGTTGTGCTGGAAGATAAAACTGAAATACCAGGAACATTGCTTGCTTCTGATGAAAGAAATGATGTCGCTGTTATAAAGCTTGATTTGTCATCTCTTCCAGCTGAAAAACGCAATCTTCCAACCGTTGACTGGGCAGAATCTGATAAAGTTAAAACTGGTGATTGGGTTATTGCTATTGGAAATCCATTTAACTTTGGTGGAACTGTTACAATTGGTGTTGTTTCCCATAAGGGACGTTATGTTCCCTCAGGTATGCAACAAGACTTTGAATTTATTCAACATAGCGCTCAAATCAACGTAGGCAGTTCGGGTGGAGCACTATTTGACGTAAATGGCAAAGTTATTGGTATTAACAACGCCATTATTACCAACACAGGCGGAAACATTGGTATTGGTTTTGCTATTCCTGCCAATGTTGCTCGTCAAACAGTTGATCAGCTTGTTAAGTACGGTAAAACACGCCGGGGTCATTTGGGTATTCGTATTCAAGCTCTGGATGAGGATGCAGCAGAAAGCCAAGGATTAAAAGACCGAGGCGTTATTGTTGGTAGTGTCATTGAAGGTGGCCCTTCAGAAGGCAAGCTTAAACGAGGGGATATTATCCTTGAATTTGAAGGCAAAAAAGTTACTGAATCTTATATTTTTTCAAGAATGGTAGGAGAAACAGAGATTGGTAAGTCCATCACATTGAAAATTTGGCGTAAAGGAAAAACAACTGAATTTAAAATTAAAGTTGAGGAAATGCCAGATGTTAAAAAAGATGATCACAAAATAAAATTAGCCGCAGATGGCAGCTCTGCGACTGTCAATATAGCTGGTCTTGAAATCAGTAAGATCCCTGCTGACCTTAAAGAGCACTTGAAAGAACTCAATAAGGAAACTAAGGGAGTATTAATTCTTCGTGTGGACCATAACAGCATCGCTGGTGATCAAGGGTTGCTAATGAAAGGTGATATTATTGAAGAAGCAAACCACAAAGCTCTAGAATCACCTTCTGATTTTGAGTCAATTGTGAAGCAAGCTAAAAAAGAAAAGCGCAAAAATATTTTGTTATTAATTTCTCGAGATGGTAAACCAGCTTATTTGCCATTGCGCATTGAAGAAGAAGCGCCTGCAAAGCCTGTAGAAGCAGTCAAGGAAGAAGCTAAACCAGAGGAAAAAAAAGAAGAAGCAAAAAAAATTGAGCAACCAAAAGAAGTGATTCCTCCGCTTCCAGAAAAAACAGAGCGCGTGCATGCTACCGACACAACTCCCGTTCATGAAGCAGAAGAGAATCATGAAAATGAAGAAATCCATGAACTTCAAGATGCCGATGAGGATGATGCAAAGCCAGTAAAAGAGGGCATTTCAGACAATACTCTTGCCAAAGACAGTAGAAGTGCGCTACAAGAGAATGGTAGTGATTCTTTAACTTCACGTGTAGTGAATAAGTTAAGGTCAATATTTGGAAGAGGTTGATGTTTATTCAAACTGAAGAAACTCCAAATCCACAGACTTTAAAATTTATACCGGAAAATCCGGTATTGACTGAGGATTTGGGTGTAAAATCCCTTGAATTCAAAAGGAACCAAGACGCATCGGCATCGCCGCTTGCTAAAAGGTTGTTGTTGGTTGAAGGCATTGAAGGAGTTTTTTTTAGTGCTGATTACGTTTCCATCACCAAGCAAGAATCGTTTGATTGGTATGTTTTAAAGCCAGTCATTCTCGGGCTTTTAATGGAACATTTCATTAATGGACTTCCAATCTACACAGGAAATACCGAAGAAGCTGTGGATGAATCAGACCCACTTATTAAGCAAATTCGAGAGATTATTGACACCCGCGTACGTCCATCAGTAGCTATGGATGGTGGTGACATCACTTTTGAATCATTTAAAGATGGGATTGTTTATTTAAAGCTTCGCGGGGCATGCAGTGGCTGCCCTAGTTCAACCGAGACATTAAAATCAGGCATTGAAAATATGCTAAAATATTATGTTCCAGAAGTTCAGGAGGTCTGTCAGTATGCAGAATAAATTAGGTCGTTTTTTTCTTCCCTTACTTGTAACGCTAAGTAATTTACAACCAGCAAATGCAATGGTTGCTCCCGGTTTAAAAAACAAAACCCCGAAGCGGTTAAATTTTTCAAAAAAAGACTGCAAAAACCTTATTAAACAGCTTGAACAAGTGCACGGAATTCCAGCAGGGTTGTTGGCAGCTATCGGAGCCGTTGAATCAGAACACACTCCATTTGCAGTAAACTGTAATGGAAAGGCTCGCATGTTTACCAATCATGACGCAGCTAAGCAGTATATAAGAGAGTTGAGAAATCAAGGAATTATTGATATTAACATCGGTATTTTGCAAATTAATTATGCTTATCACCAAAAGCGCTTTAAAACTGCTGAAGAATTTCTTGATCCTAATAACAATGTACCGTATGCAGCTAAATACCTGGCTTCTCTGAAACAAATTCATGGTTCTTGGGAAAAGGCTGTGAAATTCTATCATTCTCCAGTTGCTAGGTATCAAAACATGTACTTTACAAAAGTGATGAATGCATTAAAACAAATTGATGTGAGCACACATCAACAGCTTGTTAGCACAAAAACATCAAGCTTCAAATTGGTAAGATCTAAAAAAACAGCAGCATAAAATATAGGTGACTAAGTTCAATACACATCAAACAGCTAAAATTCTTTGCGGAACAACCCTGGCAGATGCCCAGCAAGTTCTTATAGCTCAATCTGCTAAAGAAATAAAATTAAACAGAGGGTGGGCTCCGTGTCTTACCGTTGTTTTGGTTGGGGAGCATCCTTCAAGTCTTGTTTATGTTGGGGCAAAACAAAAAGCCTGTAAAAGTGTTGGTATTGAATCTAGAGTATTGAAGCTGGGAGCAAATACACCTCAAGCTGAACTTCAAAAAATAATAGAAGACCTGAATACTGATTCATCAGTTGATGGTATTCTTATTCAGTTACCATTGCCGAATGGCTTAAATGCTAACGCATTGTTAGATATTTTAAATCCAGAAAAAGATGTTGATGGATTAACGCCTCATAATCTTGGCCTCTTAATGAGTAAACGCCCCGCATTTATTCCTTGCACCCCACTTGGATGCATGGATCTTATTACACAGGCAATAGAACCAGCGGGTAAAAGAGCCGTAGTATTTGGTCGATCCATTTTAGTAGGGCGCCCCATGGCGCTTTTGCTTGAAGCGGCTAACGCCACAGTTACAATAGTCCATTCCATTTCCACTAATGCAAAAGAGATAGCTCGTGAAGCTGACATTGTTGTTGCCGCAATTGGCCACCCTAATTTCATTACAGCTGATTACATAAAGCCAGGTGCTGTAGTAATTGATGTGGGCATGACTAGATGTGAGAATAAGCTATTGGGTGATGTGCATGAATCAGTTGCAGCCGTGGCTGGTTGGTTGACTCCTGTTCCTTTTGGGGTGGGCCCCATGACTATTACTAAACTTTTGAGTAATACGGTATTGGCAGCACTTCGACATGCAAATTAATGCAATCAAAACTCATAAGGTATCTACAAATGAATCCTTGGAAAATGTTCTAGACCAATATGTGACTAATCTTAATAATGGCGATATTTTGGCCATTACTTCAAAAATTGTTAGTCTTTGTCAGGGGCGAGTGGTGGAAAAATCATCTATTTCCAAACGTGATCTTATAGTCCGTGAAGCTGACAGCGTTTTGCAAACAAATCATAATCCGTATGACCTCTACCTTACCATTAAAGACAACATACTTATTCCCTCTGCAGGCATTGATGAATCAAATAGCAATAGGATGTATATTTTGTACCCCCAAAACGTGCAGGCTGTTGCCCACACAATTTGGCAACATTTGACTACTAAATTTTCCATAAAAAACTTAGGGGTTATTATTACCGATAGTCATACAACCCCAATGCGTCGGGGCGTTACGGGAATTACCTTGGGTTGGTGTGGGTTTGAACCGCTGCATTCTTATGTTAATAAGCCAGATATTTATGGAAACCTGCTACATGTAACTCAAATCAATATTCTTGATGCATTGGCAACCTCTGCTGTTTTCATGATGGGAGAGGGGGATGAACAAACCCCCCTAGCAATTATACGTAATGCTCCTAAAATAAAATTCACATCATGTGCCCCAACTGCTGCGGAAGAAAAAAGCGTCACTATCAGCATGAAAGAAGATTTGTACACCCCGCTGCTAATGGCTGCAAAGTGGACTAAGAGTTAGAATTTAGGCTCATCTTCTTTTTCATTATCTCCATTGGATTGCGCTGATGCGTCCTGCAGTTCTTTAATGCGCTGAAGCTCTTGCAACATAGTGGGAACTTTGGCGATAAGCAAACATTGATAATGGCTCAGTGCAACGATAGCCTCATCTATATTCGGCTGTTCACAATTTAATGCATTAAAAATGGCTTCAAGACGAACGCGTGTATCAAGCAAAGAAAGCTGAATGGCGGCAATTTTATCGTTTCTATGCGTTACGGAAACTTCTGTATCTGAATCATCGCTATCATCATCTCCATGCCTACTGCTACTTGTGGGTTTTGGTGTTTCATCAAGAGAATATAAATTTTCCCAACTGCCGTCACCTGCAGTAGCAAAAATAGGGGGAATAATCAAAGAAACTAAACAGACTAAACGCAAGCATTTCATACGTATTCCTTTTCATAGGTCAGTAGTCCATATAAAAATTTTGAACTACTCAGCAATAAAATGAAAGGAGTTTATGCATTTTCGCCATTTAGTATGTAGTATGGCTATTCTATTTTCTGAAAATTCCAACTACTTCTAAATGAGCAGCCCATAAAAATTGGTCTACTGGGTGCACAACTTTCAAGGTGTATCCGCCATTTTCCAAAACTTTTGCGTCTCTGGCAAACGTATGGGGATTACATGAAATATAAATAATCAACGGTACCTTGCTTAGGGCTAGTTGCTGTATTTGCTTTTCAGCACCGGCACGCGGAGGGTCAATCACCACCATACTATAGTCATTTAATGTTTTTGTATCTAAAGGATTTTCGAACAAGTCTTGTACGTATGCAGATAATGGAAAATCTTTGGCTGCTTCTGTAAGCACTTCAATAGCTTTAGGCGCGCCTTCAAACGCATCTACCGGTCCGTAGTCTAGCAAAACGCCACTGAACGTGCCTCGCCCACAAAATAAATCTAACAGCTTTGTTTGCTGACCTGCTTTATCAAGGGTTTGCGTCACAATGTTTTGCATCCACCCCTGCGCCAGACTGCTTGCTTGTAAAAACGCCCAAGGATCGACCGGTACAGTTAATTGACCAAATTTAGTTGTCATAGGTGCTACTTGCCATAGCACGTCATACATCTTGCGATGCCTAAATTGCAGCCTATTCCACTTAGCTTGTTCAGCAATAGCGCTTAGCTGAGTGCGTTGATCTTCAGTTAGCTGATTCATCCCTTGAACTTCAATGGCAATATCTACTAAGCCTTCTAGCTCTAAAATAAAAATTGTTGATTTTTGAAAGGGCTCAAGCAGGTTTTCTAAGGCTGTGCGCAAAAGGGGCAGGGCGTCTTGCAACGGTTGCGTTAAAACCGGGCATTCTTCCATATCAATAATCTGGTGGCTTTGCAGGCGGTGAAAGCCCATAAAAAGCTTATCACCTTTTTTGACAGCTTCAAGGTTCGCCCTGCGCCGTTGGGCCGGTGGTACTACTTTAATAGGTTCAATAACATAAGGGTTCAAGTCGTTATCTAAAAATGCCTGAGTCAGCAACGCCGTTTTGAATTCTTTATAAAAGCCTTCACTAGCGTGCTGTAGTATGCACCCCCCGCAAGCGGTGAAATGTTTGCATGCTGCGGGTTGTCGTTCACTAGATGGCTTAAGTACTTGTTTGAAATACGTATTGGTGCGCCTTGGGTATTGCACTCGCTCAAACTCAACTTCTTCCCCCGGAAGGCAAAACGGCAGTTCTGTATCGCCACTACTGCTTATTACTTCTGCAAAGCAATTGTCCTTTAGGCGCAAAGCCTTTCCGGTTGCTTGAGTAATTATTGGCGGAGTTTGATTGCGCATAAAACACTAATGTGGACGTTGATTCTTAACTTCGCATGTTAAGTCTTTTTGTTTTTTTAATCTACGCAAAAGTGACAGCACGTAGAAGAGGCGAAATATTTTTCACAATATTTACTATTTGTTCATTAATTACTCCTTACACTAAATATAGTTACTCAAATAGGTAATGATTGATAAGGTTTTTGTACTTCTTTCCTTATGGCCTTGCATATGGGCCTGTGGCGAACTGTCTGAAATTGAATCTTATCTGGGTGATATAGAATATTGCCTAAGGGAGTGGTCAGTATGCAAAATCTATACTCAACAAGAAATGGACTCATTATCACAAACCACACAATTTGCAGGTCGTGAACGTCTTATTGAACATATGAAAAGTATGAATTCCATATTAGACCGCTACGCCAATTTCAAACTTAAACGCGACGAGGGGCTTGCCTTAAGCGCAAAAATCAAAACATTTACTGACATAGACGTATTTCAAGAAGAGTTTTTTGCTTCAGAAGACGCTGTTGAGGGAGATTCCAACGCTACAATAGAAAGATGCCTAAAATATTGTGGAATATTTTTAGCGAAGCGTCAGCTTATCTCTATGTTTAGTGGTGATAGAATCCGCGGAGAACCCTATTACAAAGCCACAACCGAACCTGTTTACCTTTATATGAAAAAACTAAAGGAAGACATTGAATATGATGGTGGCTGTATAGGACGCTACAATGCAACGCTTGCAACTATAAAGGTAACAGGTGCCAAAAAATCATGGTTATGGTAACCTTGGCAAAAAAGTAAGGGTAATTCCAATGGAATACGTAATTTACGGCGTTGCTGCGCTGGTTGGTATTTATTTAATACGATCAGTACGCGTTGTGCCACAAGGGTATGAACACACAGTTGAACGTTTTGGTCGCTACATTCAAACCTTAAAACCTGGTCTGAACCTAATTATTCCTTTCGTTGACGCAGTTGGGTCAAAAATAAATATGATGGAATCGGTCTTACAAGTTCCATCGCAAGACATTATTACGAAAGACAACGCAGTCGTGAATGTTGACGGGGTAATCTTTTATCAAATTCTTGACGCATCTAAAGCAGCATACGAAGTGACTAACCTTCAAGTTGCAATTTTAAATTTAACTATGACCAACATTCGTACTGTTATGGGGTCAATGGACTTAGATGAATTGCTGTCATGTCGCGAAAAAATTAATGCGCGTTTATTGTCTGTAATTGATGGTGCTACACACCCATGGGGCACAAAAGTGACTCGTATTGAAATTAAAGATATTAAGCCTCCTAAAGATTTGGTTGATTCCATGGGGCGCCAAATGAAAGCAGAACGCGAAAAACGTGCTTCAATTTTAGAAGCAGAAGGCCAGCGTCAATCTGAAATTCTAAAAGCTGAAGGCGAAAAGCAAGCAGCTGTTCTGCAAGCTGAAGGTAAGTTAGAGGCTGCGCGCCGTGAAGCTGATGGTCGTGAACGTTTAGCAGAAGCAGAAGCAAACGCTACTATCGCAATGTCAAATGCTATCAAGACTAGTGGACCAATGCCATTACAATATTTCATTGCTGAACGCTACGTTCAAGCATTCAAAGACCTTGCATGCTCACCAAATCAGAAGGTGATTATGCTACCTTATGAAGCTACGAATATGCTAAGTTCAATTCAAGGAATTCGTGAGCTTTTAGACGCTACCGATTCAAACCCAAAATCAAAGAAAGCCTAACGGAGATAATTTATGGATGCGATGTTTAATTTTTGTATGAATATGGCTGCTTGGCAGTGGATGAGCTTAGGCGTGGCCTTTCTAGCGTTTGAGCTAATGTTTCCAGGCATATTTATGTTGTGGTTTGGTATTAGCGGTTTGCTTACCTCTGTTCTTGTATACTTATTAGGTTTTTCAGGCGCTCCTGCCATTGTCATTTTCTTGGTGCTTGGTTTGGTAGTTAGCTTTTTTGGCTATAAGTTCCAAAACAAAGAACCTAAGTTTTTAGTCAACAACATGAAAAAAGCGATGATCAATAAAACGATCACCCTTCAAGAACCAATCACAAACGGACAAGCGCGTGTGAAAATTGGAGATGGCCACTGGACAGTAACAGGGCCTGATCTCCCAACTGGTTCAAAAGTTAAGGTTGTGGAAGTTTCTGGAAACAGCTTAGTTGTTGAATTGGCGAAGTAATCTACCCAGCCATTTTCATAAAGAATTTGCCCCACAATGAATTAAGGGCATTGACCATATCATGAATCATTTCTTTGGTATGAAACGGTGTTACCGTTAGGCGCAGGCGCTCTTCCCCTCTGGGGACAGTTGGGTAATTGATTGGTTGTACGTAAATACCAAAATCGTGTAAAAGTGCATCGGTAAAGTCTTTGCAGGCTTTGGCGTCACCAATAACCACTGGCACAATATGGCTTGGGGTATTGTGGTAATTGACTTGTGTTTTAGCCAAAAGGCTTTTTAACAAGTTAACATTATCCCAAAGCTTCTCGCGCAGGTCATCCGCTTCTTGCAATACTTTAATAGATGTTGTTGCAGCGCTTGCCACCATAGGCGGAAGAGATGTTGTAAAAATAAAACCCGAAGCCAAACTGCGCACATAATCAACTAGGGATTTTGACCCAGTAATGTAGCCACCAATCACGCCATAAGCTTTTGCAAAATTTCCTTGAATAACATCAATGCGGTGTTGTTGATTAAGCGCATTGGCCAAACCCGCACCGCCCTTGCCATATATGCCAACTGCGTGTACTTCATCTAAATAGGTTAGGGCATTGTATTCTTTAGCCAAATCGCAAATAACTTCTATGGGGGCAAAATCTCCCTCCATGGAATATACAGAAACAAAAGCAATCAGCTTAGGTTGCTTTTTGTCATATTGCTCTAGCTGTTTGCGTAATTCATCTAAATTATTGTGAGAAAATACATGCTTGGGTACACGACTGTGGCTTATGCCATGAATCATGGATGCATGAATTTTTTCATCGCAAAATGCCACACAATTAGGCAGGCCTTTAGCTAAGGTGCACAATGCAGCTTCATTGGCTACGTAGCCAGATGTAAAAACTAATCCAGCTTCTTTTTCGTGCAAGTCCGCAATGGTACGTTCAAGCTCTACATGTAAATGGGCCGTGCCTGAAATATTACGCGTGCCACCAGAACCAGCACCATATGTTTTAGTTGCTTGTACCGCCGCTTCAATAACGCTGGGGTGATGGCTCATACCTAAATAATCATTGCTGCACCAAACAACTACCGACTTGGGTCCATTGGCAGAATGCCACGTTGCAACAGGTGAATTATGGGCATGCCGCTCTAAATCAGCAAAGACACGGTAGCGTCCCTCTGATTTTAAAACATTTAGTTCTTGCTCAAAAAAATTATCGTAAGGCATCGGGGTAGTTTGCAGGTTTTTAATGGAAACATAAAGAGGAATTTGTGCTATGACTATAATAAAAGTTTCAAATTATTTGGTTAATGTGTACGCCCAAGCTGAAAATGTAGCGGTTTTTTCTGTTTCTGAGCTTTCCCAGCTTTTAAAGCGAGCGGTTGAATCGCAATTCGCGCAAGTGTGCGTGCGTGGTGAAATCTCTGGGTTTAAGTTGCACAGCTCTGGTCACGCATATTTTGCCCTGCGTGACGCTGACTGTGTGCTCGATGCCGTTATGTGGCGTGGAACAAAAACCACAGCCCCTCTTCAAGACGGGCTAGAGGTTATAGCCACTGGTAAACTGACCACCTACGGCGGACGTTCAAAATACCAAATGGTTATTAGCCACGTCGAAGCTGCAGGGCAGGGGGCCCTACTTAAAATTTTGCAAGACCGAAAAATTAAATTGCAAAAAGAAGGTTTGTTTGACCGTAAGCGTGAACTACCAAAATTCCCCAGTACCATTGGTGTAATCACTTCGCCAACGGGTGCTGTGATTCGTGATATTTTACACAGAATTGGTGATCGCTTTCCCTGTCATGTTTTGGTTTGGCCAGTGTTGGTGCAGGGACCGGGGTCATCTGATCAAATAACCGCAGCAATCAAAGGCTTTAATAATCTAGCTCAACGACCAGATGTGCTAATTGTGGCCCGTGGTGGTGGCAGCCTTGAAGATTTGTGGGCATTTAACGAAGAAAATGTTGTGCGTGCTGCCGCATTTAGTGAAATTCCTATTATTTCCGCAGTTGGCCACGAAACCGACACAACCTTAATTGATTTTGCATCTGACAAGCGCGCACCAACGCCCACAGCGGCTGCTGAATTTGCTACGCCTGACCAGCAAAGTTTAAAGCTGTTTATTAGTGAATCAGAAACTAGGTTGCAGCGAATAACATTGCAAACCCAAGAACGCTACAAGTTAATGCTGGAAAATCTAAGCCGCAGAATTCCTGATTTACCGTCAATTGTACTTGAAAAAAACCAACGGCTAGATGAATGGTTTGAACGCTATGTACGCTCCAGCGTGGTGTTTTTGGAACGTCAGCAGCACCTTTTAAACGCTATAAAAATTCCATCGGCCCTTAAGAATGTTGAACAGGCAGAACAGCAACTAGAAAAAGCTATTCAGCCATTAACAACGACCTTTGCAAACTCTTTTTTTGAAAAAGAACAAGCCCTGAAGTGGCAATCAATGTTACTGAGTCAAAATTCTTACCAACGAACCTTAGAAAAAGGCTTCTGTTTAGTTGAAGGTGATAAGGGGGTTGTTAGATCTGCGCAGACTCTAAAAACAATGAAAGAAGCGAACATTCACTTTGCTGATGGAAAAGTTCGCGTGCAGCCCGTTAAAGAACAGAAAACATTGTTTTAGAGCGATAAATCTATTGCTTAAATTTAAAACATAAAGCAAAATGTGTAACTAAAAAGATGAAAAATTGATTTCTAATGAACAAACTATTTTACGTATTTGCTTTTCTTAATTTTTTAAATTTAAACGCAGCTGTCGAATTGGCAGATGTTTCATCTGCAGCCGTTTCCTCGTTAATAAGCAAATTGAGTTTTGAAACAGAAAAAATGTCTGTTCGCCCACTAATTCCTTCTGACTATAAAGCGGCAAAAGCTGTTAATGCTTCTGATTCTAGCTTTGTTGAAATTATCAAAACAGATACAAAAGCTTCACTTTTAACGCAAGAACTTATTCTTGGCAGCTCAACAGAAATCAGCACATTAAGACAAGATCGAGAGCTCCAAAAAATTTATTACGGAGCATTTTTGAAAGATTCTGAGACTCTTGTTGGTCTTATTGATATTCATAATTTTCATGACAATCATGAGACTAAATGCTATTTATCTACAGATGGAAAATACCATAGAGCTCATCAAGGCAAAGGCTACGCTTCAGAAGTTAAAAAAGCGCTTTTGCAACGCTTTCAAACACTTAAAATAATTCCAACGGCTGAAGGTGAAGATACCCTTTATTTGGGCTTTGATGGCCTTATAAACTTAGAAAATAAAGCATCATTAAAATACAATATTATAAATTGCGGATACAAAGTTGGTCGTTTATTTGGAAACCGCGTAGAAGTTTATTTCCCTTTTGTTGTTGAGAGTATAACTATCTCAAAAATTGAAACCCATACTGATGATGCTGGATTGTTAGTTACAAGAAAACGGGAAACTAATAGTACTTTTAATTCGTCTGTATTACTTCATGATCGTATTATCGGTTCTTTGACTCAGTATCTATCAAGAGATGAAGCAACAGCTGCAATTGGTGAAAAAGACCTAAAGCTAGAATCTTTAAAAAGCCTTGTAACAGCTGGTGATGATGCATTAAGAGATGTAAGAGAAGAAAATATTTTTGTGATTAATACACTAGGGCAATCTCCTGAATTGCTGGATGGTGACTTATTAGCAGGAAAACTCGATCTTATTACTGAATTATGTATACAAAGTAATCTGGAATTACGCAGGATGAGAGCTTTTTACTATTGCTACTCTCCTGCTATTAGAGGAAATCTTAACGATGCTACTGCTAACCTAAGAATAGTAATGTCACGCCTTGGAATTCCTAACAACAGTTGGTGCTGTTTTTCTTAGTGAATGTATAGCAAAAGCTGTGCGCATCCCCTTGCTGCACAAAAAAAAATCAAGTATTCTTCAATAATCCTTTGGAGAGGTGGCCGAGCGGTTGAAGGCGCACGATTGGAATTCGTGTATACGGTTAAACGTATCGAGGGTTCGAATCCCTTCCTCTCCGCCATTTTATCATTCATTAAAATCCAATAACATTCAAAAAACATAAGCACAGACTGAATATAAAGCTGTTTGTTGTCCTGTGTTGATCAGTAAGGTTTGTTGACATCCGAGGGCATATGGGGATACAAATGGGGGCATAAAAATCATCAATACAAAAATCCCCCCAATGTTTTTAACATACTCACTATGCAAGAATGCTCAGCCAGGTGAAAAACCGAGAAAGATATCAGATCACTGCTGATCCAGTTGTTATAGGAACTAAACATCTAGAGAAAATATTATTTTTTTCTCGTTTTTTACAATTAAAGAAATCATTTAGGATGACCAATCCATGACAAAGCGCTGTTTGTTTCTGTGTGTGGTATGTGCTCAGCTTAAATTATACGATAATATGCAATCTTTCTTAAAAATATGGAAAAATATGAGAACCATAAAACTATGGATATTCCTTGTATATTGTATATTTTTTTCTTCTTTATTAATTTCTGCAGCTGAACAAAAGGATAGCTTTGTACAGCCAGCAAACATTCAGGTTCGGATTATAAATTCTATGAAAGGAATCATTGAAGAAAGAAAAGAAAAAGATTATCAACGCATTCTAGATAAAGTTGCTGATGATGTTGAACTTAGTACTTTTGATGATTTTTCTGTGCAGGGAGCAGCACCTATTGGAAGTGAACTTTATCAGTGCGTCTATGGTAAGGGATACTTATTAGAAGAGCAGGACCCAGAAACTCCTCCTCAGCAAGGGACACTTGTTAGATTGGTTAATGGTAGTGTTGGGAAAAAAGCTTTTAAGATTAATCGCACAGATGAGCTATTGTTAGATTCTTTTAATGAGAGTGCCAGTGTTATCTATGTGCAGCATCTTGTTAGTACTTTGCCCGGTTCAGTTATTTTCAAGTTTACTCCTTTAGAAAAAGTAGCTTTATATCATCAAGAAGATGCTCAGCAACGACGTATGTTTATGGTTTCTGAATGCGCATCTGGGCATAGCATCGATAACTATGTTGCAATTATTACCACTGCAGAAGAGAGCGGTTTAGAGAAATTTTTATGGGTTATTAGCCGTACGGCCATGGCATTTGCGCAATTGCATAAGCACACCGAGAGAGTTTTAGAACAAAATTTGATTTTGCTTGCTGTTGCACGTTCGTACGAAGCAACAACAGAAAGAATTAAAAGACATCTTTTTAATTTTCATCAACAAGTGATTACAAATGAAATAGGAATAACAACACTGTTTTATGAATTTCTAATGAATATCGATAATTTTAGTAAGCACATTATGCAAAAAGACAACGATTTAAAAACAGCGTTTTTAAGAAATACCTCCCTGATTCATGGTGATGCTCATACTGGGAATGTTTTTTATGACGGTGAAACAGATAGTGTAACTTTTATTGACTATAGTACCGCAATGGAATCCTTTAAACATGATGCCGATCCATTAAAAGAGATAGGTTGTTTTTTAGAATCAGTATGGCTAAAGCTTGCAGCAGTTGATGGGATGCTACCAGAGTAATTATACGATATCGCAGTACGCACAAGAAACACTCTTATCAAATTCTATATGCAAGGAAAAGGTGAAGATATTGAGAGATTAGAGGATGCTTCTCAGCGGGTTAAATTGTATATGTGGTGCCAACTTTTTGACTTTTTCTATTCTCTAGACAGCATGCCATACCCTGCAGAAACGATAGAATGCCTTAAACACTTTTTGCGTCGTGATTTTAGCGAAATTATTTACGGCTAAAAATATTGCAGAGAGATATAAAATCTAATTTGAGAAAGGAGAAAAGTTATGAATGGGATAAAAATGATTTACCAATTACTCATGACTTTATTTTTAGCACTTTCTTCTCTTTACTCGACAGAAGAGATGCGAAGGGATGCAGGGAGCGAAGAATGGCACTATCCCATTTCTATTGGCACAAAAATATTAATGAATCTTGGAGAAATATTACCTCTAGATCAACAAGGGGCAGGAATTTATCAGGGCTTAAGAAGTTTTAACCACTTCATTAATCGAATTCTTATCAAAGAAGAAAGCTGTCAGCAGCAAAAAGTACAGCAAGAACTTGATAGCATTATAAGTACTTTGGGAAGAATTAATATCGAAAGTTTTTTTTCACAAGAAATTCAAGAAATTGCCACAATGCTAATCTCGGATTTTAGTATAATGAGAGAGAGTTTAGGAACCAAAAGAGATATCGAGAAGTTTATCGTTGAGGCAGTTCCCAAGATTGCTGTTAAAGAGTTTTTAACGCGATATAAGGGCATAGAAGAAAAAAGTACACGTTGTAACGAGTGCCATCGGGGGTACTCAAGCAACGTAGTGGTTCGCGCGGAAAAATAGAATGCATGTTATGCAATCATCAACAGATACTTAGTCAGGCAGTTGTCGCAGCACCTACGAAGATACCAGTATGGCAAATAACCGGAAGCTTTGATGGATTAAAGGGTAATGCTGCATTTCAGTCTTTTACATCTGATATACGTAAAGCAACCGTAGTTTTTACAGGCCATAGCCAGGGAGCTGCGCTAGCTGGGATGCTTGGCGCTGCTTTGGAAAGAAAAATAGATGTGGAGCGCTTCAAAACAATATTGATTCAATCACAATCAGTAATTGAGCAAGCAAAAGGAAAAAATATAGTCTTTATCGTAGGCAATACAGGGTCGGGGAAAAGTACGCTCATTCATTACTTATTAGGAAGTAAGTTAAGAGAAAATAGAGGTAATTTTGGAAGTTATCTCATAGAGCCAGATGAAGACACAGCTGGACCTAGAATAGGCCATGGAGCTTTTTCAGTCACAATGTATCCTTCACTATATACACTTGGTGATCAATCCTTGACCTTTTGTGACTGTCCAGGTTTTGCAGATACACGTGAGGACGAATCGACAGTTTGTACATCGATAATCATGCAGATGATTGCATGTAATGCACGCTCCATAAAATGTACAGCAATTTTTAGAGATACAGATATGCAATGGGGACGCGGATCTCTTTTTACAAACTTATTATCAATGCTGAATAGTATTTTTAAAACAGATACTGCTAATCCTTCTGTAATGTTTGTTGCCAATAAAAAAAGCTCTCATAAAGAAGAAAGGAGAAATTTGGAAAGGTTTGGAGCAACTATTAGGGAATTTTCACAATCTTCGTCACAGGAGATGGCGTTTCTTTGTCGTCTGTTTAACCTTGAAAGAAACTTAAGGGTAATTAATGTTCTTGATAATGGAGAAAGTAGCGGTGAGTTGCTACAAGACTTACAAACACTTCCGCCAATAGAAAGAGATGCCATTAATTTTCTTGGTAACGATCGCATGAGTTTTCTTTTGAAAGATGTAATGAGGGGAATGACTAGTGAAATAACAACTGCAGCACAAACGGAATTTACTCTTACGCTTAAAATATTATGAAAAAACATTAGAAGAGATAGCAACTCAAACAAACCACATTGAAAAAGAGATGGAAAGATTTAAGTTGCACACAACAAGCTTTTTACAACAAGAAGAAATGCACAGACTATTGCAAAGGAAAGAAGAAGAAAGATGTTACTTGGAAAGAGAAATATTTGAGCTGCAGCAAATGAGAGAAGAAATGATCAATGATCAGAGGGATTGCGTATTATGGAAGGAAGTTTTTTCGGATGTTTTGGGAAGAACAAGTAAAACATTTCAGTATCCTCTTAAAGCTCCTTTTACACATGTTGAAGAAAAAATTGAAGGAAGAGGATATTTTAATCGTCAATTAGTTAATCCAGCTGAAGGACTGTATCAGGTGACGTATGTTTCCGATTTTCAGTTGGGTAATCCATTCTTTTGGGGATCAGGATCAGTTGTCGGTAGTGTTGTAGGAGCGATAGTTGCAGGTGGTTCTTTATGGACGGCTTCTGCTAGTGATCTCTCAAATAGTGCCAGTGTGACGATTTATGGAAAATACAATCAACAGCCAGAAATCAAGCAAAAAATTCAACAAACAGAGGTAGCACAGCAAGAGAAGAAATGTCGGCATGATATTCTTATCAATGATATATCTGCTCTTAGAAGGGGTCTTGAAGAAGTAATAAAAAGACAAACTATAAATCAACAAGAAGAAGTGATAAGACAACAAGAAAAAATGATAGGGAATTTTCAAAAGCAGAAAACTCTTTTGGAAAATTCCTACCAGCTGACAAAAGACATTTTTGATCAAAATCAGTCTCTTTACGACCAGCAAGAAAAGTTATTTGGAATGTTAGTTCCTTTAGCGGATCAATCTGATAGGGAAGTGATGAGCGTATCCTATTCAATGCTTCAAGAATTAAAAGTGATGCAACAAGCTCATGAAGAGAGAAATTCTTTTAATCCAACCTTTATTGAACCAAAGCAAACACGTTGTGGACATTTGTTTAACTGTCCTGAAATTACAGAATGGTTAATGGGTAACCAATTTTGTCCGGTTTGTCGCACACCTACAACTTTGGAAGAGATAACCTCCGTCTCATTGTCCCTATTTTAACCCTAGGAAAATTATCAATAAATAAGGTCATCTGCTAAAAATGACTTATTCGAATCGAAGAGAATATCTGCGGAACGGCAGTCTTTAATTCTTCTATTGAAAGGAACTGCATAAACATATATAGTAAACTCACATACAATAAAAGGAGAGCTACATATGTGGATTCGTTCACACAGCAAAGTTTATCAAAACGTTTCAGCGTAACAAATATGGACCTTGTGGACCAACATCAATAAATGGTCGCTTTGGAATGCTGACCTTGAGTACTGCAAACTTGATCAACCATTTAAAGTTGGCAGTGTCTTCACGCTTAAGCCCAAAGGTGCACCTGCAGTACAAATTTCCCTTGTCGAAATTGCACATGAAAAAATGTTTACCGATTGCACCAAGTTTTTAGGTGCAAAAATGTATGGTAAACACGAAATGCATGTTGAAAAAAATGGACTTCGCCTCACAACCACTATAACAGTGACTGGAATGCTAAAATATTTATGGATTGCGCTAGTTGCACAAAAGATTGTTGACAAATTTTCTCTACAGATGGATACATTAGTACAATTAGCCCTTATTCAAAAAAGATAATCATATGAAAAAGCTTTTGTACACAGTGCCTTTTCTGCTTCTACTGATAGGTGGATATTTCTTGTGGCCTTCCTCTAAGCCAGTTGTTTCTAATTTGAATGAAGCAAGGTTAATGCTTTCAGAGCTTCGCGGGGGTGATTTTACTCACGCGGGTGATAGAGAGGCTGTTGATATGGTTATAACCAAAATAAAACAGGAAGCTTCAGAAGTTTTGAATGGCAATTGCTTAGATGTTGGTTGTGGTTTTGGAGGAACAGCTGATTACTTAGTAAAAAATGGCTTCAAACATGTCTGGGGTATAGATATAGACCCAGCTGTTATTAACTATGCAAAAAGCAAATATAAGCAGGTTCAATTTTCTTCCGTAGATGCCGCGTCTGTCAGTTTGAAATTTGATCGAGACTTCTTTTCATTTGTATACCTATTCAATGTTTTGTACGCAATTGAAGATAAAGTTACAGTGCTGCGCCAATTAGCAAGGGTTTCTAAACCAGGCGCCCTTTTAATGATTTTTGATTACAGTGTAGAAGAAACCACCGAACCATTACTTGATCTGACTGGAAAACCTATGCGACCAGTTTCAATGAAAAAAATAAAACAGCAGTTGTACGAATCAGGCTGGGAGGTTTTGGAAGTGCGAGACCTAAGCGAAACGTTTGTTGTGTGGTACGAACAACTTCTTCAAAAACTTGAAGATAAAAAGAAGGAAATAAAGGGACACTTTTTAGAAAAAGATATTGCCAAATTTTCGGCGACATATATACACATATTACATCAATTACGCCACAAAATTCTGGGTGGGGTATTGATTTATGCAAAACGCATTTAGCGCAGGCACTTGCCCAAATGGCCAAAACGTCTTTCGAGTTTGAAGAGGCCACAGCACAGCCCAGGTTTTTGCTTGTGGCAAGCAACGGTTGTTTGGCAGCGATTAATTAAAAAAGTTATTGAACCCTACGGCGTTGCTCACGCGCAATTTGTGCTTATGGCAATTCTTTTGTGGATTGAAGAACATCATAAACAGTCAACCCAAGCGGTGCTTGTGAAAATGTCAAAGCTTGATAAAATGACTGTTTCTAAAGCGCTGAATACGCTTGGTGACAAAGAATTCATTACAAGAATTGAAAGCCCTAAGGATTCTCGTACCAAAGTCACACATCTAACAAATAAGGGTAGGGCACTGATTCAGCAACTGGTACCAATTGTTGAAGCAGTTGATGCGCAATTTTTTGGAGGCTTGGAAAAAGCTGACCAAAAACAACTTACTCAAGCGTTGGCATTATTGGTGGAATAATGAACTCTATCTTTTTTAAAGTTATTACTTACGGAACATCAGATTATGAAGCTTCAGTCGCATTGCGACAAGAAGTATTACGTACCCCACTAGGACTAGTATTTTCCCCGGAAGAACTTGAAAAAGAAGCACATCACATACACCTAGTTGGATTCAGTGATAATAAGCTAATCGCCACGGCTAGTTTAGTGCCAGAACAGTCTGCTTGTAAAATGCGACAAGTAGCTGTGCACTCATGCATGCAAGGGCAAGGCATAGGTTCAAAACTGGTTGATTTTTGCGAAAGTTATGCAATCGAAAAAGGATACCAATCTATTCATTGCCATGCGCGTGAGTACGCCGTGCCCTTTTATACAAAAAAAGGATATGTACCCGAAGGTGAGTATTTTATGGAAGTAAACATTCCTCACTTACACATGAGAAAAGTGTTAAGTACGCTTTAAAAAATGTTGCCGTTCGACTTCAGGGAATTTTTCAATTGCATAGCGTAACATTGTGCGGGGCATGGTTGCAGCGTGTTGTTTTAAAAATGCTTTTAATGGTTCAACGTCTTTTTTACCAATTTCTCGTAGCATCCACCCAACCGCTTTATGAATTAAATCGTGAGAATCCGTAAGCAATATCTTTGCCAATTTTAGCGTCCATTCGAATTCATTCATTTTTATAAAATGCCACGTTGCAACAATTGCTACTCTGCGTTCCCACATAACCCTTGAATTTGCTAGGGCATGCAAAATGTCTTTGTCTTTTTTATGCAAATGTTTGCCTACAATTAAATGTGCCGAGGCATCAACCAAATTCCAATTGTTTACCTGTTGAATATTATCCATGTAAAACTGATAGACAGCATCTGGTTCAGCTGCGTACCTGTTGGTTAAAACTATTAATGCAAATAAGCGTTCTTCATTAATTTTTGAATGCAGCAATACGTGTAGGTTATCTAAGCCAATATGTTCAAATTCTTTAGCTAGCTTTCTGAGATTTGGCACAGATATGCCAATAAACTGATCATGCTCTGCGTAATCACCTGGCCCTGTTTTGAAAAACGTACCCAGCGGTGCCGCCGTGCTTTCAGCTATCTGTTTTAATTTTAATGATACACTAGCGTGACTCATGTAATTTGCCTTCTTTAAGCTCAACGAAGCGGTCCATAGAATGTGCGAGAGCATGATTATGGGTCGCAATAATTGCGGCAATTCCTTGGTCTTTGACCAGCTTTACTAGCATACTAAACACTTCAGATGCAGTTGATGGGTCTAAATTCCCCGTTGGTTCATCAGCAAGTAGTATTTTGGGGTTGTTTGCCAGGGCACGCGCAATGGCCACTCGCTGCTGCTCACCACCTGATAGTTGCTTTGGGCGGTGTTCCAACCTATGACCTAAGCCTAGCGTCTGCAGCAGCTCACAAGCTCGGTTTTTAGCCGCTTGTTTGCTAACGCCAGCAATAAGTTGTGGTAACATCACGTTTTCCATAGCACTAAATTCGGGCAACAAATGGTGAAACTGATAGACAAATCCATAAGTATGACGCCTCAATAGGGTACGACTTTCATCATTCAGCGTGCGAGTGGACTGTCCTTGAACTTGTATATCCCCGCTCTGTGGTTGCTCTAAAAGACCCACCAACTGCAAAAGGGTGGTCTTTCCTGCACCACTATTGCCAACCAACGCAACAACTTCTCCGCCATTAACATTCAATGAACAACCATTTAAAATGTTTAAAGTATTATCACCTTGCGTGTATGAGTGTGAAATATTCAAAATTGAGAGCATGCGTTAAAGAAAATTAAGGGTACTACATTGACTTTTTGCACAAATTCTTGTATTTATCAACCGTGCAAAAATATGGAGTATGAAAAATGTTAAGGTTTCGAATGAAGATGTTATCTAAAGAGAATTTAATGGCCAGAACAAGTGATATAGGGTCTTGTTTGGGATTGTTAGCTGGAAAAATATTGATTGTTGGGTTTGTTGTTAGCGCGTTTAGTGCAAATGCAATGGAAGAAGATATTTCCAAGTTAAACCATGCGCAATCAAGAAAAGCAGCTGAAAGATACAAAAAACAAGCAGTAGAGCTTCAAGAACAACTATCAAAGCAATCAGCATCTTCATCTGAAGTAGATGTTATCGCTACAAAAGAAAATCTAGGCAGTGCTTTAAATGAGGGGGGGCGTTTTGATAGTCCGATTAAAAAACTTAACTCTCGAGCAAATGCAAAAGATACGCCAGGTCGCGTTACACTTAGAAGAGAAATTGTAGCGTTACAATTAACTGGCAACCAAGCTGAAGATTTGGCTATGGTTCTTCAATTGTTTAAGCGTTATGCAGATAGAAAAATAGCAACAAGTGACTCTACTGCTTTGGTCAGAAGAAGTGGTGAGCCACAGCCGGTTACTGTCGACTTAAGTGATATTCTAACTGCACTAAATTATGCTGCAGCCGGCGTTTTTGGTCAGCAAATGCAGTCACTATGCAAGCAATTTTATGTGCCAGCTTCTCTAGTACAGCAACCTAAAGCTCTAACAATAGATTTTGATCAAATTGCAAATAAATATATAAGAAAAGTAAAAGCAGCTCTTTTCCCAAAAGGAAAAATTTGGCAAAGAATTCAACCATACCAACCAGAGATTCTTGATAACGATGTTCTTTGCCAAATGATAGAGATCACCTTACATCAAACAGCAGGTCAATTCACTATCTCAGAAAAAGTGGAAGATATTTTTGATGCAAAAGAAGAGCTTGCTGCTCAACTGTTTAAAACAACATGCTCTACATTTTTCAATTACATGCGTGGTAATGCTAATAAAAAAACTTCAGCGCTTTTTGGGCAAGGAGATGACATTGATGTAGAAGACCTTCGCGAATTGCACAGAGGATTATCGAATATTTTTGATTCAAAATCATTACCTTCTTTTAGAGTAACCCATACACAAATTGATTTTGGCACTGAAAGAGTTCGACATTTGTCTGCAGATTCTCCCAGAATAGCTATGTGGGGATGGGAATTTCCGCTACTAAACACTCTTATTCAAAATGCTATGTGTCCCACTGGTCCACATCGTCCTTTGCTAGAGACTGGTGGCGCATCATTTGATAGTAGTTCTTCAGTTCAGCGAATAGCTGAGGGGGCAGAAGAACTCTAACTGATATTTTGGCTTTCTTTCGCCAACATTTGGCAAAGATCCTTCACTTTTTTTGCATCCATGGCCGCCAAAATTAGGGCGGCCTTTTTCTTGCCCATTCGTTTTACAATCTCTTTTAAAATGGGCATATCCATTAAATTTAAAATATTGGCAGCTAGCTTAGGTTTCATAACACTGTACACTTTTACCAAGTCTTCAAGCTGCTTTTCATCTTTTTCTTTAAGCTTATCAAGCATTTTTAATAGGTCTTGTTTTAACAAATCAAAATACTTTAGTTTTTCATTCATGGAAGACTCAGCTGCTTTTAATAACAAGGCTTGCTGCTTTAAAGCTTCTTCCCTTGCATTAATTTCCTTCGACCTTTTTGCAAGCTCTTGAAAAAGAACTATTTCTTCTGGCGCGCTTTCATTTAAAGGATCAAATGTTATTTTTGCTTCTTTTGGGGGCTTAGTTGTTTCTTGTTTAGAAGCTTCCACATCGGGCTTTTCATTGCTAGGGGCTGCTGAAAGCACAGCGGCAAGAACTGCTGTCTTTGTCATTCTCGCAAAAGCGGGAATCCACATGTTAATAAACTCCATTCTCATCTATTACTGACTCTGAGTTTGTTCTTGCACAGGAGTATGTGTCACTCCTGCGTCTTTTGGATACCGCGAAATGACACGTTGCACGAATAAGTCCCTAGGGTCAGTAGCTTTGTTTATTTGTATTTCAGGGTTAAGTTCTGCCTGTTTTTCAGTTTGGCGCATGCTTACAAGAACCGTTTGACGAAGGTTTTTTTCAATTTCACCAGCTTTGACAATAAGGTCATCAAGGCGGTAACTAATCCTATCAGCGTGTTCAATTAATAAAACAACATCTTCGCTTATTGCTTGTGCGTTTGGAATATAGGTTTCTATTCCTTTTTGACTTGTTTCTGTTGCTTGCTTTAAATAGCCAATCGCTTGGTTTGCGCCATTTAAAACTTGGGTCAATCGCTCAATAGAAGGGGCCAAAACAGTAGTGAAACCTTTTAAAGACTGCAACCTATCGCTAAGTCGGTAACAAAATCCAACCGCAATCATCAACAAGAAAATAATACCAACATCTAACCACATCATTATATCTCTCCGTTCTTACCAAATAAAATATCATCTACTTTAACGGCTACATGCCCATTCTTTTGTCCCAGCTTCCCCAATAGAAGCTGATGATTTTGACTACGCAAATGAATTGGGCTTTGCATATCAGAAGAAAGTACAATCTGTGAGCCTTTTTTCCAGCTCAACACGTCTTTTAGGCTAAATACTTCTGTGGGTAACGCTGCTTCAAGACTTACTTCAGCTTCACGTATTCGATCTGCCAAATGATCTTCCCAAATTTGATCACAGCCAAATTTTTCACCCATAAAATTTTGAATCAGTAAATCGCGTATGGGTTCAACGCTAGAGTAGGGGATTACAATGTCAAAGTGCCCACTTCGGTCTTCCATTTCCAATTTGAAGACAAATTTCATTGTGACATTTTTTTCGTGTACTACTGCTGCAAAACGAGGATTAGTCTCTAATCTTTCATATTGAAAATCAACAGCGCATATTGGCGAAAAGGCTTTGGTTAGGTCAGTTAATATGACTGCAATAAGTCTTTCAATTAAATTTCTTTCAAGGGTTGTATAAGGACGTCCTTCTGCTCGACTGGTAGTTTGTGTGCTCTTTCTGCCTCCTAGAAGCACATCAACTATTGAATAGACAAGCTGACTATCAATAGTGATCAATGCAGGAGTGTCCCATTGCTTAGCTTTAAATACGCCAATCAAACTGGGAAGGGGAATAGCATTAAGGTAATCTGAAAAACGAACGGATGTAACACGTGCACAGCTTACATCAACATTATCAGATGTGAAATTACGCAGTGATGTTGTTAGAAGCCTAACCAAACGATCAAACACCACGTCTAAAATTGGCAAGCGCTCTGAATGGATTTTTCCACCCTCAAGAATTGCTGCTATTTTTTTGTGTTGATTTTCTTTTTCTGTAAGCTTGGCTACGTCTTCATGATTTAAAACATCAGAGAGTGTGTTTGACATGCTTAAAGGAGTTCTTCCTGTGGTATATTCCATGTGTGCCTACTGAATAATAAAATCTTTAAGGATTACCCGATGAATTTTAATCGGTCGCACAATATTGCTAATGCGTAAAAGTATTGCTTCTCGCATACGTTCAAGGCCAGGCCCTTCAAGGTCGCTTATTGATTGGTCGCGCAAATAAGACAATAGCTGATCAAGAATAATGGGTATGAAGTTCCTTATTCTTTCTTCGTCATCTTTATTATAAATTTGCAAATTAAAGGTTGCTCGCAGAATGTTTCCCTTAGGGTTTACAGAGCGGAGATTAACAACAATTTCTGGAATGGAAACGTAGCAATTGATTTCACGGTGGGTTGTATTATGATCTGAAAAATGATCATAAATAAACCAACTACCAACACAAAAGAGCAAAATAATGAACAGAATGGTGTTTACAAGCAACACTTTTGAAGATACTTTTTTCTTTCCAATACCTCTTTCAACAAGTTCTTCTATCTCATTTTTCAAGGTATAGCTGGTCTGATCAGCGTTTTCAGATTTATCTGTCATCAGTGTTCCCACTTTTCTTCTACCACCATCATCGTGAAATTTAATTAAAAATTTCTTAACTTTTACAATAATTGTCTTATAATAGAAAAAAATTTATCAATTAAAGGAGAAGTCGTTGATTACGAAACTTGATACTATTGATTTAAAAATTTTACAAATTCTACAAAAGTCAGGACGTATGACTAATGTGGATTTAGCAAAGCGTGTGGGAATATCTGCTCCACCATGCTTACGCCGATTGAAAAATTTGGAAGATGGTGGCGTTATTCAAGGATACCAAGCTAACCTCAATCCAAAATCACTTAGCTACAACATCACTCTTTTTGCTTCTGTTGGGCTAAAAGAAAACAGTGAAGCACAACTCAGCTCATTTGAAAAAGCTATGCATGGCATCGATTTGGTTCGTGAATGCTACCGCATAAGTGGTGAAGATGATTTCTTGTTGAAGATTGTTGCTCAAGACTTTGAGCATTATCAAAATGTTCTATCTAAAACATTACTAAATCTGAGCAACGTTGAACGTGTTCAGACAACAATTGTAATGGGTAACGCTAAAGCAGAGCCAGGAATTCCTGTGGCTGTTTATGAAGAAGCTGCGTAATTCATAACTAATTTTTTCCCGTTCTTTGATATAAAGGGACGGGAAAATTTTTATTTTTTTATCATTGAGCCGCCACGCCTGTTTCAATAAAATTTTCTTTTTGCTACCCTTAATTAGTTAATAAAAAAATGCAGACTTGATGTTGAACATATTGCATGATTGGTGTACTCGAAGTCACTTGTATGGCTTTGTGTTGCGAAAATCTGTGCATGGGCAGCTTAGAGATATTCATCAAGACAGCTGGCCTTCTATTGCATGGAATGTCAGGAGTTTAAGCGCTGGCCTTTACCAAGTGTGTGGCGCAACCCTAACAATAGCTGAAGTTCTCAAAAATTTAGCCGAACCAAAAATGGATCCTCCAACTGTATGCTTGCATACCTTCGATTTCATACGCGATCTACACACTCTTGGCGATAATAATAGTCGGCGTCTTACAAGGCAGTGCATTACCCATTGGATAGAAAACAATAGTCAGTGGTCGAATAAACCCTGGAGAAGTCCAAGCTGGAACCTTGATATTTTAGGATATCGTCTTTGTAATTGGTTGGGGTTTTATGAATTTTTTGCTCATAGCGCGAATCAATTGTTTCGTAAAAAACTCATTTCCTCAATTGGTCAGCAGTATCGTTTTTTAAAGCGACGATACCCCAGTTTGAAAGACCCTATTAGTCGCTTTCGTGCATTAAAAGGGTTGATTTATGCTGGATGTGCGCTTCCTGGAGAGCAAAATCAGCTAGGCAAATGGATCGAAAATTTACATAAATGCTTACAAGAACAGCTTGATGACAATTTTAATCAGCAATCGCGCCATCCCGGAACTGTTGTTCTGTTATTGCGTGATCTAATCGATTTACGTTTGCTGCTTCGTCATTTCTACGCAGGGCAGGTTGATTATTTAAATGATTACATCATTCATCTGGCGCCAATTGTTAGGCACCTCCGTCATGGAGATGGCGCATTAAGTTCATTTACTGGCAATGCAACGCAACGATTAGAAGCTTTTTGTAGTCCTGTGCTGGGTGATGGTCTAATAGATATGGCTCTATCCTTGGCTGATAGCCGTGTGGTGCTGCCTGAACCTGTTGCCATGGGATATGTTCGCTGCTCAACTAAGCCAGGATTTATTTTAATCAATACTCAACCCACAACCCTCAACACAACTCTTCATGATTGGTATGTAAAATCTACCGGCGCTTTAGATTTTGAGTGGTCAGAAAGGGCGCAGCGGTTGCTTACTCGATGTGACGCAAGCGTGCATGCGCACGATTCAAATCATTTCATGCACCTAGAACAGAAAAAAAAGCAAACTCTCAAAAATGAAATTATTCATGAAAAAGGTCATGCGTTTTTCTCAGGAGAATACCAAATAAATTGCAGTCCAAATAAGAATGACTTATATGGTGCTGTTTTACAGGTTAAGCGAGATTTGTATATTTCTCCAAACGGTGATATCCGAGGAGAAGAATTTTTTATTTTATCTCAACTGGGGCAGGGGAGTGTACGTTTTTTAGCAGCTCCAGAGCTAGAGTGGCGAATAGTCCAAGAAACCGAAAGCGCCTTCTTATGCAGAAAAACTAGCGAAGAAAAATCACAAAAACCAGAACATTTGAAAAAATTTTTATGCCAAGCTGATGCACAGTTACATGTGGTAGACGTTCTGGGTTTTAATGCATTGTGTGTAACATTTCCTTTAAATGCTAATCAACAAACATCTGTAAAATGGGCGCTATCACCGATTAGCTAATCTTTTTAAAGATAGGATTGCTTCCTTCATGCAAAAAGCTTACATAAGCGAGTGTTTGCCCTTTTTCATCTGATCCAAATTCAATAAAGTGTGGGTCTGTGCGCGACATGTTGCCGTTAAACTCCCAGCCATTAAGCGTAAATTCATCGGCATTCCAGTGCACAATTTTGCATGAATTATCTTTTATTTTAAGCCGCAACCCATTTTCTGTTGCTTCAATTTTCATTTCTCCGTACAGCTCATTAGTGTAGGTGCCCACATAAAATTTATCAGCTTTTTTGGGAGATGGGCTCTGAAGCTTCTTATTGGATCTTTGTGCAATTATTTTTTTAAAAGTCTGATCCTTTTTTTCTAAATATTCTTTACTCCAGTCTCGCTCTTCAAGTTCCAAGAAGAAATTTAAAAAGACATTACGTAAGGCTTCCGGAAATAAGTTCAAATTGAAATGCCCTAGATTGGTTAAAATGCCAACAGCAAAGCCAGCAGAAGGACACATAAACATAAAGCTTCGTTGTCCTGTATATCCCCCCATATGTTCAAATACATGCGCAGTATTTTCTCCAACCCCATAGTCGTACATAAACCAGCCCATTCCATATCCCACATCTTTCATTAATTCTGGGGGGAATTGCATATCTTTCGGTTTAATTTTTGTGTGCTTAACCACAGATTTGCGCATGGCATTTATGTGTTCCTCTGGAATAATTTGAACGCCATTATGCTTTCCATCATTTAACTGACATTGAAGCCAAATTCCAAAGTCATTTGCGCTTGTGTTAATGCCTGAAGTGGATGGAAATACATATACTAAAGGATCGAGCCCTATGCAAACCGCATTACCTTCTAAATCTTTATCATGGCAAAGAGCTATATTTTCATCAAATCCAAAAATTCTTTTCACTGAGTTCCACAGTGAATTCTCTTGTTTAATAAGTGTGTGTCCGGCAGAGCTTCTTGTCATGCCTAATGGTTGATAGATATATTCTCTTAAAAGCTCTTCATAGCTCTTGTGTGTAACCTCTTCCATGACCAACCCCATGAAGCCAAACATTTGATTACTGTACGTGTAGTCTTCTCTAAATCGACTATCAAATGGAATTTGGTGAATTTTTTCTATAATTTCTTTTGTTGAAAGCCCGACTTTCATTAAACTATCACCTGCAAAGCTTCCAATTCCCATGCGATGACTGATTAAATCTTGTAGGGTTGCGTGTTCGGAAGCTTCCTTATTGGCCAGTTTAAAGTCAGGTATATATTTCCTAACTGAGTCTTGCAGTGAAAAGAATTTTTTTGCTTCAAGTATTCCAGCGAGAGAAGCTGTAAAATTTTTGGTAAGCGACGCTACTTGAAAAAGTGTGTGCTCGTTAACGGGCTTATTTTTTCCTACTTCTCTTGTACCAAACCCCTTGCTCAACAAAACTTTATCTGGGGTAACAATCACTATTGCCATTCCTGGAATGGCCCATGTTGGCATATTTTTCTCTATATACTGTACAAACTGAGGCAAAATTTTGTTGATACGTTGCTCTGTGATCGTTGCAGCAGAGAGTGCAAAACTACAAATAATTTGAACAATAAGAAAATATTTGAACATAACGAGAACTTTCTAAATAAGCGTATCTTAATCTTTAAAGGAATAAAATTGATAATTTATTAATAATTAACTGATAACTTGTAGTTAAGTATAGCAAAAAGTTTTGTCGTGGAGAAGTTATGGGGCCAATGTTGTTATTAGTTTTAGGTATATTAAGTGCCGTGGGGTTTAGCCTTTATCAATTCGGTGAACATCATCGCTTTGATATTGTTCCAGATGCCAAAGGTGGCATTTTCATTCTCGATAAAAAGTCAGCAGCAATAAATTATTGTAATGATAAAACATGTTCACTTGTTGGAAATGGGGCACTGCCCAGCCAAATAATGAATAACCCATCTGCAATAGCTTCTATGCAGGGCGCTATTATGGGAGCTCCAGCAGCTGTGTCTACTCCTCAAGCAGGGCAGGCGCCAAATGGAATGAATGCAAATATTGCAGCTTCCGGAGTTGCCAACGCTGCCCAGGCAGATGTGGCGACAGCTGTGCATGATGATGGCGATGTTCAAAACGCTGATGCTGAAGCAGCGCACCCAGATGCAGAAGCTCCTCATCCTGACGAAGCAGAGCAACCAGCAGACGCTGCACCAGCTACTGCGGATACTGCGGAAGCTGCAGCGCCAGAAGGGTATGCATTTAACTAAATACACCCAAGGATAGTTTTGCGCATCAGAACTATTAAACATTAAGATTGCATAAAATCTAGATTATGGAAAATAATTATACAGCCCAGTTTCCAGAGGGGCTATGTATCTGTGGACAACTTCTGTGGATAAATATTCTGCTTGAGCTGCGCTAAAGCCTTTGCTCTAATTACACATATAGTTTTTAAATGCACATATATGTTCGTAGTTGCGCCGTTACTATTTTGGGCTTGGTTGAATAACGAATCCCCAATTTACTCAAGAGAAACTAAAGACAAAGCTGAGGTTGTAAAAGCAACCGAGGACAAAAAAAGTAAAGGCATTACCAAGAAAATGCCCGCTGACAAAGCAATGGAAATCATGCTTGAACATGGGTTTCTTCCACAGCTGTCTACAATACACGTCCCTGCCCTGATGATTAGCGTGCAAAAGTCCAGCGATGGGCATTTTCAGGGTATTAATATAAAGGAATCTAGAAAGCCAGTCTTATTACACTTTTGGGCGACTTGGTGTGGCCCATGTAAGCAAGAGCTTCCATTTTTTGCCGAATTCGTGAATGCACAAGATATAATAGACGTCTATACGACTTCTGAGCTAAAAGAAAGTAACGCTGATGCAGCAACCAAAATCTGGAATTTTTATAACGCACACAATATAAAAGGTCTTAATGTCTGCACCGATTTTCATAATAAGCTTGCATCGCTATTTGACGTTAGCGGCATACCCGCAACCATCCTTATATCAGCCAATGGCCAGTTGCTGGGAAGGTTTTTAGGCGCAACCGATTGGGCAAACCCAGAATTGTCTGCCGCTTTGGTGTCTTATTTGGGATGATTATTTGAATAAATTCATTCATAATTCCAGCTCCATAACTGTTACAGGGTGGGATTTAAATTCGTCCATGCCTATTTTCTTCCATCCAAGTCGTTCGTAATACTTGGGTACAGCAGGATCAAAAGCAAACAAATAAAGTTTTTCAAAACCTAGAGCTTTTGCTTTCTGGAATGCCACATCAACCAGCATTTTGCCGATCCCCTGTTTTTGATATTTGGGGTCAACCACCAAATCGCCGAGCCAAGGTCCTAAATTTGGTTGAATACCACCATTTAATTCCAATGTGCATGAACCTACAGGAATTTGATCATGTAGAGCAATGTAAGTAAGGGGCGTATCATGTTGAAGCTCTTCATAATATAAAGATTCAATTTCTTCTATTCCAATCTCTGGCATCCAAATTTTACCTAAAACTTCATGCCAAATAGTTGCAAGTGCCGGTATGGCGTAGGGATGATTTTTCAGAAGATTGATTTTGATCATAGGAACAACTCCACTTTACGCGTTATTATTTTTAGATCTATAAAAAATTCCTTAACTTTTCTAAAAGCTTTCTGCCTACAACGTCCAGTAATTAAATCCAGCTGGTGGAGAGTGGCGCCAAATCGCTTTCAGGTCAAACACCCAGCCCTGGGGGGCTAAAAATCGCGCAAAATCAGCGCTGGTGAACTGACAATATAAATCATGGGGTACAGCACCAACAACACCATCATAATGGTTATCTACGGTTAAAACAGGCACAAGATTGTAGTTGAAAAACTGGCTTGCTTCCTTAGGGTCTGCGCAGGCATCGTGCACATCTACTTGGTGTCCGCGCATTTTTAGTGCTTCAACTAAATCAACCACTTTTGTGTTACGTAAATCTGGTACGTTTTCCTTAAACGTTAACCCTAACACTAACAACCGTAACGGGCGCCCCGCCCTCTGGGTCATGATGTCGGCCAATTCATTTGCCATTGATTCATTAATCGAACGACCCGCTAAAATCATTTGTGGGTCATGCCCAAGTGACTTTGATGCTTGCGCTACGTAATAAGGGTCAACTCCAATGCAATGCCCACCTACAAGACCTGGCAAAAACTTCAAAAAATTCCACTTGGTAGATGCCGCATCTAAAACATCGTAGATAGAAATATTCATTTTTGAAAAAATTAGGGAAATTTCATTCATGAAGGCAATGTTGATATCACGTTGCGTATTTTCAATAACCTTAGCGGCTTCTGCAGCCTTAATGGTTTTAGCTATGAAAATATTGTTGTTATTCATTTTTCCATAGATTTGTGCAATTTTTTTGGCAATCTCAGGGGTTTGGGCGGCAACAACTTTAGTGATTTTTTCAACGGTATGAACCTTATCACCTGGGTTAATGCGCTCTGGTGAATAGCCTAAATAAAAATCTACACCAGCTTTAAGGCCAGATATTTTTTCCAAAATTGATCCACAGAAATCTTCGGTAACACCTGGGTAAACTGTGCTTTCATAAACGATTATAGAGCCTTTAGAGATGATTTCTCCAAGCGCTGTTGATGCTTTGTGCAACGGTTCAAGGTCTGGCGTATTTGAGTCATCAACCGGTGTTGGTACTGTTACAATGAACACATCGCAGCCAAGCATAGAATTAGCATCTGTTGAAACTTGCAGGCTGCTTTTCTTTAAAACATCGCTTTCAATTTCATTGGTGCGGTCATAACCTTCTTTAATTTCACGAATACGGTGCTCTGAAACGTCATATCCAACAACCTTATAGCTTTTTGCCAAAGCAACGGCTAATGGTAAGCCTACATAGCCAAGCCCAATAACTGCAATTTTAGATTCCATAGTATTCCTTATACCATTCAACAAAATTTTTCAGACCGACTTCAATGTTCGTTTTGGGTTCGAACCCAAAATCACGACGTGTGGCTTCAATATCGGCTATTGTTTCTTTAACATCGCCAGGCTGCATAGGCATTAAATTACGTACACCTTTTTTGCCTAAATGTTTTTCTAGCACATCTATAAAATGCATTAACTCTGCAGATTGGTCGTTACCAATATTGTATAAACTGTAAGGGACATCACCTTTTGGAGGGTGGCTTAAACTGCCCAAAATACCATTCACAATGTCATCAATATAGGTAAAATTTCGTCGCATTTCGCCATTATTATAAACAGGAATTGGCTGGTCGTTTAAAATAGCGTTTGCAAAAATAAAGGCTGCCATATCTGGCCTGCCCCATGGGCCATAAACAGTAAAAAAGCGTAATCCGGTTGAAGGAATTTTAAAAAGGTGCGCATAAGCGTGCGTCATTAATTCGCAACATTTTTTGGTCGCAGCATATAAGGAAATAGGACTGTCAGTGCGGTCATCCACGCTAAAGGGCATTTTTGTATTTGCCCCATAAACAGACGAAGTGCTTGCATACACTAGGTGCTTTAACCCAGGCAATGCCTTGCTTAACTCCAAAATATTCAGGTGCCCTGTTACGTTAGAATCAACGTAGGCATGGGGATTTTCTATGGAATATCTAACTCCAGCTTGCGCTGCTAAATGAATAATATATTCAATTTTTGGGTGTTTTTCAGCCAAGTTAACAACTGATTCTTTATTGATAATATCTAATTTATAAAAAATAAAATGATCAAAAGCCTGAAGTTGCTTTAGCCGAGCGTTTTTTAAAATGGGGTCATAATATTCATTAAGATTATCAATACCAACAACTTCCTTACCTTGTTTTAAAAGCGTAAGAGAAGCATGAAAGCCAATAAAACCAGCACATCCGGTGACTAATATCATTTAAGATCTTCTATTTTTTTATAAGCTACATATTGTCATGAAAGATGCCCAGAATCAAGTTCAAAGCTTTTTTTGCACTACAGACCTTAATGACATTTTAATTGATGGATAGCATAATTATATAGAACTTTTATTTTTGGTATTTTATGAAAGAAATTTTTACAATTTTAGCGGTTCTATTATTTTCTCTACCTTTAAGCGCTGTAGACAGCAGGGACCCCTTAGAAATTGATCAAAATAATGGTGATAGCAAAGTAACACGTCCCGGGTATTTTTATAGTAGTTTGCAAGAATTTAGTCACGTAGCAGGTAATTCCTTGCTGTATTTAGGTGCAGGAGGAGTAGCAGCAAGCGTATTTCTAAATTATGCCGCAGAAAAATATGCCAAGCCCATTATCATTGGGTCGCTTGCGTGTTTTGCTGGCGGGGTGCTTTTCAAAAGTATTGAGCAATCGGTGAAAAATATGCAATGGATTGATAAATTAGCTAAAGATAATCTTGAGACATATCATCAGACGTCTCTTAAAAAAACAGACGAACAACAGCCTGGTTCGGTAGCCGCTCAAATTCTTGATGAAACCTTTATAGACGTTGAATCAGCCATTAAGCCTCTTCCAATCCCAGTTGTATCTGCTTTAGTTGAGATGGCACCTGTCAGAGCTAACGACTCTATAATTACGGTTGAAGATCCTTTAGCGCAACATAAACAAACAGTAGGTGCGCCTGTGTCTGATAACGACAAAGATACAGAAGATGATGACAGCGACACTTTTGATGATTGGGATGCAGTAAAAGCGCCAGTATCACCGGTGTCAAAGGGAACAGATTATAGTCTTAGTAATGCTATGCAATACATAGGCAGGGTAACTACGCCTTATCTTTCTTGGCTTTATGGAAAACAAAATACTCACTAGGAAACACGAACAAAAGGGGGCCTGCCCTCAAATTGCTGCTAATTTAAATGCGTTTTGAATGCGAAGAATCTGTTTTTCACGCTCTTCCGCGGAATAAGCGCTTTCTACGCCGCAATACCAAACCGGACGTGGCCATGCTCCATCATTTTCAAACCTTGCCACCACATGCACGTGTATTTGCGGCACAGCATTGCCAATACTGGCTACATTCAATTTTTTAGGATTGTACAATTGACGCATCACAGTGCTAGCTAAGCAAATTTCCTTCATCAACAGTTGTTGCTCGGCTTCGCTTAAATCTACCAGCTCAATAACATTTGTATTGGGAACAAGCATTAACCATGGAAATGCAGCATTGTTGCATAGGCGAACTTGGCACAAACTCAAATTTGTGACATATGCTGAATCTGCTTCTATGCGTGGATCTACATTAATAGTTTCTAATGCCATTAGGATATTTTTTTCCACAAAGGATCTTTAAGTAACTTTAAAAATTCTTCGTGTTCATGGAGTTCATTTTCATTAACCGCAAATAGTCTTGGTTCGCGATAAACGTTGTTTGATGTAATCGTAGCCGGCTTATCAGCAGTTTCTGGCTTGAATAGTTCTGTTTGCCTGCCACCCATAAGTTCAATATAAACTTCCGACAAAAGCTGGGCGTCAATTAATGCGCCATGTTTTGTTCTTTTTGAAAGGTCTATATTGAACCGCTTACACAAAGCATCAAGGTTGGCAGCTTGGCCCGGAAATTTTTTTCGTGATAATACAACTGTATCGATTGCCTCTTTAACATCAAGGAAAGGCAAATTCACACGAGAAAACTCCGCATTAATAAAACCAATATCAAATGACGCGTTATGAATTACCAAAGTCGCTTCTTGAATGAACTCATGAAATTCCTGAGCAATTGAAGAAAAGGTCGGGAAATCTTTTAAAAAATCGTAAGTGAGACCTGAAACAGCGGATGCGCCAGGAGAAACGTCTCGCTCAGGATTAACATAACAATGAAAAGTGCGACCAGTTGGTATACGGTGAACAAGCTCAACGCATCCTATTTCTGTAATGCGGTGTCCGTCCTTATGGCTAAGGCCTGTAGTCTCAGTATCTAGGGCAACTTCACGCATGTCGAACTAACCTTCAAAGGTGTTATTTATCTTTTAGCTTATCGCTAAGCACAGAAAACGGAGAAACTTTTGCTTCTTTCTCGTTCTCATCAAATTCTATGTGGTCTCCAGTTTCCCCTGCAAGCTTTGGGTTTTCCGGCAAAGTTAAGGAAAGATATTCTAATGCCAAATTTCCAATGTCATATTCGCCATCAACAAATACATCACAATCATCATCAGGATGTGATTCCTCATATTCATCTAAGCGCTTTTGAGAGGGCATCAGCATTACGGTAAATTGTTCGCTAATACTAGTCGTTACTGGCTCGCAGCTAACAACGCTTGACTGCACAATGATCGCGTTCAAACTCCCGTGTACTTCGTACGTTTTGTTAATTAGCTGCTTAATCTGAGTCTGAACAGTAAATGACTTCAAACCAAGCAAGTCAAAGACTTCCATAATTTGTTCACACTGCTCTTTTGATGCACTAAAGGACATGGCTCTTCCACGAAGATGCGCTTGTTCTAAATCAATAACGTGGGAAAAATAATTCACAGACAAACCAAATTATATTAATGGCAGGAGTGACGGGACTCGAACCCGCGACCTCCGGCGTGACAGGCCGGCGCTCTAACCAACTGAGCTACACCCCCGGGTTTATTACCCTAGGCAATGATCTGAAACTAATCAATCGCCGTTTTTTTGTCAAGCAATTTTCAGTATTATTTTAAAGAATGCCCTACCCTTTGGGGTTATTATTCTAATAAACCTATAAAATGTGTTAGCTTTTCGCTTTCTACATGCTTAAATTTCAACAAATCACTATCTTCTTGCCATTGCTCAGGCTTAGCATTTTTATAAGCTTCATTTTGTAATTTTTTTTCTAAATGCAGTGCTTCTTTTTCAAGTGTCTCTTTTTTTTGAGACAAAATACTTTTAGCACTTATAGTATCAAGTGCCGTATCAAAGGCTACATAAAGAGTTGCTCCCTGCACAACACAAGGTAAACTGTTTCTAGGCGGCGTATCTGAATCCCATGATTCAATTGAAGAAAAACGCGCCATTGAACTTAATACACCTAAATAAGGATCAAATTTATTTTCAAGCTCTGGCTCAACTTTTATATATGCCGTAAGCATGGCACCACCGGAAATATTTAATAATCCCTTCAAAGAACGCACTTCATCAATTAAGCACCATAGAGTATTTGTGTGATTAGAAGAAAAATGAACTTTCTTTTCATCATATTTGTAATCTGTTAAACACTCATGCATTTTGAAATATTTTGCTAAATAGCTTGTGATGCTCGGCATAATTGGGTGCAACAAGCTTAAGTAATCAAACAGAGCCTGCATTGCCATTTTTTTTGTAGTGTCAGCTTGGTTACCTTGTGTCAGCACTTTTAGTGCTTCTAGGTACTGATCGCAAAATACGTACCAAAAACTTTGGTAAAGACCTTGTGCCGCAAGGTCAAACCGATGTTCATTCAGATGATTTATTGTTGCGTCCTTTAGGTCAGCAAGATGATTCGCCATCCATTGGTCAATCGGGTGTGTGTTTGATGAAGGGGTGAACTCTTTCTCAAATTGACAATCATTCATTTCTAAAAAGCGTGCGACGTTCCAAATTTTAGTACAAAAGTTGCGGTATCCTTCGATTCGGCTTTCTCCAAGCTTAATGTCGCGCCCAGGCGCTGCAAGGGCTGCTAGTGTATAACGCACCACATCAGAACCGTATTTATCCATCAAGATCAAAGGGTCGATTACGTTTCCCTTGCTCTTTGACATTTTTTGACCTTTTTCATCGCGCACTAACGCATGTATATACACCGTCTTAAACGGCACATCGCCCATGAAATGTATGCCCATCATAATCATGCGGGCGACCCAGAAAAAGATAATGTCAAACCCTGTTACCAAAGTATTGGTTGGATAATAGCGGCTAAGTTCTGGCGTTTTGTCGGGCCACCCAAGGGTTGTAAATGGCCATAGAGCACTTGAAAACCACGTATCAAGCACGTCTGTCTCACGCCTAAGTGTCACATTTTCGCCTAATTGCTTGCGTGCTACTGCGTATGCTTCTTCTTCTGTTTTCTCAACAAAAATTTCTCCATCAGGTCCAAACCACGCAGGAATCTGATGTCCCCACCAAATTTGACGCGAAATACACCAAGGCTGAATATTGTTTAGCCATTCAAAATAGGTATTTTCCCAATGTTGGGGCACAAACTTGATCTTACCTGTTTTAACAGCATCAAGTGCTGGTTTCGCCAAGACTGCAGCATCAACAAACCATTGATCAGTTAAATAAGGCTGAAGCTCAACCCCAGAACGCTCTCCATATGGTGTGGGCCCGGTAATCTCTTCAGTCTTTTCAATAAATCCTTGGGATTCCAAATCAGCAACAACCGCAGATCTTGCTTTAATACAGTACATGCCTCGGTAAGCTTTAGGCGTGGCCTCATTTAGATGAGCGCGCTCATCAAGCACATTAATTTTTTCTAGGTTGTGTCGCTTCCCTATTTCAAAGTCGTTAAAATCATGTGCAGGCGTAATTTTTACAGCACCCGTCCCTTTTTCCATATCGCAATAATCATCAGCAATAATCGGGAATGTGCGGCCAGTTAAAGGCTGAAGCACCTTACGACCAATTAATTTTTTATAACGCTCATCTTCTGGGTTAACTGCAACGGCAGTATCGCCAAACATTGTTTCTGGTCGTGTGGTCGCAATAACAATGTTTTCTTGTGGGTTATCAGCCAACGGATACTTAATATACCAAAATGGTTTTTTTTCTTCTTTTGTCACAACTTCTAAATCAGAAACCGCTGTTAACAGTTTTGTATCCCAATTCACCAAACGTTTATCGCGATAAATAAGTTTTTCTTTATGAAGTTTTACAAAAACTTCAACAACAGCCTTTGAAAGCCTTTCATCCATTGTAAATCTTGAGCGGTCCCAATCAGCTGAAATACGCAAACGTCGCTGTTGCGTCACAATAGTGTTGCCTGAATATTCTTTCCATTGCCAGACTTTTTCTAAAAAAGCATCACGACCTAGGTCGTGACGTGTAATTCCTTGCTCAAGCAACTGACGCTCAACCACCATTTGCGTTGCAATGCCAGCATGGTCTGTTCCTGGCTGCCAAAGCGCATCAAACCCCATGGCGCGTTTAAAGCGAATCAAAATATCTTGCAATGTATAAGTTAAAGCATGACCTAAATGCAACGAACCAGTCACATTTGGTGGTGGCATCATAACCGTATAAGGCGCTGCTGAATTATTCAAATCAGCTTTGAAAAATGATTCTGATTCAGAGTAAAGCTGATCTTCAATTAATTGAGGAGTAAATTTATCGAGCATTTTTATATGACATTTATATTTTATCGCATCATAGCGAATTACAACTTAACTGTCATGAATTCCTATTAACCTTTTTTTTACACTATGGTGCCACAATGGTATTTAAGCAAAGAAGTGTCAAAGATTATGAAAATTACATTGATGATTTTATGGAGCGTGATTCTAAGCACATTAAGTGCAGCACAAGCGCCAATTAGCTGCGCAAAACCAGGATCAAATGGGCAAAACTACGATGCACAAAAACTAGCGCCACCTCCATATCCTTACGCTCCGCCACTTTATCCTTATTACGCTCCGCCAGCTTATCCAATGACATGGCCACAGCAAGGCGTGAATCCTTATATGCAACGCGCACCAATGCAGCCCATTGGTCAAGCGATGGTGCCTCAGCAAGCAATGCAACCTGGATTTGTTCCTGGTGCTAGCCCTCAGCAGCATATTAGTAGTGGTTTTGTGAATTCTAATGGTAGCGTTGCTACCTTTCCACAACAAAGTGCTCAAACTAGTGTGCAGTATGGCAATATAACACCACCCGTAGCATGTAGTTGTGGTGTGAAGCCTGGTCAAAAAGCTCTTGCGGCTGCAAATGGTGTGACCCCTATCAGCGCTCAACCAACAGATCCAAAAATTATTGCTGCAGAGCAAAAAGTAGCTCAAAGCGCCATAGAGACAGCAAAAGCAGCAGCAGAAGCTCAAAAAATTGCAAACGAATCTCTCGTTGATTCCACACAAAAAGCCAATGAAGCTGCACAGCGTGTAGCAGAAGCTACGCAAGAATCTGTAGCAAAACAAAACAAAGCCGATGAACTTGCTATTGTTGCTCAGAATGCTTTGGCTGCAATTCCAGCATCAGCAGCTAACGATGATGGTGTAGTGAAATTGTATGCAGGTATGGCAGCAGATCCGCAACACTCTTTGGTTGGGACTTCTGTTACTGAAGAAAAAGAAGGAATTAAAGTTATTTACTCAGATAGTAGTGCGCCGGTTATTATCAGGCCAAATAAATTAACTTCAGCACAAACCGAGGTGCTAAAAGCGCAAGCTGCTGAACCAGATCATCGGGTTGCTGCAAGTGCTGCTGTTCCCTCTTCTTCTGCTCCAGTTTCTGGCTCTCCGGCAGCGACAAACGCAAACTCAGCGCTTGATGTAGAACTTGATAAAATGAAAGGTTTTAGTCAAGCGTTATCGCATCTACCTAGCGCGTAGATTGGTGCAAAGCCACTATACCGCCAGTCCATTTTTCGTAAGCGCATGTTGAAAAGCCATGGTTCAATATCATTTCACGCAGAATACTTGGTTTTGGAAACTGACGAATGCTTTCTACTAAATACTGATAAGCCTCCCTGTCTTTGGCAATACGTTCTCCAACCCACGGGATAACTTTGAATGAATATAGATCATAAAATGGTTTCAGGACCCCCTCGGGCGGTGAAAACTCTAGGCAGCTTAATGTACCTCCTGGTTTTAAAACTCTAGCCATTTCATTCAGTGCTGCATCTTTATTGGTAACATTGCGAAGACCAAAAGCAATTGTGACCCTATCAAAGCTTGCATCAGCATAAGGAAGTTTTTCCGCATTCCCAATATGCCACCTAATGCCCAATACTCCCGCATTAATGGCCTTATCTTTCCCTTGGCACACCATATCATAGGTAAGATCACAAACGGTCACCTGGGGCGCTAAATAAGCTTTATCTTTAGCAATGCGAATAGCAATGTCTCCGGTGCCTCCGGCAACATCCAAAATTTTCATATTTGGCTTTAAAGCTAATTTTTCAATGAATGATTTCTTCCAACATCGATGTAATCCAAAGCTCATGACATCATTCATCACATCATACTGATTAGATACACGCGAAAATAAATCGCTAACTAATCCAGTTTTTAACTTTGATTTAACGCTTTTAAAGCCAAAATCAGTATAGTCAGTGTTGTGGTCGTGTTCCATATATACAGGCTCATAAAGCTAAGGCATAATGCTGTAGCTTAGCATAGGAAAAAAATATGGTAGAGATCCTTCTGTTTGCAGTGTTGTCAGTTTATTTAGCATACCGTTTGTGGGGCGTTCTTGGCACCCGCACTGGTAGCGAAAAACAGCGTCAATGGTCACGCCCAGAAACTATTGATGATAACGTCATTATTTTGCCTCAAAAAAGTACAGGACAACATGCTGAACCGGAAGTTGCTATTTCTGTTCCTGAGCCTTTTATCAGTCAGCTAAAAACTATTAAAAAATCTATTAAAGACTTTTCACTTGATCGTTTTCAAGCAGGATCAGTAAACGCTTTTCGCGCAGTTGTGCAAGCTTTTGCCAACGGAAACACTGAACGCTTAGAACAGCTGGTTGGTCCAAAGGTGTTAAAGGGGTTTCAAGCGGCAATTAAAACGCGGACAAAACAAAAAGAAACTATGAATATCGACATAAAAGACGTAGACGTTGAAATTGAAGACATTATCTTAGCAAAAACGATTGCTCAAATTTTAGTTCGCTTTACCAGTGATCAGGTTGTTACCACAACGAATAAGGCCGGTGAAATCATTGATAACACCAACCTTATTACAAATCGTATGATTGACCGTTGGACCTTTGAAAAAGATCTAAAAGAATCTGGTCCTATTTGGCTATTAGTAAAGACCGAAAGCTTGGCTTAAAGCACTTATTGCGAATACACTTCATCATCTAAGTGAGGTAATATATCAAAGCCAATAATGTATCGTGTATTTTCAAACCTATAAATTTGATTGGTGCACAGCTTCCCAAGTTGCACACAGCTAGGAACATTCTTTTTTGCTCGTAAATAATGTATTTCTATATCAACCCAAGCAACATTAGGATTTTCTTCATCAGCATCAATAGATTTCGCCTTAATCTCAAATAAGTGTCGCTCATCATTAAGCACTTTTCCAAGCTCAAGCAAAATTCTTTCGCTTTTTCCAGTATAGGTATCAACTATCGCAACAGAAACAAATCCGGGGAATTTTGCTGCATTAATTGGACATAAATATAATAAAAGTAAAATAATACGTTGCAAAATCTGATTGTCCACGTAATATAGGGAATTATTATTTTTAAGTTTGCCACATGGTAGTATCAACGGAAAGCCTGAAAGAACAATTAATTGCACTTCTTGATGACAAGAAGGCAGAGCATGTAAGCGTAATTGATTTGCAAAAAAAATCTATTCTTGCTGATTATTTACTTATTGCTTCAGCTCAATCATCTCGACAGCTGTATGCTATTGCGGAACATATCGGCATTGAATTAAAGCGTCAGGGCATTATACCTATCGTTGATGGTACACCACCTACTGATTGGGTGGTTGTGGACGCTGGTGATATTATTGTGCATCTATTCCGCCCAGAAGCACGAGACTTTTATAATCTAGAAAAAATGTGGGGAAGCATTATGTCGGAACAAGCCGAAACGCCCACTTCTGCCGTACATTAATGAAGGTTCAAATTATTGCCGTGGAACTGTTAAAAAGCGGTCCTGAGAAAGCTTTGTTTGACCAATATACCAAACGTTTAAACTACAAATTAAAAGTCATTGAAATAGAAAGCCGACAAGACAAGCGAATACCTGCATCGGCTTATCTGAAATCATTATCCGAAAAAGATATTGTTATTATTTTAGATGAAGGCGGCGAAAATCTTTCAAGCAGGTCTTTTGCTCAAAAACTAGAAATCTACAGCCAAACAGGCAAACAGCTAAGTTTCATTATTGGTGGTGCCGACGGCATTCCAGAAGAAATTAAACTCCTGGCAAGCTTCAGCATATCATTTGGAAAACTAACCTGGCCACACCTATTGGTGCGCGCTCTTTTTGTAGAACAACTTTACCGTGCACAGCAAATTATGTGTAATCATCCCTATCATCGCGATTAAGCAATAATATCTGGCCTTAACATTCCGTGAATTTTAATAACCTGGTCACGAACTTCATTCTTTTGCTTCTTGATTTTGAAAAAATCAAAATTAAGAACACCAGAATTACTGCGTACTGCACCATCTAACTGATGATCGAGATCAGTTTGCTGCTTTCTAAGCTTTTGAAGCTGCATTTGCAGATTTCCCACTTCGCCAGAAACCATCATACTAAATCTCCATTTATAATTTACCTACTATAGTTGTAGGACGATTTTTGAAAATTTCAATAGAAAAATTAATAAAAAATAAACTTTTTTGTGAAATAATACGAGAAATGGTGCCCAGAGCCGGAATCGAACCAGCGACACAGGGATCTTCAATCCCTTGCTCTACCAACTGAGCTATCTGGGCAACATAAAGACGTTTATAACCCGAAATAAGAACCTTGTCCAGCTGGAAAATATGTACTTTGCCAAAGTACCACTAATTAGCTAAATTACACTAAACATATTTCCCGAGTGCTAATGATAAAAATTATAAGATCTTTCAAATTTTTGATGGTAATGGTCGCTCTTGGTGTGCTCGCGGGAATTTCTCAACAACCACAGGTTTTAGAGTTCGCTCGTATTTTAAGCGATGTTTTTATGCGTTTACTAAAATTAGTTAGCTTGCCAATCATTAGTTTTTCTTTACTTGCAACCTTAACGGGTATGGGAAAATGGTCTGAAATAAAAAATCTTGGTCAACATGTCATTCGATACACTGTCATAACAACCTTATTATCGGCAATTACAGCTTGGACTTTGTATATTATCGTTGAGCCAGAAGCTGCTATTCAAGTAACTACCATACCAGATATGGCAGGCATAAAAGATGCATCGTACCTAAATGCCTTGCTTAATATTTTTCCAAGTAATATATTGCAACCTTTTTTGGAACACAACGTCATGGGCGTTATGTTCATTACAGTCTTTTTAAGCTTTGCTGTGGTGCAGCTGCCATCAGAAAAACGTGATTACTTGCATCAGCTTTTTGATAGTTTATTTTCAGCTATCATGGTTATCATCAGGTGGATCACTGCTTTAATGCCATTTGCTGTATGGGCATTCATTGTGGAATTTACCCAAGAAGTACAAAAGGGGTTAAAAATAGGCGAACTTGCTTCGTATCTAGGCATTATTATTGCAGCAAACCTTATTCAAGCTAGCGTTACCTTGCCGTTAATGCTTAAGAAAAATGGCATTCCCCCACTGCAGGCATTCAAAACAATGCTCCCTGCCCTTTCTTTAGCCTTTTTTTCAAAATCATCGGCAGCGGCCATGCCGCTTGCTATGCAGTGCAGTCACCGTTGTGGGGTAAGCAACAAGGTTAGCCAATTTAGCTTTCCCTTGTGTACCAGTATAAACATGAACGCTTGCGCGGCATTTATATTGATTACGGTTTTGTTTGTTGCAGAAAACTACGGAGTCCACTTCACTTTCTTAGAACGTATTCTGTGGATTGCAATGGCAAGTATTGCAGCTATAGGTAATGCTGGTGTTCCTATGGGGTGCTTTTTCCTAAGCTGCGCTCTTCTTACAGCTATGGGGGTCCCTATCACGATGATGGGGGTTATACTGCCCTTTTATGCCCTTCTTGATATGCTAGAAAGTGCCATCAATATTTGGTCTGATGCCTGCGTAACATTAATTGTAAATAAAAAAGCCGAGTAAAAACCCGGCTCTTTTTCTTGAAGTTCTTTATTAATGTTTGGCCCTTTTAGCAGATGAACCTCCTTGAGAAGAAGATTTTCTTTTATTTCCTGCAGATTTATTCTTTTTTGCGTCAGCCTTCTTTTTTGCGTCAGCAGCTTTTTGCGATTCATCGTTGGCAACATCATCTGAAGATGCGTCATCAGCATCCTGAGGTGCGTCATCAGCATCTGGATTACCGTTACTGTCATCATCTGACGCTGCATTATCATCTGGTGGGGCTATATCATCAACAGGATCAGTAGCATCATCCACTGATGTGTCCGCTTCATCACTTGACTCCACATCCGCTGAATCATCAGGGTCAGCATCATCTGATGCATAAATATTCCCGCCACATAATAAAATGCCAAGCAACGTATAATAAATGACTTTCATACCGACCAACCTTTTTTGCTTTTAATAATCATATTTAACCAAACATTTTTGTAATATTGGCAACTTCATTTGTTATTTTTTCTTCTGGTTCTGAGGTTTTGCTATTTTCTGATTCAGTTAGATTTTTATCTTCTTGTTTACTGCCATCATCTGCTGCATTATCTTCGCTGGTATCAGCTTCATCAACCTCTGGTTCTTCTGAACCATCGTCAGGCGTATCTGTTTCATTTTTTTTAGCAAAAGTAAAATACTGAAAAATGAACCACTATATAATTAACTTGATTAATTTACACAAATTAATTATATAGCGATAAGTATTAAAAAAGTGTTTATTTCAAGAAAAACTATGCATCATCATCTTCTTCGTCACCATCATCATCTTCTTCATCTTCTTCGTCATCATCATCTTCTTCTTCTTCGTCATTTGCTGCATTTGCACCTTCTGCTTCTTTTGCATCTCCCCCTGCAACTGGTGGCACTGCAGCAGCGCTCATTGGCGCAAACATTGTTGCAAAAAGTATTATTGCTAAAATAGATAGGCGAATTAGTGTCATGTATTGTATTCCCAATAAAATGTTTCTTTATAAAAAGCTTAAATAGTAAAAAAAAAATACAAGAACTTGAAGAAAATATCACTTACAGTTACCCCTAGGTCCTCAAAGAAACATCAAAATTGTATTTTTATTACCAAAAAAACACATGGATATATTGCGTTTGAATAATATTTTTCAAAAAAACTTACGAATCTGTGAAAAACCCACTTGTAGAATTGGCAAGACGCGGTACAATAAAAGAAGGTAAAAATAAAGTTGATTAGTTATGCCAAAAACAAACTTAATCCATGATGAATTAGAATTACGCCCACGCATTAGCGTTATTGGTGTCGGCGGAGCTGGTGGAAACGCCGTTAACAATATGATACGCGCAAAGCTTGAAGGCGTTGAATTTTTAATTGCAAATACTGATGCTCAGGCTCTCACTCAGTCGCTTGTTCCCAAAGAACGACGCATTCAACTTGGATTAACTGTTACTCAAGGTCTTGGCGCAGGTTCAAAACCAGACGTTGGCCGCGCATCAGCAGAAGAATCAATTGAAGAAATTCTAGACCTTATTAAAGGTAGTAATATGTTATTTATTACTGCTGGTATGGGTGGTGGAACTGGTAGTGGTGCCGCTCCTGTTATTGCGCGTGCTGCTCGTGAAATGGGCGTGCTTACAGTTGGCGTTGTGACAAGACCATTTAATTTTGAAGGGTCTCACCGTTCACGCACAGCTGAAGGCGCTATTGATGAGCTTCAGCAGTATGTTGATACACTAATCATTATTCCAAACCAAAACCTATTTCGTCTTGCTAATGAACGCACAACTTTTGCTGATGCATTCAAAATGGCTGACGATGTTCTTTATTCAGGCGTGCGTGGCGTAACAGACCTAATGATTATGCCTGGTCTTATCAACCTAGACTTCGCAGATATTCGCGCTGTAATGGCTGAAATGGGCAAAGCAATGATGGGAACTGGCGAAGCCGAAGGCGAACGTCGTGCACTAGATGCAGCCGAAGCAGCAATTTCCAACCCACTTCTAGATGATGTTTCTATGAAAGGCGCGCGTGGCGTTCTTATTAACATTACTGGTGGCTACGACATGACATTGTATGAAGTAGACGAAGCCGCAAATCGCATTCGTGAAGATGTTGACTCAGAAGCAAATATTATTTTTGGTTCAACTTTCGATGAGCGTTTAAATGGCAGAATGCGCGTATCTGTTGTGGCAACTGGTATTGGCGAATTAGTGCCATCTTCTATGCACTTACATCAACAAGCGCGCCCTACTGTGACTGCGCCAACAAATGATGCTTTTTCTGTGACAAGACCAGTGACCAATGGCAATGTGTTTTCAGCTTTTTCTGGATTCAACCAAAACGCTACTCAAAGCCCAACACCAACGTATGCAGAATCTGCTCATGAGTTAGCGCCTGATCAAGATCACTACCAGCAAACTGAAACCAGCATTGAAAATTTTGAGGAAGCTTCCGAAATGCCCAGTGCAACTGCAGAAGAGTATGTTCCAGAAGAAATTACTTCAAAAGGCTTTGCAGACCACATGCAACCAATTGAGCATCAGTCTACAGAGAAAAAAAGAAGCCCTAGTCTTTTTGAACGTTTTACAGGCGTTAGCCGTAAAACTTCACAACAGGGGCCTATGATTGAAACAAATTTTGCTCAACAAACATCTCAGAAAAAGGATGATCTTATTGATATTCCTGCTTTCTTGCGACGTGGTGGCTAATTGCTAATATATTAAATCTCTGCTGACCTGCCTTCGGGCAGGTTTTTTTATGTCTACTAAAATAATTAACCAATCCAATATGTTACGTGTTTACAATATTTAGAAAACCCTCGTAGACTTTATATAGATCAGATTTGATCCTTTCTACTAAACCCCTATTGTCTGGAGAGTAATATGAGTAAATTTTTTACTAAAACAAGTGCTTTTGTGTTTGTGTGTTCATCACTATTGTTTGGTGCTACTGATAATGCAGCTGTGAGTGTAGCCATTACGTCTGAAGAAGAGACTAAGCCTGTGGCAAACCTAGGCGGTGTTATTCTCGATATAATACATGCTAAACCTGCTGTGCTTACCTTTCAAAAATGCGTTTTAAATTTTTCTGACCCTGCGCAAACAGCTCGTTCTTCTGCTAAAATTGCAACTTATTTAATGGTTGAAAAAACTACCGGAACTTTAGATCTTGCAGACATAGCCTACCTTACCTGTGAAGGAATTGCAGCTGTATCTAGAAAAACCCCGGCAGCTTTTGGAAAATTGGCTCCATATTTTGCAGATGAAAATGCTGTTTACCAAAATATTGGGTACGTTATAGGAAGTATTGAAGTTGCCAGCCATGACTTGAGTATTTTAGGAAGCTTGCCATCATGTACAGCTTTTGTACAAAAAACTATTGCAACAGATCTTCCTAAGCTTCTCACTAGATTAGGAGCATCTGCCGAAGATCAAGCAGACATTACATTACTAGCAACAGTGTTTACTCCAATGTTTGCACAGCTTCTTAACAAAACTTACACCGGAACAATGAAAGCAGCAGCAGCCTTTGGTGAAATTGTTGAAGACCGTGTGCCAGCTGGTTGTGGTTGCTTTGGTTTTGGTGGTTCAAAAGCAGCTAAAAAATAAGAAAAATAAATGACAATATATCGCGTCATTGGTTGTATGACTGGCACATCGTGTGATGGGCTAGACTTGGCATATATAGAAACCAATGGCGCAGATATACTATCTTTTGGCCTGTCAGAAACTATTCCGTTTCCTACTGAATACAGCAATCTTTTGCGTGACCGAATAAACCTTAGGGCACCTGTTCATTTTATGGATAGTGAGCTATCTAAAACTATTGCTGATTTTCACGTAAAATACGTAGAAGAATTCATGATTAATAATCAACTAACTGTTGATGCTATTGGTTTTCATGGGCAAGCAGTTTAGCATGACCCGGCTAACCAATTAACGGTGCAATTAGGTGATTGTCAGCACCTTGCAAACTCAACCGGCATAAAGGTTATAGGACAAGTCCGTCAAAATGATATTAAAAATGGCGGCCAAGGTGCACCGCTTGTGCCGATATATCATTTGGCATTAGCGTCTAAGCTAGAAAAGCCAACGGCATTTTTAAACATTGGTGGTGTTTCAAACATAACATTTATTAATGCTGATGAAACTCTTATCGCTGGCGATACAGGGCCTGGAAATGCATTGATTGAGATTGGGTTATAAAGCACACAGGAACGCCTCAAGATACGGATGGTCAATATGCAGCGCAAGGCATTGTTAATAATGACCTTCTAAATAAATGGTTGCAGCATCCATTTTTCGACCTGCCCTACCCTAAATCCTTAGACCGTATGGAATTTCATCAGGTACTAAACGACTGCGGCGCATTATCGCTTGAAGACGGCGCAGCAACGCTAACTCAATTCACTGTCGATGCTATTATGAAAGGCATAAGTTTGCTCCCAGAACAACCAAATCAATTGATTGTATGCGGTGGTGGTTGCCATAACCCGGTGCTAATGAGCTGGTTGCAAAAAAGTTTGCAAATGTGAAAAAAGCATCTGAAATTGGTTTGAATCCAGATGCTATTGAAGCTCAATTAATGGGGTATCTTGCAGCACGATTTTTTGAAAATCTGCCCTCAAGCTTTGAAACCACTACAGGCGTACAGCAACCCACAATTGCCGGAGAGTTATTTCTTCCTGAATGTATCTAAAGTTACAACATTTGAGCCATCTTTAGGAATCTCAGCGATTTTATCTTTAGGTGCTTTGTCACCCTTAATTGTTTTGCCAACAACTTCTTCAGGGGCATCTTCAAAAATTGGACTAAATTGCAGGCCAAATTTAACCGAAGGATCCACAAAGCTTAAAAGTGCAGCGTAAGGCACATAAAGCTTTTCATGGTTATCATCAAAGCATAACGTAACAGAAAAGCCATTTTCATCTGCTGCTAAGTCCCAAAATTCATACTGCAACACAATGGTAACTTCATCACCGTATTGATCACGTAAATAGTCAGGAACCTCAACACCTGGGTGATCAGTCGCAAAAGTTATATAGTAATGATGATCGCCAGGTAAGCCGTGCTTAACCGTGTAAGACATGGTTTTATAAACAACTTCTCGCAAAGCTATTTGTACCATTGCTTCGTAATCTAATGGGTCTTGTGCCACGGTCGTATTCTCCTTAAGTCCACTACTAAATAGTGGGGGATATTCTGTTGCAAGGCTACCCCCCAAGCCCCTAAGTAGTTACCGCTTCAACAAACAGAGTTTGTTTAGGCAGCTTTAGCAACTGCAATACGACGACGATTGCGATTTGCAACGTTCATATTACGGTTAGCTACTACTCTACGAGTGCGATTCAATCTGCCACTTGTAATGTTTAGTCCGATAACGACGGTACCATGCCGAGCGAAAGACCTATCTTTACCACGCGTGTCGATCCTATGTCGCCCCCATAAAAACGGTGGAGGCGCCGGGTACCGCCCCCGGGTCCACTACGCCTATTCCATAAACCGTTTATCGCTATAGATGCAAGCATCACTTTAAATATAGTAGCTTCTGTAAATATTTCAAGGATTTGATTGAATTACTTCGTAAGGTGTTGATGTGCAATGACAGAACTTAACAATATGTTTCCGTAATAATGGGGGTATTCCTCACCACCAGGTCGATTAGCTTCTATTTTTAATATTTCTGGGTTCAAGCTAGAACCATCAATTTCTATCAGATAACACTCATCAGCATTAAAGAATTTTTGCCAAATGCGATTCCATTGGCTTTGAAGACTTAAATGAATAAAGCCATCTTGTTGATCAAGCTCAGAACCTAAGAAAACTCTTTCACTTTGAAAATTTTGCCATTGAGTAGGTGTTAGAACTTTAAAAAATCTATTTTCCATGTATGCATCATTTTTATGGTTAACCTGGCATGCTGCCAATAAAGGGAAGACTATAAGCCAAAAAATTCTTTTCATGAGGTAAGTGTAAGATTTTAAGCGTTGCGAATCAATGACAATTGCATAATATGCAGCCTTACATTTTCAACCATTTCTCTTTTGTAGAAACCATTTACTCTTTTTTTTATACGATTTTCTAAAATGCTGGCAGCAGGTGCTTCTGGCCCTAACCATAACCGAGACATTGCAGAATATAAATCGCAGAATATTTCATCTCTTAGTTTAATGGTTTCCACTTGAAGCTCACGATAATTATCTATTCCTGTACTTTTTAGCTCAACCATAATTGTAAGATGTCCAGCTAAATCACCCTTTTTGATAACCGGCACCACCATAACTGGGATCATTAAATAAGGTAAGCGAGAAATATATCTACGTTGGATTTTTTCTAAATAACTACTACCAGATGACTTTTTCTTGCTATCGCTTATTTTTGCTTCGGCATTTAACGTGCCAAAACAGGTACTCAAAGAAACTAATACGCCGATAAGGTAACGATTTAAAGTATTCATACAAAATTGGTTTTTTACAGTTCTTTGTGTTACCTTCTATTTTATATGGTAAATGATTAACAAATTATGTCTGTAGCTGATTTAAGCCTACGATCTTTAGAAATTTTTCGCGAACTTGTTGATACATATGTAGAAACGGGTGAGCCTGTTGGTTCTAGAACTTTATCACGTCGCATAAAGACCTCATTATCTCCTGCTACCATTCGCAATGTAATGGCAGATTTAGAAGAAGCCGGTCTATTATACGCTCCGCACACATCAGCAGGCCGTCTTCCTACCGCCGAAGGCTTAAAGCTTTTTGTTCATGGTGTTTTAGAAGTTGGTGCAATATCAGAACCAGACCGTTTAAAAATTGAAGACCACTGCAAATCAGCCGGTAAAAGTGTTGAAGACATTTTACAACAAGCAACGGGCATGCTGTCTGGCCTATCAAAATGCGCAGGGCTTGTTATGGCGCCAAAGTCGCAAGCAGCCCTTCGACATATTGAATTTGTACATTTAGGTAATCAACGTTCATTAGTTGTGTTGATTAGCCAAGATGGAATGGTTGAAAACCGCCTTATTGAACTGCCAGACGGCATTACTCCATCTATGTTAAATCAAGCGTCTAATTACATTAATGCTCATTTCTACGGCGCAACCTTACAAGAAATTTTTCAGCGTATTCATTCTCAAATGAGTCAAAATAAACATGAACTAGATCAGTTGACGCAACGAGTAATTGAAGCAGGAATTGGTGTATGGAGCGGCGATAAAGATAATGGCTCTCTTATCATCAAAAGCCAAAATAACTTGCTGCAAAATGTTCAGGAAATGAACGATCTAGAAAAAATTCGTGGACTTTTTGATGTAATGGATACCCAAGAAAGCTTGCACAAACTGCTAAATGCATCAATTGATGCAGAAGGCGTGCAAATTTTTATAGGCGCTGAGAATAATTTGTTTTCTCTGTCAGGCTGCTCCATGGTAGTATCGCCCTATACAAATGCTCAACGCCAGGTCGTTGGTGCTATTGGTGTGGTTGGACCAGCCAGAATGAATTACGGAAAAATCATTCCCCTGGTAGACTACACAGCAAAATTAGTTAGTCGATTATTAAGTTAAGGTGAAATATGGATACACAGGACGTGCAAACCCAAGAAGAAACAATAGAATCAGTCACTACGGAAACTGAAGTGCTTAAAGAAAGGGAAAGCGCAATTCTGGAATTAAAAGACCAGCTGCTTCGTGCACTAGCAGAAAATGAAAACACCCGTAAACGTGGCCAAAAAAACAAAGAAGATGCTTTGAAATTTGGCGTTTCCAATATGGCGCGCGATATGATTGGTGTAGCTGATAACCTTCGCCGTGCTTTAGAAAATAAAGCAGAAAATGCTGCGGACCATGCTGAGGCTTTATTTTCAGGGATTGATCTTATTTTAAAAGATCTTGAAGGTATTCTAGGGCGACATGGCGTTCAACGTATTGATGCTACAGGTCAACAATTTGATCCTCATTTTCATCAAGCGGTATTTGAACTTGAAACTGATGAACACACTCCAGGTACTGTTGTGCAAGTCATGCAAGATGGTTACAAAATTCAAGACCGCCTTCTAAGACCAGCTATGGTATCGGTTGCAAAGGCTAAACAACAAGGCGTAGCTTAATCTTTCATGGCTGAAGGCAGTTTACAAGCACCAATCCGTCACATTATTGATTGGGAAAGTGATGTCTTCTACGATGAATCAGCGCTAGATAAAGAGCTGCGTCGGGTTTTTGATATTTGCCACGGATGCCGCCGGTGCTTTAACTTATGCGATAGCTTCCCTACTCTGTTTGACCTAATAGATGCAACTCCTTTAGGTGAATGTGATGAAGTCAAAAGCGAAGACTTTTCAAAGGTAGCAGATGCTTGCACCCTTTGCGATTTGTGCTTTGTGAACAAATGCCCCTATGTACCCCCGCACCAGTTTGATGTTGATTTTCCACACCTAATGCTACGCTACCGGGCAACCCAAGCTAAAACTCAGGGCATTAGTTTTGTTGATAAGCAAATAAGTAAAGCTGACCAAGTGGGACCAATATCAGTAAAAATGGCGCCAGTCGTTAACTGGGCAACCTCAACGTCAAACAAGCCCGTACGCAAAGCTTTAGAAGTTGTCACAGGTATTGCTGCAAAAGCAAACTTACCAACTTACGCCAACAAAACCCTATGCCAACAGGTTGAACTAACTCCCTGCCCTGTTAATGTTAACGGCCCTGCTTATGGCCAAAAAGCTGTTTTGTTTGCAACTTGTTTTGGCAACTATAATAATCCAGCCATTGGCCTTGCGGCCCGAAAAGTATTGGCACACCAAGGTGTTGATGTTGAGGTTGTCTACCCAGGCTGTTGCGGTATGCCCTTATTAGAAAAGGGTGATTTACAATCAGTCGCTGATCAAGCGTTGAAAATTAGCAATGCCCTTGCCCCTTACGTTGAAAAAAATATTCCAATCATTTCAATTATTCCATCGTGCAGTTTAATGCTGAAATCTGAATGGCCTTTGCTATTGCCTAAAAATGAACAGGTGCAACGCTTAAGCAAGCAAGTTATGGATATTAGCGAATATGTTATTCATTTGCATAAAAAGCATACTTTAACCCAAGGCTTGGAATCTCTAGAAAACAAAGCTGTAACTCTTCACCTTGCTTGTCATAGCCGCGCTCAGAACATTGGTGCAAAAGCCGCTGAAATGCTTCGTCTTATTCCAAACTTGACCGTTCAAATTATTGAGAGGTGTTCAGGCCATGGCGGCACCTGGGGTATGACGAAAGCTCATTTTGAAACAGCCTTAAAGGTTGGAAAACCAGCAGCTAAGCAGGCATTAACTTACGATAACCCATTAGTGCTTTCCGAATGCCCTTTGGCAGCAAAACACATTCTGCAAGGCATGAATTTGCAATCAGATGCAAGTCAAAGTGCCTATTCAACAATGCATCCGATTGAATTATTAGCTAAAAGCTATAATTTATAGAATTAGCTTGTATTTTTAAAAAAAATAACTATATTTTCTACACAAACTATATAAATACTTAATAATGATATTATCTATTGTTACCTTCATAAAGCTATGCCTAATTTGCTTGGTCATTAAAACAGAGTTAAACTGCGCCGATAAACTAGGTATTACAGTTCCTGAAATTAAGGAAGCGTATGCCTGGACACAAACTCCACATGTTCTTTTTAGGGAAATGGATGATTGCCGGTGTGAGGCTATTCGTCTTGTAAAATTAGTGCATGAACGAATGCTGTCTGCTAAAAATCTAGCAGAATATACTAACGAAAAGGGCCTTCAGGATACCATAATAAAACTAGAAAACATAGAAGATGAAGCCAACCAAACTTATGCATTTATTGACTTGTGCTTTCGTTTGAAAAGCGGAGCAATGCGCTCTTGCAAAATGATAAAGTCCGGAGAGCGTTCCATACTGGAGACGAACGACCAATTAGCAACAGACACTCGCTTAGTATTAGACGCGAACACTCTATTGCACGAGGTAACATCATATATCACAGAAAGCACGGCTAAAAAACTGCCACTATCAGTACAAAAATTATTTAAAAATACGCTTGATCTTCCCCTTCATAAGGAAGTGAGCGGCATGAAATATCTTGAAGCGGTTTTTAATACCTTTATTTAGCCAAAATTCGCAAAAAATACATTAAAACTCAGCAGAGAGGAAAGAGAAATCGAAAAAAAACACACTCAAGACCACATATTTTTCCCTGGCATAACACCATGGATGAGCGAAAAGCTTAAAAAAACCTCAATATGCAATAATAAATCCTTTGGACCTATGCGACTTTATTGAATGCTGTATAAAAGAAGGGTGGATCGATGATGTTGCACTATCGACCGTTGCTAGCAATACCACGTCTGCTTCTCAAACCACAAAAAAGAAAACACCTAAAAAAAATAAATTAAGTAAGGCAAAGAAAAATAAACCAAAAAGGAAAATAGAATTTAGCAGTATTATTATAGCGAATGGCAGTGAAGATGGCAGCGATAGTGAGTCCGAATCTGAGTCTGATTTACTTAAACCAGCAGCTGACACAACGATTCAAGAAGAAGCTAATTTGGAAGATGCTATGATGCAATCTTCAGCGCTAATATTACCTCTAAAAATTGAAACTGTTGAAGATCATGGCGAAGAACATAAAAAGGCTTTCGAGCCAGTTGTTATCCCTCTTTCACCTATGTATCAGCTGTTAAGCAAAGTTTCTGATTTACAGCCAAATCATTGGCTTAATAAAAATAATATTGAGTTCATTTATAATATCTGTGACACAGTAAATACTGCAGTACTCTCAAATGAGGTTGCTAATTTTCTTCAAAATCTTGTAAAAAAGCAAGGAATTCCAGCAGAATACAGAGAAGGTAGTAGCAGTCACAAACTTGCTGTTTTAGTTTCAAACACAGGTAAAAAGATTTTATTTCCTTTTGCTAAGCATGATGGTAGAGAACTAGATCGCAATTCACGCGATCTTATTATTGATGGATTCAAAGAGTTATTTGGATTTTCAGCGTGATTCACTTGAAATTCCTGTCAATTTTAAGTACCTTAACACAGTGCGTCCTTAGCTCAGCTGGATAGAGCGGCGGCCTTCTAAGCCGTAGGTCAGAGGTTCGAATCCTCTAGGACGCGCCAATTCTATGGTATCACCTTTGACAAGAGGCCTCATGAAGACCCTGGTTGTAATCCCAGCCCGCTTAGAATCCACCCGCTTACCACAAAAGGCCTTGGCAGATATTTGCGGAAAACCAATGATTGAATGGGTTTTAAACCAAGCAAAACAAAGCGCTGTTGGTGACGTTGTTGTCGCAACTTGTGGGCCTGAAATAGCTAATGTTGTTGAAAAGGCTGGTGGTCGTGCAATTATTACCGACCCTGCCCTGCCCTCTGGCACTGACAGAGTATGGGCAGCTTACGTTGCCATGGGAAAACCAGCTGTGGATGTCATCATTGGTCTGCAAGGTGATTTGCCACTATTAAACCCAAGTTTGCTGCAAGAAATTTTAAAACCCTTCCAAAACCCAGATGTTGACGTAGTAACCCTAGGTGTTGTAATTACTGACACCGAAGAAATCACAAATCCAAATGTCGTTAAAATTGTCATGGACCAACCCAAAAATAACATTGCAAGGGCAATCTATTTTTCACGAGCTGCGGTTCCTGTTAATGCTTTGGTTTACTACCACCACATTGGTATTTACGCATATCGCCCTAAAGTACTAGAGGCTTACGTTAATTACCCCCCATGTTATTTAGAACAAACCGAACGCTTAGAACAGCTACGCTTTTTACAACACGGCTTTCGCGTTGATGTGGCTGTGGTTGATTCAACACCTGTGTCTGTTGATACATTATCAGACCTACACCGAGTTCGCGCAGCTGCGCCCAACCATCAATAAGGATTTATCTCATGAAAAATACAATTGTTTTAGTGTTTACCCTGGCCTTAATTGGATTTGGTATATTTCTTGGGGTTGGCATTCGCACCAAGTCAAACATTATAGAAAAGCCAATCACCCTTTCTATGACGGAAAAACAATCATAGAAATGATTGCCCTAAATCCCTCTCAATTAAAACGCTTATTTAACACCATTAAACCAATATCATTGTGGTTTTTTTTAATTTCAGCGCCCATTGCTTTATTTTACGCCCTATACATTTCCCCGCCTGATTATCTGCATGGTGATTTAGTTCGTATTTTGTACGTACATGTTCCCGCAGCTTGGCTTGCGGTTGGAATATATACAGTTATGGGGCTCTGTAGTTTTGCAAGCTTAGTGTTTCGATCATCCTTTTACAGCTTATGCGCCCAAAGCCTAGCATTGCCTGGGTGCGCTTTGACTGTTATCTGCATGCTAACTGGCGCCATATGGGGCAAACCTGCTTGGGGCACGTGGTGGGTCTGGGATGCTAGGTTAACATCAGTTGTTGTACTGTTTTTTCTTTATGTAGGCTATATCAACTTTTGCGATGGTGCTTTGAACAAGGCTGCTAGTGTTTTGAATGTTGTGGGGCTTATTAATGTCCCCATTATCAAATGGTCTGTTGATTGGTGGTTTACCTTGCATCAACCATCCTCCTTCTTTTTAACGAAGAAACCGGCCATTGCTACTGAAATGCTTGTGCCATTACTGCTAATGACCGTTGTGTTTGCTAGTTGGGCCGCAGCGGTATTCACAAGAAGGTTTTTTGTAAACATGGAAGCATTCCAACGGAGGCACAGTGGAATTTTGTAATCCTTTTGTGGCACTTGCTTATGCGGTAACCTTTGCCTTATTAACAGGCATTCTCTATGGCCTTTGTAGAACCAAAAAAAATGAGTCCTAAAGCCAAGCAACGCACTATTCGTCTTGTCTTAATTTTAAGTCTTATAGCAGGAATTTGCCTTTTTCTGGTTGGCGCATTGCGTGAAAATATTGTCTACTTCAAAACACCATCTGAACTTTTGGTTTTGGCAAATCAACCCAAAAAATTACGTCTTGGGGGTTTGGTCGTCAAAGACACGCTACATTCAAAAAACAGCCAGCACCATTTTATGGTAACAGACCAAAAAACCACCATACATGTTATGTACAGTGGTCGTTTGCCAGATCTATTTCGGGAAAATCAAGGAATAGTCGCTATCGGAAATTATGACAGTTCTAAAAAAATCTTTAATGCCAACCAACTACTAGCAAAACATGATCAGTATTACAGGCCCCCAAAAACAACCGAATAATATAATAATAATTGAGTAAATAATGGTTTTATATTAAATATAAGAATCAGCAAGCAAACTAGCAGCATTTTACGTTAGAGAAACTACTATGACCAATATCAATAAAATTTATGTCTTTTTTCTTTTTTTGTGCATGAGCCTAAACGCTGCTGGTTTACCTAGCTCATCATCAGTAGAGTATCTTGAGCCATCGTTGTACGAGGAAATGCTTGCTTCAATGAAGAGTAGTTTTGAATATGATTGGAAAAGCTGTTTAACTCTTGACGCAATTGCCAGAGAACATTATGAAGAAAAAGAAAAAGCAGGCACCACTTGTGTTTATAGTGAGCGCCTTTTAACCGAGCATTTATTGAATGAGTTGAAAAAAATAGCTCTTGAGCTGAAGACTCGTATACCAGATGGTTCTATTTTAATACAAGTCGGTCGTTCCCCTTGGCTTTTGCAAGAAATGATGAAAGCTCTTGATCTAAATGTTAGCTGGATAACATTGCCGTTTAGTCATAAAATAGGCTTCGCTAGAACTGAGAGGGACTTAGTTAAATATCCAACTCAAGAACCATGGGATATTGAAGACTTGCAAGAACCCCAGAAAAGTTGGGTGACTTCCTATATTAAATTCTTACAAAACCAACTTCATATAACTGAAGAATGGCTAATTCCTTGTGCTGGTCGTATTTATATTGTGGACTATATCGCTAGCGGAGAAAGCCTTCAAGACGCACTTGAATTAGTCAACAAAGCCATTGGAGTCGACTTGGACCTGACGAAAATCGGATTTAATCAAGATGATGAGCCTGATCCATACTGGAACACAAATCCAACAAACATATTTTTTACAATAAGTAAAAATCTAGCAAACAGCATGTTGCTAAAGCATACAGTAAGGAAGGAAATGGTTGAAAAGTATAGTCTAGACAGTAGCAATCCTGATAGTTTTTTTGAAAATGCACATGGTCACACTTTTTATCCCGCTGAATGGGCTGATCCTATTGCATTAGCAAGAGTTTCTGAACCAGCCCCTTTAACGTTAACTGCAAAAGCAAAAAGACAGCAGATTATTAACTTCGCTTCATCACGTAGAAGTGATAAAAAATAAACCTTAACCCTCTAAGGTTTTTTCCATTTCAATCCATTCACGCGCGGTTAGGCCGCTGTTTTCTTTAGTGACCACTTCTCCGCTTAAACGCCTGCGCAATACTGCAAGCATTTTTGCAGAAAATACCGCAGCACCCATGCGGTAATCCATGAACGCATCGTAAGCAAAAGGCACCCACTTTTTTAAAACATCGATCATCACATCTGCGTATGCTTGAATTTCATACTGAGCATGCGAATCTGCCCTAAGCCTTAAGAAATGCATAAGGTTATGCAGGTCAATTTTCCAATACCACTGGGTATAGTAATTTACTGGCAAATTCATACGCGCTAATTCACGCGCAAGACCAG
>DYTB01000009.1 GCA_020726185.1 Candidatus Odyssella sp. | reverse complement strand
GATTTCCTCCATGACAAAATTATACCATCTTAGCGTTCTTTAGTTAAGTGTCTCCGTAATGCTTCTTTAAACACACTAGAAGCATATCAGAGAGATCTGAGCCACCTTACAAAATGGATTAACAAATCAGCATTAAATGTTTTAAAAGCTGATATAGAAGGATATATTCAGGATTTATTTTCCAAAGAATTTAAAGTCAGCACAATAAATAGGCGAATTTCAACACTTAAGCAATTTTATCTTTTTCTATTTAATGAAGGAACCATTGCTAGCAACCCATGTTTACATATAAAGACAGCAAAAAACCCAGCAACCTTACCTAAAGTAGTTTCTTCTAAACAAATGGGAGATTTTTTAGATTTTTTGAGAAATGCTACGGAACCTGCTCACATTAGAATAAGAGCCATTTTAGAGTTGTTATATGCTTCTGGTCTCCGAGTAACTGAGCTTATTAGACTGCCCGTAAATTGCGTTGTTAAAGGCGCTACAGCTCAACCAATGATTTTAGTGAAAGGCAAGGGCAACAAAGAAAGATTGGTGCCATTAAATGACACATGTATAGAGGCATTATTTGCGTATTTAAAAATTAGAGAAATTTTTGTAAGTGGCCCAAAAAGCTCAGTTTTTCTTTTTGCATCAAGAAGTAAAGAGGGGTGCCTTACACGTCAACGAGTAGGACAATTAATAAAAGAAACTGCTTTAGAATTTGGTCTAAATCCGACGATGATTTCACCTCATGTGTTTCGTCATAGCTTTGCTACACACCTTTTACAGGGTGGGTCTGATTTACTAACCATTCAAAAATTACTAGGTCACAGTGACATAGCAACCACCCAAATATACACCCATGTCATGCCTATATCTGTATACCAACTTGTGCAAGAACATCATCCTATTGCTAAAAAAATAAACAAAAAACTTGAAATCAATAAATAAAATACCTACCTTACCGATATGGCTTAAGGAAGTTTGTATGCAACTAATAGATTCTCTTCACGAAAAATTTGATTCCATTGTTAATCCTATGGGGTATGGAATTGTACGCGTCCAAATAACTGGCATGACGCGCAAAACGCTACAGGTTATGATTGAAAAATTGGACGAGCAACCAATTAATGTGGATGATTGCGCACAGGTAAGCAGAACTTTATCTGTTCATTTGAATGTAGATGATCCTATTTCTGGTGCTTATGTATTGGAAATATCGTCTCCAGGCCCAGAAAGACCTATTACACAGCCAAAATTATAAACGTTTCCTTGGCTTAGAAATTGTGGTAAAAACAATATTGCCTGTTGAGAATCGTAAGAATTTCCAAGGGTTTTTAGAAAAAGCTTCTGATGAAGGTATTTCTTTACACCTGAAGCACCCCCTTGATAGTGGATCAGATCGTATCGACATTCGCTATGGCGATATCCGCCAGGCAAATTTGACTAATTCTATTTAGAAGAAAGATTGATATAGGGATACCATGGCAAGCAGAAAATTAAAGCCTGTGGAAAACGCAATTCAACATCCAAGACATGAATTAATTCAAGTGGCTGATGTGGTTGCACGTGAAAAAGGCATTGATCGCGAAGAAGTGATTGTTGCCATGGAACTTGCGATGCAGCGTACTGCAAAACAAAAATACGGAATGGAACATGACATTCGCGTCAATATTGACCGTGAAACAGGGCATGTACAGACAGTTCGTTGCTTGATGGTTGTGGAGCTGATTGAAGACCCTATTAATCAAGTCACGCTTGAAACAGCGCTTCTAGATTATCCAGATGCAAAAATTGATGACCTTTTGGAAGAAGAGCTTCCTCCTCTTGAATTTGGAAGAATTGCAGCACAAAGTGCGCGTCAAATTATTTTTCAAAAGGTTCGTGATGCAGAGCGCGCTCGTCAACATGAAGAATTCAAAAATCGTATTGGCGACGTGGTAAATGCGTTAGTTAAACGTGTCGAATTTGGAAATGTTATCGTTGACCTTGGAAAAGCCGAGGGTATTTTGCGTAAGGATGACCTGATTCCTCGAGAAAGCTACCGTGTTGGTGACAGAGTTCGAGCAATCATTCACGATTTAAAACCTGATTCACGCGGCCCAATGGTTGTGTTGTCGCGCTCACATCCTAAGTTTATGGCTAAACTTTTTGAACAAGAAGTGCCAGAAATTTATGATAATATTATTGAGATTAAAGCTATTGCGCGTGATCCAGGTAGTCGTGCAAAAATGGCTGTTTACACATCTGACCCAAACTTAGATCCTGTTGGTTCCTGCGTTGGCATGCGCGGCAGTCGTGTGCAGATTATTGTGAACGAACTGCAAGGTGAAAAAGTTGACATTATTACATGGACAAACAATCCAGCTACTTTTATCGTAAACGCACTTGCCCCTGCTGAAATTTCTAGGGTTGTTATTGATGAAGACCAACATCGTATAGATGTGATTGTGGCTGAAGACCAGTTAAGTTTGGCTATCGGCAGACGTGGACAAAATGTACGCCTAGCTTCACAGCTTACAGGCTGGAAAATTGACATTATTACTGAAGACGACGACGTAAGTCGTCGTGCACAGGAAAATGAAAGCAAAATGAATTTGTTCATTGAAGCGCTAGATATAGATGAAATGTTCGCTCAATTATTAATTTCTGAAGGGTTTGAAACCATTGAAGAAGTCGCAACTATCGATATAGACGAATTTTTGAGAATCGAAGGTATTGATGAAGATACAGCTAATGAGCTGCAATCTAGAGGCAAGGCTTATCTTGAAAATTTGGATGCCATAATGAAAGAGAAGTGTGATGCACTTGGCGTTGCTGAAGATATGTACGGTCTTGGATTAACATCACAGATGTTGGTAAAGCTAGCAGAAAAAAGCGTAAAAATACGTGAAGATTTAGCGGAACTTGCTGGAGATGAGTTACAAGAAATTATTGGTGCAGGAGTTATGGATATTGAAGTGGCTAATGCCATCATCATGAAGGCTCGTGAGCACTGGTTTAACCAAGAATAGGATATGTATGGCGTTGGAGTCGCAAACGGGACAAGCAAACAATACCGAGGCTCAAGCAACGGAGCAAGGTGATGCGCTAGTTAAGAAAAAAACACTTACCTTAGGAAAAAGACTTGAGGTTAAGCGTCCTGCAGAAGGACAAGTGCAACAAAGCTTTACGCACGGCCGCACAAAAACTGTGGACGTTGAGGTTAAACGCAAAAAAATAGGATCGCAGGTAGAAAAGCCTATAGAACCTGTTAATGTGAATGAGGCTAATTTACCGGAAACTCTTCGTGGGCTTACTCATGGTGAACTAGATGCTCGTTTAAAGGCAGTAAAATCAGCTTTAGAAAAACAAGCAAGGCAGCAAGAACGACGTTCCCGTAATCAAGAACCTGAAGAGTCAGCAAAAGATTCAGAAATTCTTGAGCAAAAACGTATTGAGCTTGTAAGTCTAGAACTTATGGCTGCCACTTTACCACCAGCACCTGGAGAACTTGTAAAAACTCCACAAAGAAGTGATTCAAAACATCCAGCAAAACCAAAAGATGATTTCGTGGTGGCTGACGATGAAGAAGCAGTAGCAGCAAAACGCAAAGCCGTTGTTTACAGAGCAGAAGCTCCTAAAAAAGTTGTGGTTCCAGTTAAAAAAACATTGAGCGAAGCTCCTAAAAAATTAGACAGGAATACTCAAGCTAGATTGCTAGCAGACGACACTGAACAACGTTCACGCTCTATTGCTGCTATGAAACGCATGAATCAAAAGAAAATGCGTCAGCAACATGGTGCTGATCAACAGGATGCACAAAAAATAGTGCGAGAAGTAATTATCCCTGAAACCATTGTAGTTGGTGAATTTGCTAACCGTATGGCTGTTCGTTCTGGTGATGTGGTTAAATCATTAATGAAACTAGGCATGATGGTGACTATTAATCAGATTATTGACGCTGATACAGCTGAATTGATCTGCGCTGAATTCGGTCATACTCCCAAACGTGTATCTGATTCAGATATTGAGATTGGACTTAAGGGAGCAGAAGATAACGAAGCTGATTTAGTTTCCCGCGCGCCTATTGTGACTGTAATGGGACACGTTGATCATGGAAAAACGTCACTACTGGACGCTTTGCGGAAAACAGACGTAGTTGCTGGTGAAGCTGGAGGAATAACTCAACATATTGGTGCATATCAAGTTACGATGGCATCTGGTAAAAAGATCACCTTTATTGATACACCAGGTCATGCTGCTTTCAGTGAAATGCGCGCTCGAGGAGCAAACGTCACAGACGTTGTTGTTCTTGTTGTGGCTGCAGACGATGGAATTATGGAGCAAACCATTGAAGCAATTAACCATGCAAAAGCTGCTGGTGTGCCAATAGTTGTTGCCATTAACAAAATTGATAAGCCAGACGCAAACCCAGAGCGAGTCCGCAGTGAATTATTAAGCCACGACATAATTTTGGAAGAATTTGGTGGAGATGTCCTGAGCGTTGAAGTTTCAGCGAAAGAGCTTAGGAATCTTGAAAAATTAGAGGAAGTTATTCTTTTGCAAGCAGAAGTCATTGAGCCAAAAGCTAATCCAAACAGAAGTGCATTAGGCGCCGTAGTCGAGGCTAAAGTTGATCGCGGCCGCGGTACTGTTGTAACACTTCTTGTCCAAAATGGTACGCTTGAAGTCGGTGATATTGTTGTAGCAGGCTCTGAATGGGGCAAGGTTCGTGCAATGGTTAACGATCATGGAAAACCTATCAAACAAGCAGGACCTTCAGTTCCTGTTGAGGTCTTAGGATTTAACGGCGTTCCTACTGCAGGCCATGAATTTTTGGTTGTTGAAAGTGAAGCAAAAGCTCGTGAAATTGCAGAATCACGTACTCATAGAAAACGTGACCAAATAGCAAAATCTAGAGTGAAGACTTCTATGGAATCAATCATGAGTCAGATTGCAGCTGGGGATATTAAAGAATTCCCTGTTGTCATTAAAACTGACGTTCAAGGCTCATTAGAAGCGATCACATCGAGCTTACAAAAATTAAGTGGTACAGAAGTGGCCCCACGAATTTTACACGGAGGTGTTGGAGGAATTAACGAAAGTGACGTTACTCTTGCCCGCGCTTCTGGAGGAATTATCGTTGGATTTAACGTACGTGCAAATCCACAAGCCAGAGACCTCGCACGAAGAGATGGCTTAGATATTCGTTATTATTCAATTATTTATGATGTAATTGATGATATTAAAACAATGCTAAGCGGTCTATTAGCGCCGACATTGAAAGAAAAATATCTTGGAAATGCCGCCATACGTAACGTATTTAACATTACAGGCATTGGTAAGGTTGCAGGGTGCTACATAACAGAAGGCGTAGTGAAACGTGACGCAAAAGTACGCTTGTTGCGTGATAGCATTGTAATACATGAAGGCACATTAAAAACACTTAAACGCTTCAAAGACGAAGTAAAAGAAGTGAAAGAAGCATTTGAATGTGGCATGGCCTTTGAAAACTATAATGACATTCGCGAAGGTGATATTATTGAATGCTTTGAAATTGAGTCGATCGCTAGGAAGTTGTAGAATTATAGAGAAATATCTCTATCGTTCTACACGCTGGGCTTTGCGAAGCAAAATCTCACGTTTCATTGATGAAAGATAATCTACAAAAAGCTTACCGTCTAAATGATCCATTTCATGCTGAACGCAAGCGGCTTGTAAGTGATTAAATTCTGTTTCACAAACAATACCTTTTTCATTTAGGTATCGTATACGCACCTTTTCTGGACGTGTTACTGAGGCATACTGTCCCGGAACAGAAAGACAGCCTTCCTGGCACGTGGACAATTCATCACTAACCCAAATAATTTCTGGATTTACCATTCGATAAAGATTTTGATCTGCATCAACTCCTTCCATTTCTTCTCCATCAATTGTCATGTTTGCTGGCACATCCATAACTAAAACTCGCTTTGAAACTCCGACCTGAGGAGCAGCAAGTCCAATGCCATCTTCTGCGACCATGGTTTCTTCTAAATCTTTTAATAATTTTTTGATATGCACATCCACAACAGACACAAGCGTAGCTTTTCTGCGTAAAATAGGGTTTGGTGTGACCAAAACTGGTAAAATTGCCATCACTTCTGTATTTGCTGTTCTCTCAATACAGTATATAGTGCAATTATGAATAAATTTTAAGATCAAAAAGAATTTTTATGTCAAATAATTTTGAACAGTTCGTCCAAGAAGTTGAAAGTGATCTTCGCCAAGAAAAATTTGAACAACTTTGGAAGAAGTATGGAAAGTCTATAGTCATTGGTTTTGCTGTGATTATTGGGTTATCAGCAGCATTTAATTTTTGGCAACATCACCAAGCTAAGCAGCGCGATATTATTTCTCAACAGTTTGTGAGTGCACAAACATTATTGTTTAATAAAAATATTGGCGATGCCTTGTCAGCTATGGAAGGTATTTCAAAATCTTCTCATCGTTCATATTCTACTCTTGCAAAATTTAATATGGCTGCGATCTTACGTCAGGAAACTGGCCATAAGGATTTGAATCGGGCAGAAGAAATTTATAAGGATTTGATGGGTAGCAGCAGCACTGAGCACATGTTCCGTGAGCTGGCGACTGTTCTTTATGTAAGCTTGCACTTAGATCGTCTTAAAAACGACAACGCAGAAGAATTAAAAAAACTTGAAAAACTGCTAGAGCCTTGCGCAAAAGAAGCAGCGCCTTATCGTCACCTAGCTCTCGAGTTGAAGGCAATACTTGAGCTACGTCAAAATAATCATGCAAAAGCTGCAGAAATATTTGTGAGTATTGCACAAGATCCAAAATGCCCTAAAGATCTTCAGACACGCTCTCAAGTCATGACACAAAATCTAGCCAGCCAAATGGCAGAGCAAGCTCAAAAAGGGAACTAATGAAAAACGTATCTATAACAGGCTGTTTGATTGCTCTACTAGTTCTAGTTGGTTGCAGTGAAACAAAAGAAAAATTAAAGGGGAAACGCGAGCCTTTTATTATAGTGGGGAATTCTTTAAGGCCAGATCCAGCTTTGGAAAACATGACAGTTCAACTGCCTGCAGCTGCTGATTTAAAAAATTGGAACCATGTTGGCGGAAATCCTGCACATCTTGTGCAACCTGTTCAAGTAGGCAATGACTTAAAAAAAGTATGGGCCGAAACTATTGGTGACGGATCTGACACCTACCATAGGTTGATTACACACCCAGTTGTTAACAATGGCTTAGTATACTCGATGGATATACATGGTTACGTGCAAGCTAGGAAAGTTGCGGATGGTTCACTCGTTTGGGAACTAACAACATCGCCTGAAGAAGGACATAGTAATACTATGGGCGGCGGGTTTGCCGTTGATGGCGATATTTTATATATCACAACATCTTTCGGTGAAGTTTGGTGTGTCGAAGCACAAACCGGAAAAAGTATTTGGACGAAGCAGCTAGAAACTCCTATTCGTGCTGCGCCAACTATTTTTGCTGGACGTATTTTTGTTGTGACTGTGAATAACGAAATTTTTGCACTTGAAGCAAAAACAGGCGATGAATTGTGGGATTATGCAGGAATTATTGAACCAAGTTCTCTTCTTGGTGGAAGCGCCCCTGCTGCTTGCTCACAAGCAGTTGTTGTTACTTTGACTTCAGGAGAAATTTATTGTTTAAGCCCTGAAAGTGGTCGCATGCTTTGGTCAGACACCATGACTCCTGCTTTAAGAATTGATACAGTATCAAGCATTGCACATATTCGTGCACGACCAATTATTGAAGATAATATCGTCTATATTGCAAGTCATGGTGGGCGCATTGCTGCTTATGAACTGTTAACTGGTAAAAAGATATGGACCAAAGACATTGGTGCATTACGCACCCCGGTACTAAGTAGTAATTTTCTTTTCTTAATTACCACGAATGATGACTTGGTGTGCTTACTAAAATCAACAGGACAGGTTCGTTGGGCAGCATCTTTACCACGTAAACGTGAAAGTGAAGAAGTGATCACCTGGGCAGGACCAATTGCTGTAAACAATCAATTAGCTATTGTTAGTACAAGCGAACAAATGGCGCTTGTAAATGTTACAGATGGAAAAATTGATACGACATATAGCTTGGAATCAGCATGTCAACTTTCTCCAATTGCAGCAGATAAAACAATATTCACCTTAACTGATTCAGGCATATTACAAGCCTGGAGATAGAAATAAATTATGTTTACCCTTGCTCTAATAGGCCGTCCTAATGTAGGTAAGTCTAGCCTTTTCAATCGTCTACTAGGGAGAAAAGTGGCGATTGTACATGAGCGTCCTGGAGTTACCAGGGACTTCCAAGAAGGACAAGCCTACTATGGCGACATGCCCTTTCGCATACTAGACACGCCTGGACTTGCTGATCCTGAAACATCTGCTGCACACCCTGAATTATCAAAAAATATGCAGCTACAAAGTGAAGCTGCGATAGAAGAAGCACAAATGGTTGCTTTTGTCGTTGATGGAATAGCAGGAATAACAGCATTTGATGCGGAAATTGCAAAATTTTTACACAAAAAAAATAAACCTATTATTGTTCTTATCAATAAAAGCGATAGCAAAAAAGCACTAATAACAGAATATGATGTGTTTGCACTTGGTTTTGAAACAGTTATTAGCGTTTCTGCTGAGCACAATTTAGGCATTGATGCGTTATACGAAGCTGTTCATCCACACTTAACTTTTGAAGAAGAAGTCGTTGAAAAAGATAGGCCGTTAAAGTTAGCAATTATGGGGCGTCCTAATGTTGGTAAATCCACTTTAGTTAATGCACTTTTTGGTGAAGAACGATTGCTTACTGCTGATATGCCTGGCGTGACCAGAGATTCTGTTAGTTTATTATGGGAACATAATGGTCAGAAATTTGAATTAATTGACACAGCTGGTATTCGAAGAAAAGCAAAAGTACAGGATGCTGTTGAACAGCTAGCAGTTCAAAGTGCTACAAGAACATTGCAATTTGCTGAAATAGTTGTGCTAGTAATTGATGCGACCATTCCTATTGAAGAACAATTAGAAAAACAAGATCTTGGGCTTGCACAACAGATAGTTGAAGAAGGTCGCGGACTAATTTTAGCGCTGAATAAAGTTGATAAAATAAATCATCTTCCAGAGCTTATGGAGCATATTCGTAATCAATTAAATTATCAACTTGCCCAGGTGCGTGATGTTCCAATGGTTGCCATTTCTGCTTTGAATCATAAAAATCTTGATCAAATGCTTGATATGGTTTTAGAGCTTAATAAATTGTGGAATATGCGTATTCCAACTGCAAAGCTTAATGAGTGGCTGCCATTTATGTTGGACAGGCACCCTACCCCTGCAGTTGCAGGTCGTCGTATTCGCATTAAGTACATGACACAAGTAAAATCACGTCCTCCAACATTTGCGTTATTTTGCACTAAGGCTGATGACCTGCCTGCTTCTTACATTAGGTATCTTAGTAATGGGCTAAGAGATGACTTTAACTTACCTGGTGTGCCAATAAGATTTATTGTGAAGAACATTAAGAATCCTTATACATCTTAGTTATGAATAGTTTTTCTGAACAAGATTTTGCAAAATTTCCTATTTGTGTTGACCTAGATGGCACTTTATGGTCTGGAGATTGCTTATGGTTATGTGCGAGGGACTTTTTAAAGCGCCATCCATTTAGATTTTTTCAGCTTTTTATTTGGTGGAAAAAAGGCAGAACACACCTAAAACATAACCTTTTTAAAAACATTATTTTTGACCCAAAAAAACTAGTATTTTTTCCTGAAATTTTTCAATATATTCAGCAGCTCAAGGAGCAAGGAGCTAAGCTTTATTTGGTGACAGGGTCAGACCAAGAAATTGCTGATAAAGTTTCTGCATTCCTAAATATTTTTGACGGTGCTTTTGGCAGCACACTAGATAACAATTTAGTTGGCGAAAAAAAAGCAGCGTTGCTGAATAAGATGTTTGGAGAAAAAAAATATGTTTATTTTGGCAATGAGTGGAAAGACCGCTTAGTTTGGCAATACAGCATTGCTGCAGGTGCTGTGAATGTTGATAAAAAAACTTCAGCATGGCTAAGTGATCAGCCCATATATACCCGTAGGTTTATTTGCAAATCCTAGGTATAATCAAGGAGAAATAACTAGAAATTTTTTATGTCTTCTAAAGAAATTCAAAAATTAGAATTTATCAGCAATATTCTATCAGAAGATGATAAAAAAAATCTTGTACTTAAAGAATTTGTAAGTAGTTTTTTTCAGCATGTTAGTTTTGGGTATTTAGAAAATCTTTGTGAACAGGCTTCACAAAATATATTGGCTGATATTGCTAAAAAAGCTTTTGATATTTTAAAAAAATCTCCACCTAAAAATGAATTTCATATAGAGCATATCCTGCTTGAAAAACACAAACTTCAAGTATTATTTTTACATAGTTTTGACAAGCCTTTCGTAGTACGCAGCACAAAAGTGTGGCTATCAACGAATAAATTAGCTGTTGACGAGCTTGTTCACCCCACATTTTCTCCGCAGAGATCTGATTCTGGATTAACTTGCTGTCATGGAGGATCAACAGCAGAATCCTTAATTGCTGTTATACTTCCTATGGAGATAGAAATTCCTACTGCTTATAGAGAATCATTAAGCGAGCTTTATACAAAGCTAACGCTTATAGTTGATGATTTTTCTGCCATGCAAGAGTGGACTCAAAATATATCAAGCGCAATGCTTACACAAAAAGAAGAGTATATCGAACAAGCTGGGGCCTTTTTAAACTGGCTAAACAATGAGCACTTTGTATTTCTTGGATTGCGACGTTATAAAATCCTAAATTCTTCAGATGAAAATATTAGGTTTGGGCACCAAGCCACTCATCGTTTTGGGTTATTTAAAGTAGACGAAATTCATGAATCAGAAGATTTTTTCTTGCCCACAATAGAACTTCAAGAACCAGCTTGTCAGCTTCTTCAACATCACTTAATGCACATAAAAAAAGAACACGCGCGTTCTGTTATATACCGTGGATCTAGAATAGATTCCATTAAAGTTCTGGATATTAATCAAAATGGAAACATTGAAAGCGTTGTTCAAATTATTGGGCTATTCACTTCTGATTTTTATAAAACTTCTCCTGTTGATGTTCCGTGGTTAAAAAATAAAGCCCTAAAAGTTTATCAAACCTTTGGGTTTTCGCTTAAATCTCATGATGAAAGATTATTGAGCAATATCATAGATAGCATTCTGTTAGATGAATTTTACTATCTATCAGAAAAACAGCTAGTTGAATTAATTGAACGCATTCTTAATATGTATGATCGTAACGCTGTTTTTGCAGGTACCGATGAAGTTGGTCGTTCTCTATCGGTATTAGTATATTTACCCAAACATAAGTACAGCGAAAGTCTGCGAGTAGAACTTGGAAAATTAGTTTCAAAGGAATATGGGGGAATTTTAGCTTCTACTCACGGGTATGTGGGTGACACATCATTTGCTCGCTTGACCTATATTCTTGGTTTTAATTCTTCTGAAAAAATTGTCGTTAATATTGAAGACCTTGAAGAAAAATTATGGATAGCTTCACAAACGTGGCAAGAACGCTTTTCTTATTTTTGTAAAAAGAAAGCTATCACAGCGCCTATTACTTTTTCTGATCTTTACCTTAAACTTAACAGTCCTGAAGTTGCCGCTCATGATGCGCAAATTTTAATGGATTGGCTTGACACCAATGAAGCTATCTACTTTGAAACCATAACAAACAATGGCTCTGGAACTATTCGAGTGTTCCAGAAAGATACTCCGTTGACTTTGGGACAAATAATCCCAATATTCACAAATTTTCAATTAAATATACAAGCGGAGCGCACACTTTTTGCTGAAATAAATAGTCAAAAAATATGGATGCATTACTACGAAATTTCTAATTTAAATGATTTGGAATTATCTGTTCCTACTCTTCAGAAATTGGTTGAAGGTTTAAAGCAAGCATGGGAAGAACTAATAGAAGTTGACCCTTTTAATGCGCTAACTGTTTCTTGTGACCTTGATTTTAAAGAAATTATTATATTAAGAGCCTATGGACGCTTTTTAAAACAGCTAGGTCTTAATTATTCACAGAAAGCTTTAGCTGATTGTTTGGTTGCGTATCCATCTATAACACAATTATTGATTGAATATTTTTATCAAATGTTTTCTCTGGACATTTCTAATGAAGAAAGACTATTAGAACTTGAGAATTTAAAGGTCAAAATTTTTCAGTCATTTTCGGTTATTAAGCGTCTTGATCATGATCGCATTATGCGCAGGTTTCAGAATGTTATTCAGGCAACGTTGCGCACGACTGCATTTCAAACTGGATATGCACCTTATTGCGTAAGTTTCAAAGCTGATTCAACCATGATTATTGAAATTCCAAAGCCATCACCACTCGTTGAAATTTTTGTTTATTCTCCAACGGTAGAAGGTTGTCATTTGCGTGGCGGAAAAATTGCCCGGGGAGGAATTCGTTGGTCAGATCGCCCTGAAGATTTTAGATCAGAAGTTCTAGGATTAATGAAAGCTCAAATGGTGAAAAATTCAGTGATTGTGCCAGTTGGTTCAAAAGGTGGATTTGTTGTTAAAAACTACAACGCTTTACGAGAATCAGGATACTCTGATCAAACCCTGAAGGCCATTGTTGTAGGCTCATATAAGCTGTTTATTGAGCAGTTATTAGCACTTACTGATAACTTGGTGGAAAATAAGATCAAGCCTCCCCAGCAAGTTGTACGATATGATGATGACGATCAATATTTAGTAGTCGCTGCAGATAAAGGAACAGCAACTTTTTCAGATATAGCCAATGAAATTTCAAATAAAGTAGATTTTTGGTTGGGAGATGCTTTTGCATCAGGCGGCTCTAATGGGTATGACCATAAAAAGTTAGGCATAACTGCCCGTGGTGCTTGGATTGCTGTACGTAGACATTTTTGGGAGCTGGATATTGATTGCCAAAACACCCCTATATCTGTGGTAGGCGTAGGTGACATGGCGGGTGACGTGTTTGGAAATGGCATGCTGCAATCACAGAAAATTTGTTTGATGGCAGCATTTAACCATAAACATATTTTTCTAGATCCGACCCCGAATCCTGAAATAAGCTATGGCGAAAGACAAAGATTATTTGGTTCGCTTGGCGCTTGGGGAGATTATGATTTATCAAAAATTTCCAAAGGTGGTGGCGTATATGATAGATCAGCCAAAATTATAGAAATCACTCCAGAAGTAGCTAATGCTTTCAATATAGAAGTGCCTGAACTTTCTCCTGATGAATTAGTAAGCAAGATTTTGCAAACACAAGTTGATTTACTATTTTTTGGAGGAATTGGAACATTTATAAAATCACAAATTGAAAGTCATACAGCAGTTGCAGATAGAGCGAATGATTCTGTACGCGTCGATGCACGTATGATTAAAGCACAGATCATTGGTGAAGGAGCCAACCTTGGATTAACGCAATTAGGTCGCATAGAGTATGCCCTCAATGGTGGACGTATTAACACAGACGCGATTGACAATTCAGCAGGCGTTGATTGCTCTGACCATGAAGTAAACTTAAAAATCATGTGCCAAGTTTTGTTACAAAAAAAAGTTATTCACAATAACCAACGTGATGAATTGCTAGCCAGCTTGGCCGATGATGTAAGTGAATTAGTTTTGTATGATAACTGGATGCAAACCTTAGCGTTAACGCGCATGCAGCAAGAGTCAATGACTGATATTAATGCCTATTCCATTCTTATTAAGAAACTTGAAACAAGCACTAATTTGCCACTTCGAAGAGAAGTTGAAAATATTCCATCAGATGAAGAACTACAACAACGTAAAAATCAGCACCTTGGAATAACACGACCAGAGCTTGCTGTTTTACTTGCTTACTCAAAAATTCATTTGTATCAAGACATGCTGCACGCCTTACAATATACAGCGTGCTTTGGTGAAAAATATTACATAGAATATTTTCCAAAGCGCTTTCAAACAGAATATAAAGACTATTTAAAGCACCACCCATTAAAAGTAGAAATTACAGCGACTGTTCTTGCAAACTTGGTCATCAACACAATGGGCCCCTGTTTTGTTGGGCAAATGTCAGAAGCATTCCGAGTTGATTCTTTAGAAGTGGTAAGAGCATTTGTAGAAGTGTTGGAACAAACCAGTTTTCATGAACAGTTACAAAACTTTCAATCATGCTAAAGAAGAAACTCTTGATGCGTTGCGCCGGTTAACACAAAATCTTGCTCAATGTGTAATGGTTCGCCTGTCATCACCCCAACATATTTTTGCTGCACAGATAAAATCTTCACATCCAACAAAAATACCCTTTTCTGTATTGTTTACATATCAGGTTAGTCATCGTGGGGAAATTGATATTCAAAATATAGACAGTATTTATCAAAAATTAAATTTGTCATATTTATGGGACTGGGCTGAAACAATCAGCCCCACTACTTCTTGGCAAACTGCCTCATGGCTATTGCTACAACACGATTTAATTCAAGTGATTGCAAATTTATGCCAACAAACTTGGAATGACGAAAAGCTTGCAATATATAATGAACTTTATGATCAGCTTAAAAAGCATATAGCAAGTACTGCAGATTCTAGCCAGTATTTGTTGCTGCTAGATTACGTAATTAGGCAATTACGAAGCATGTAAATAAGTATTTGATGTTTTGTCTAAATAAGTTGATAATCCCAGAAATAGTTACACGAGCGCTAATGATAGACATGTTTTCTAAAATCACAAAAGATAAAGGTATTTTCTTTGTTTTTCTTCTGGCTATTGTTTTTCTTTTGAATAATGATCCAATTTTTTCTCCTGATACTGGTTCTTATGAAAACAACAGCATATTAAGAATAGGTATGTACCCGTTAATTATTACTTTTTTCAAATTTCTTTTTAAGGAAAATGTGTTTAAATATCTGGCTATTTTTCAGACTTTATTTTCGTTAGGAGCCATATATTTCCTAACAAACTTCCTGCGAACTTTTTTTAATTTGAATTTTTATTTGCATGTAGCACTTGTAGGAATTTTCTTATTTCCACTTGCCACACATGTATCAGCTTTCAACATAATTAGTGAGAGCATTGCTTACCCATTATTTCTACTAGCATCACTGTCATTTTTTAAAGTGCTAGCTTATAAGGATACGAAAAACACTATCTTATTCGTCACTTTTCTTTTTTTATTATGCTTCACACGGCAACAATTTGTCTTTTTTTATGTGGTTGCTTTTATCTATGCAATCTACATGATGATTTTCGAAAAGAACGTAAAAATTTCTAGTAAAGTATTTTTAGCCTCTGCATTATCTTTATGTTCTTTTTTCATTGCTGAAAAAAGTTATCACAAAATTTATCATGGACATTTTGCTGGAACTCCGTTTGCCGGAACACAATTTTTAATGCGTCCTTTATTTCTTATATCCAGTAGCGCATTAAAAAGTATTGAGGACCCTCAGCAAAAGCAATTCTTGCTTGAAGCAATAGAAGAATTCAAAAAAAATGATATAACCAGCTTAGATCAACCAGCTTAGATCAACCAGCTAAAGAACTATATGCTTACGAATATTTTTACAATACTATGTATCATAGAATTTCTTCAAAAATCTGGGGGGAAATTTGGTCAAAAGATATTTTAGATAAAAAATTCAATAAAGACCACACTAGCTTTGAAGTCATGCAAATTATTGATCATAATGCATTAATAATGGGGATTAAGCTTACACAAGCTAACTTCGTTGCTTCTGCTATTTATTATATAAAAGATACAATGAGGGGAATGGGAGGATATAGTTACTGTTTCTTCCTTTTCATTATTTTATTTTGCTGCTTAGTGGCTTCATATAAACGCAAAAAAATGGATTTTCTTTATTTAGCATTAACTAGCTCAGCTCTTATGCACCTTGGGAATTCTGCTTTGGTTTGCTTTTTTGAGCCACCTTTAACACGCTATATGTACTATACAAGCACTCTTCTTTTTGCAGTGGTTGTGATTTTAATGACTAAGCTTTTTCCTTACATGCTGCAACAAAGTAAGAAGTCATATGCGGAATAGCAGGCATTTTATCATGGGGCGATAACGAAGACCCAAATATTTTAAAAAAGATGACAGAGGCTATAGCTCATAGAGGGCCTGATGCTTATGGAGTTTGGGTTAATGAAAATATTTCATTAGGGCATCGTCGATTATCTGTTCAAGATCCGTCTAATGCGGCAAACCAGCCCATGCATGATTTTTCAAATAGATACACTATTTCCTTTAACGGAGAAATTTATAACTTTAAAAAATTAAGAGATACTCTTACTCAAATTGGTTATCAGTTCAAAACTCAAAGTGATACCGAAGTTATTTTAACTGCCTGGAATCATTGGGGAGTTGATGCATTATCACACTTTGAGGGCATGTTTGCTTTTGCTTTGTGGGACAGCCAATTAAAAGAGCTTTATTTAGTTAGAGACAGGTTTGGGGAAAAACCCCTTTATTATTTTAAACTGCCAAACAATGGAGTTGTTTTCGCGTCGGAACTTAAGGGATTACTTGAGCACCCTCAGTGTCCGAAATCTATTAATCCTAGTGCTATTTCGCAATTTTTATCGTTAAACTATATTCTGACAGATCAATGTATTTTAGAAAATATTCACAAACTAACTCCTGCAAATTATATGGTTTTCAAAAAAAATGAATCCCCTGTAACAAAACCTTATTGGTCATTAGCGGAATCCTTCTATGCACCAAAATGGAGTCTTTCCAAATCGAATTTAATTCAACAATTTAATATGATTTTTGCTGATGTTGTAGAAGATTGCTCTCTTTCAGATGTGCAATTGGGTGTATTTTTAAGTGGAGGAATGGATTCTTCAGCAATGACAGCTGCTATGGCAAGATCACAAAGCAGCAGACATATACAGGCGTTTACAATCGGATTTAAAGATAAGTCATATGACGAACTTGATAAAGCTAAGATGGTAGCTAACCATAGTGGTATTGAGCATTTTTGGGAAATTATGCCCACAGAGAATGCAGACTTTGTAAAAAAAATTGTTGAATGTTCTGATGAACCATTTGCTGATACATCAATGATTCCTATGTATACATTATCTTCACTTGCGCGCAAGCATGCCACAGTATGCTTATCAGGAGATGCAGGAGATGAACTATTTGGTGGTTATGAAACTTATCGTGCGGATAGATTGCATAGTGTTTTTAAGCACCTTCCTTTTAAAAACACTTTGGTTAATATTGCAAATCAGCTTCCCGTCAGTTTCAATAAAGTTTCATTGGATTATAAAATAAAACAATTCACCAAAGGACTAGGTCTATCTGCCGAGCAAGCGCATTACAGCTGGAGAACAATTTTTTCTGACGCAGAAAAAAATAGTATTGTTAATGACGCCTATAAAAACAACGTGCAAAAGCTTAATCCTTTTGATAGCTTCAGCAAATTTTACGATGAAGTGAAGGGCTGCGATAAAATGGAGCAACATTTTTATGTCGATATGAAAACATGGATGGTTGATGATATTTTAGTGAAAGTTGATCGCATGAGTATGCTGAATTCTTTAGAAGTTAGATCTCCATTTTTGAATCATAAGCTTGCGGAATGGATTATTAGATTACCAACTAAATACAAAATAAATGGCCTGCGGACAAAGTATCTTTTTAAAAAGAGCCAAGAAAAAATTCTACCTAATTCTATTATATACGGTAAAAAAGGTGGGTTCAGTTCGCCTGTTTCGAAGTGGATGAACCAGGATGTAATTGATCAAATTATTGCCAACCCAATGATGAGAGAATGGTTTGATAAGAACCAAATATTAGAATTATGGAAAAATCACAATGAACAAAGAGCAGATTGTAGTTATAAGCTTTTTGGTTTATTCTGCCTGAGCCTATGGATGAGTAAGTTTACGGAAATCAGCAGTAGGAATTTATAAGGAAGACAAAATGTTTAGTATAGTAATTCCAGCTTTCAATGAAGAAAATGCTATTAAGCAAACAGTAGAGCACATTCAAAAAACCTTAAGTGACTTGAATCTCGGACCATGGGAATTGGTTGTAGTAGATGATGGATCTGAAGATAAGACTTTTGATAAACTACAAGAATACACTTCTGATTTTATAAAAGTTGTAAGGCACCCGCATAACTTGGGTTACGGCAGATCACTAAAAGACGGAATTGGTGCGGCTACTTTCGACACTATTGTAATTATTGACTGTGATTTAACCTATCCATTTGAAAAGGTCGGCGATTTGCTAAAACTATACAATCAGGGGTTTGATATGGTTGTTGGCGCAAGAACAGGAAAATTCTATAAAGAATCAGTTATAAAATCCCCTTTACGTAAAATCTTAAGATTTTTGGTTGAATTTACCGCAGGACGTTCAATTCCAGATATAAATTCCGGATTTAGAATTTTTTCAAAACAGACAGCAAAAAATTACTTTAAGCATCTTTGCGAAACATTTAGTTTTACAACTTCAATAACACTTGCCTATATGATGACGGGGAAAACAGTAAAATATACTGATATTCTTTATCATGCTCGAGAAGGAAAAACAAAGGTAAGACTTTTTTCTGATTCACTAAGAACTCTGCAATATATTATTCAAGCAGTGACCTATTATAACCCTTTAAAAATATTTTTACTTTTTGCACTTTTTTGCTTTGCTTGTTCGATGATTGGTTTTTGCTCATCAATTTTTTTCGGTCTTCAAAGCGGATTCTTGTTAGGAATTGGCGGACTGTTAGTATGCTTAATCATTATGTGTTTTGGGCTTGTGGCGGATTTATTAAAGCAAATAATGAAAATAACAATCGTTGGTGCTGGTTATGTAGGCCTTGTAAGCGGCTCGTGCTTTGCTGAATTTGGTTTTGAAGTTACTTGCGTGGACAAAGATACAGCAAAAATAGACGCACTTAATCAAGGAATAATTCCAATATATGAGCCAGGCCTTGATTCTTTGGTAAGCCAAGGAATAAAAGCAAAACGATTAACCTTTACTACCCAATTAAGCGACGCAGTAAAAGCATCTGATGTTGTCATGATTGCAGTGGGAACCCCTACAAGACGTGGGGATGGCTATGCCGACCTAACTTACGTGTACAAAGCTACAGAAGAAATTGCTGAATTTATCAATGACTATACTGTTGTGGTAACCAAGTCGACAGTACCCGTTGGAACATCTCGCGAAATTGCTGAAATTATAAAAAAAATCAGGCCTGAATTAATTGAAGGTGTTTCTTTTGATGTAGCTTCTAATCCTGAATTTTTACGAGAAGGTGCCGCTATTAATGATTTCATGCGACCAGACCGTGTGGTAATAGGCACAAATAGTACAAAAGCCAGTGAAGTTTTACAGAAGCTTTATAGACCTTTGTATTTAATTGAAACCCCTATTGTTTCAACAACACCTGAGACCTCTGAATTAATTAAGTACGCAGCCAATGCTTTTTTGGCTTTAAAAATTTCCTTTATAAATCAAATGGCTGACTTGTGTGAAAAAACAGGTGGAGACATTCAGACATTAGCAAAAGGAATTGGTGGAAAATTTTTGCATGCCGGACCTGGTTATGGCGGATCGTGCTTTCCCAAAGATACACTAGCGCTTAGCCAAATTGCTGAACAGCATGGAATCAAGTGCTCGTTAATTGATGAGGTCATACGCTATAATGACGATCGAAAATTACTTATGGCACATAAAATTATTGATGCCATAAAGACTGCTGGCGTAAACAAAAAAGTGGCAATTTTGGGCATCACCTTTAAGCCAAATACAGATGATTTAAGAGAAGCGCCTAGTTTAACTATTATTCCCGAGCTTCTAAAAAATGGTATGACACTTTCAGTTTACGACCCACTTTATTACTGTGGCAGTGAACGCTTAGGACATGCTTTTAATTGTGAACAGTCATTAGAACAAGTGCGTTTTGCTAAATCTAGTTATGATGCAGTCGCTGATGCTGGCTGCGTTGTCATATTAACTGAATGGAATGAATTTAGAGCTCTTGATATGAAAAAAATTCGTGAACTAATGAATACATCTGCATTTCCTTTGTTTATGGATTTTAGAAACATATATCAAGCCAAAGATATGACTGAATTCAAATATCACAGAATTGGTCAAAAAGCGTAGCTTTTGCTTAAAGTTTTGCGCAGCCTGATTCAATACGCTCTTGAAGAAGTGGCATGAATTCAGTTCTTGGTAATCCTGCTGGAATAGGATCTAAAAATTCTAACGTAATACAGCCAGGCTTTTTAAATTTAGAGCGTCGCGCCCAGAATTTTCCGGAATTTAGTGCTATAGGCACCACAGGAACATTAAGTTCTTGGTATAAAATACCAATACCTGACTGATAGTTTCCTGACTCCCCATAAACGCCGCGTCTTCCTTCTGGAAAAATTAAAATTGAAAAATTATTATCAATAGATTTTTTACCTTGAGTGATTAATGATTTTAAGGACTTCATGCCGTTTGACCGGTCAATAACAATACTATTTAATTTCACTAGATAACTACCGTATCCTGGGATTTGTGTTAATTGCTTTTTTAAAACTATGACAAAGCGTTTCACAACGGTTGAAAAAATCAGAGTTTCCCACGCAGATTGATGCTTGCAAGCTAAAATTACTGGACCTTTTTTTAATGCTTCGTCTAATTTTTCTTGACCTAATATTTTGTAATCAAGCCCCACGATTAGTTTCAAAGAAAACATGATTATATGTGTCCAGGTTTTGTACCAAAGAACGCAACACCACCTAGGCAAAATGATTACAGGAACCCATAAAATAATAAATAGCAAAATTGTAAAGACATAAAAAAATACATCAAAACAATAAGAACGAAAACGAGAAATAATATCCATGATGCCTATATACTGCTTAACAAGGTTGTGTTTCCACCACATGCTGTAATATTTTGAGTGAACGTACGCTCATGCACAAATCGTAACAAATAATTTGGACCACCAGCTTTGGGGCCAGTGCCAGAAGGCCCTTCACCACCAAATGGTTGTACACCAACTACCGCACCAATCATATTGCGATTAATATATAAATTACCTACTTTTGCAAGGCGTTCTGCAGTGGCAATGGTTGATTCTAATCGGCTGTGAATGCCCATAGTCAATCCATAGCCTGTATCATTTATTTGACAGAAAACTTTTTCAAGCTCATCCGCTTTAAAGCGCACAACATGGACAACCGGGCCAAAAACTTCTTCTTTTAGTAAGTTAATAGATTCAATTTCCCATAATTCTGGGCCAAAAAAATTACCATGATCTGGTGCACTGCAAGTGTAAATATTTTTTGCATGACCAGTTTTTTCAAGACTATTTAGATATAGTATGTGGTTTTCAAGATTTTCTTTAGCTGCATTATCGATAAGAGGGCCAACATCTGTGCTTAAATTCCTCGTATCATTCACTTCAAGATCACTCATTGCGTTACTAAGCATGTGCAATAAGTCATCGGCAACATCTTCTTGAATAAACAAAACACGCAAAGCTGAGCAACGCTGTCCCGCACTTTGAAATGCTGAACTAATAACATCCGTAACAACTTGCTCATGCAATGCTGACGAATCCACAATCATAGCATTCATTCCACCTGTTTCGGCAATAAGCGGCACAATTGACCCTTGCCTACCTGCCAAAGTTTGATTAATACGAATTGCTGTATCAGTTGAACCAGTGAAAACAACACCTTTAACTCTAGAATCAGTTAAAAGATATTCGGAGACGTCAACACCATTGCAATGCATGAATTGAAAAGCGTCCTTTGGCACACCAGCTTTGTGAGCAAGCTCTGTAGCAAATAATCCTATCCTTGGTGTTTGATGAGAAGGCTTAACAAGAACAGTATTGCCTGTAACCAAAGCAGCAATAGCCTGCCCTAAGAAAATTGCCAAAGGAAAATTCCAAGGCGCTATACAAACAAACACTCCACGAGCATGGTATGATAAATTATTCAGTTCTCCTGTCGGTCCAGGAAGCTCTATTGGGGAAGCTAAAAGTTGACGAGCTTGGTTCGCGTAGTAATAACAAAAATCAATTGCTTCACGAATTTCAGCGATACAGTCACTTACTGTTTTTCGCCCTTCTACACACAATATTTGAATAAGTTCATCACGCTTTTCATCTAAAAGATCACCGATCTTTTCAATAATTCGAGCACGATTTTCAACGCCTATTTTTTCCCAGCCATTTTGGGATTGATCCGCGTGGCTTAAAAGTTTTTTTAATTGATCGGCCCCAAGAACTTCAGGCGCATCTTTTAATGAATAAGAATTTATCAATTTGTGAATATGCTTTAAAAAATCATAGGAAGATAAATCATCGCCTTTTGAATTACGGCGGTAGGCCCCATACATTTCCGCTGGTATTTTAATTTTAGGGTGCGGATTATTGTGAGTTTCTTTGCATTGAGCACTAACGCTTTTCACAAGCGATTCTGCAGGTAATTGCAGATCATAAATTTGATGAACAAAACTGCTATTTGCGCCATTTTCAAGGAGCCTACGCACAAGATAAGCCAACAGATCCTTATACACACCCACAGGCCCATAAATACGGTGACGTGCGTGAATATGCTCATAAAGCGATTCACCCATGCCATAGAGTCGTTGTAATTCAAATTTAGTCACGGCTTTTTGCGCAGCCATTTCCAAAACAAATGCTGCTGTATAAGCATTGTGCGTTGCAAACTGTCCGTAAATTAAAGGAGAAGCATTTAAAATTTTTTCAGCACACACTAAATAAGACAAATCTGTGTGAGCTTTTTGTGTAAATACAGGATAATCGCTTAACCCACGCTCTTGACACCATTTTATTTCACTATCCCAATAGGCACCCTTAACAAGGCGAATGTGCATGTGTTCACCAGTCGTCTTGGCCATTAAAACAAGCCAATCAATAACAACATGTGCACGCTTTTGATAGGCTTGAACAGCTAGACCAAATCCACCCCAGCCTTTTAAAGAATCATGAGTGTATACATCTTGAATGATTTCCAAAGATAGCTCTAATCTGTCTGTTTCTTCAGCATCTACCGTCAACATTATTTCAGCATCTTTAGCTGCCTGGCAAAGTTTCAGTAATGTTTCACCAAGCTCAGATTTTACACTATCGCGCTTTAATAATTCGTAACGCGGATGAAGTGCTGATAGTTTTATTGAAATACTAGACTTTTCGGCAATGTCACCTGATTGTCCTTTTAAGGCTTCAATTGCATTTAAATAAGCATCAAAATAACGTCTTGCATCTTCTTTTGTTTTTGCTGCCTCGCCAAGCATATCAAAAGAATATAGATCATTTCCTTTTTTAGAATTTGCTATTTCAATAGTTTCACCAGCTACAAATTGATGCCCCATTGTGTGAATAATTTTCACCATAATTTGGCGAATAAGTGGCTCACCAAAACGACGAATCAATCCTGGAATATGGCTAAAAACAGATCCTGAGCTCTCAAAAGATAAAAATTTGCTGGTTTGACTTAAACTAAAGTTTGCTAAACGCTCAACCCATGTGACTTCATCAATATTTTTCCAAGTACCAAGACCAAGTTTATCGCGTATTAATTTACTTTTTGTGCAATTATCAGGAATACGCAAGAGTGCTTCTGCCATACACATTAATGCTAAGCCTTCTTGCGTACTCAATCGGTATGTTTGCAACAAGCTTTCAATACGTAATGGGCTGAGTTTATTTTTTCTTAAATGATTAATAATTTCATGCGCTTTTTTTGCAGCAAATTCATGGTAACTAGACATTGATTCGTATTTTTTTAGAAGATGCTCAACGGCACTTGTTTCATTAGTACGATATTGTTTTTCTAGTTGGTTCCATAGGTGAGATAATTCGATAGTAGCAAAGGTGGGGATAAACATTACTTTCTCCAAAAGTGGTCGGAACGGCGGGATTCGAACCCACGACCCCTATCCCCCCAGAATAGTGCGCTACCAGGCTGCGCTACGTTCCGATCTATAGGAAATATAGCAAACACTTTGGCAATCACACAAGGAGATTAGCTGCGTCGCATGCGTTCAATTTCTTTTTCTACAATGTCTTCAACAATTTTTCTTAAATTTTGGTCAAGCCAATTTTTAATTAATGGCATAGCAAGCTGGCTCAATAATTCGTCTGATGACAAATTTGTTGGTGTTTGAGTATTGGCTACTATTTCATTTTGCAAACGATTAAAAGGGTTGTCAGTGCTCTTTGAGCTTTGAAAAAAGCTAGAGGAGGATTGGGAATTAGGATGCGCAATATTCCTATCAATTGATGTTTTTTCAGCTGGCGCTAGAGATGAAAATGATGACGAAGTTGATTGTATGCTAATTGTTTCAATCGGAATTATTTCATCAGTTAATTGAATCACTTCGGGGTCATAAGATTTTTTTTCTGATGGTAGATATGGTGCATTTTCGTTTTTAGAGTATGTTTGACCTTCTGAAACATAGCTACGTATGGATGCTAAAATATCATCCATACTCATCTCTTGCTTACTACTTGTTGAAGACATAGACCAAGCCCTTACACCTTTCGAACCATTCTAGCAAAATTAAAAGTAATTGTGGAAGATAACATTATAAGCAAAAAAGAATGCATTACGTTCTATTTCTGTAAACACTCAAATTACTTAATGCCAACTGCACACCAAGACATATCGTTCACTTGGGCAATTTCAATTTTTTTAAGTCCTGTTTTTTTCATCAAGCTAAGCACTTCATCTTTTTTCCAGTAATTTGCAATGCTTGGAAGCATTTGATCGAAAACAATAGAACGTAAATGCCAAAAAGAAAATTTCCTAATCAGTCTAAAATATTCTATTTTTCCAAGCCCCATGCGAACCAACAAATAAATTGCAGCCGTAGGAAATAAAGAAAAAAAATGAGTAAATTTAATAGGCAATTTTGAAAAAAGAAATTTTCTAATAGGATTGAGATATTTCACAACCCATTCACTATTTTCATATCCGTAAACCCAGATTAAAACTTTTCCGCCATGCTTCGTTGCTTGAAACATTTTTGACAGAGCTTTTTCTGGAAATTCAAGGTGGTGAATCACGCCTATAGAAAAACTTATATCAAAGTGGTCAGTATATTCTATGTCATAAGCGCTCATCTTTTTGACTTCTGCATTTGAAAAATCTTTTAAATTTTCTCGAGCACTGTTCAATGACCCTTCGTCAACATCTATAGCTACAACTTTTTTAGCTCCGTATTTGATTGGCCAGATAGAGTTTCTACCGGTACCACACCCTACATCAAGAAGAGTTATGTCTTTCCATTCTTGCTCAGAAATAAGAGAGGTCCAACGTTTAAATTGTTCCTCGTAAATAGGAAGAATTTTATTGTACACACTCCATTCATATCCAAACCTATCCGGGGAGCCTTTTTTTATACTAGTATTCATAGAATTCCCTTATAATCTAATCGCTGAACAAATTAAGAAACTTCAACAATTTCTTCTTCGCCTTCTACGCCTTCTTCTATTTTGCTAACTGAAACAACATTTTCACCGCTATCAATTCTGAAAATAATAACCCCTTGTGTACGACGTCCAGTAATACGAACATCAGTAATTGGACAACGAATCAGCTGACCGCTTGTAGTTACCAACATAATTTGGTCTTGCTCCCTTACTGGGAATGCAGCTACTACACCACCATTACGAACGCTTGTGATAATGCTATCAAAACCAACTCCGCCACGCTTGGTGGTACGGTATTCATAAGCAGAACTACGCTTACCAAAGCCATTTTCAGTAACAGTTAGAATGAATTCTTCCATTGCCTGAAGCTCTTCAAAACGTTCATTTGTTATAGTAATTGCTGCTACTTCTTCATCTGCTTCAATAATTTCAGGCTCATCACTTACGCCTTGACGAGCAGCTTTTGCCATTTTCAAATATGCGTTACGTTCTTCAATTGTCACTTTACCAGGATTAAGTATCGTCACACTGATGACATAATCTTTTGGTTGCAACCTTATTCCACGCACACCATTAGAATCACGCCCTGCAAATACACGAACGTTATCTGCAACATTAAAGCGATTACATAGTCCCTTTTTTGTAAACAACATCACGTCGTCTTTTTCTGTGCATAACTTAACGGCAATCAATTCTTCGCCTGCATCGTCAAGCTTCATAGCGCGTTTGCCATTGCTTGGAATGTTTGAAAAATCTTGCAGTTTGTTACGACGAACATTTCCTGTATTGGTTGCAAACATTAAGAAGACTTCTTGATCTTTACGCTCAGTTGCTTCAGGTAACACTAATACTGTTGAAATAGTTTCATTGCCTGTTAATGGCAACAAGTTAACCATCGCTCGACCCCGTGATTGTGGCGTTGCCAAAGGAAGCTCGTAAGCTTTCATTTGGTAGACCTTACCAAGCGTTGAGAAGAACAAAACATGACTATGGGTATTGGCAATAATGATATCGCAGACCACATCTTCATCTCTGATAGTCATTGCAGATCGCCCTTTACCGCCTCGTCTTTGTGCACGATAGGTAGATAGAGGAACACGTTTAATGTACCCACTCAAGCTTACTGTAATAACCATGTCTTCACGTTGAATCAGATCATCTAATTCAAGCTTGGTAACTGCATCTTCAATGACAGTGCGACGTGGGCTTGGAAAAATTTCTTTAATAGCATTTAATTCTTCTTTCAAAATCGTCAAAATACGCAAACGTGATCCCAAAATATCTAAATACTCTTGAATATCTTTAGCAATATCATCTAAATCTTTTAAGATTTTCTCACGCTCTAAACCAGTTAAGCGATGTAAACGCAAATCTAAAATTGCATTTGCTTGTAATTCGCTTAAACGATATTGACCATCAACACTAATAACATCAGCGTTGGCTTCCACAAGCTTTATGTACTCAGCAACTGATGAGCCATTCCAAGCACGAGCTAGTAATTGCTCCCGGGCTTCGTTACGATCTTTTGAAGCACGAATTAACTCAATTACCGGATCAAGGTTAGCAACTGCAACAGAAAAACCTAATAATAAATGACTTTTTTCACGTGCACGATTTAATAAGTATTTTGTTCGACGTGTAATAACTTCTTCACGGAAATCAATAAAGTGCTGAAGAATGCTCTTGATCGAAAGTTGCACTGGACGACCATGCACAATGGCCAACATATTGTAACCAAAACTTACTTGTAACTGACTATGACGATAAAGCTTGTTAAGAATAACTTCTGCATTAACATCTTTCTTCAGCTCAATAACAACGCGCACACCCTCGCGGTTTGACTCATCGCGTAAATCAGAAATACCCTCGATAGTCTTATCACGCACAAGTTCCGCAATTTTTTCAATCATACGTGATTTATTCACTTGGTAAGGCATTTCGTGAACAATTATCGCTTCACGGCTTCCTGAAATATTTTCAATTGTTGTTTTTGATCGGATAGTAATACTACCACGTCCTGTATGGAATGCTTCAATAATGCCCTTGCGGCCCAACACAATTGCACCCGTCGGAAAATCTGGACCTGGCACATATTCCATAAGCTCTTCAATAGTAAGGTCTGGATTGTCAATCAATGCACATGTTGCATCAACAATCTCACTTAAATTATGGGTGGGAATATTAGTAGCCATACCAACTGCAATACCGCTAGTACCATTTACCAGCAAGTTTGGAAATTTAGCAGGAAGAACTATAGGTTCAACCGTTGTATCATCGTAGTTGGCACGAAAATCTACGGTATCTTGATCGATATCATCAAGTAAAGAATGAGCTACTTTGCTTAAACGTGCTTCGGTATAACGAGGAGCAGCTGGTGGATCTCCATCCATTGAACCAAAGTTACCTTGACCATCCACCAATGGAACACGCAAACTAAACCATTGCGCCATCCGAACCATAGAATCATAAATAGCTGAATCACCGTGAGGATGGTATTTCGCCATCACGTTACCGACTACGTTGGCAGATTTCTTGTGCGGCCTGTTATATTCCAGGCCAATTTCCTTCATGGTATATAAAATACGACGATGAACAGGCTTCAGACCATCACGAACATCTGGCAAAGCACGCGACACAATCACGCTCATAGCGTAATCAAGATAAGACCTCTTCATCTCCTCTTCTAAGGAAACTGGCTTTACATCAGTAGTAATTTGCGTGCTCATATATCAACTGTCCAAAAAAGTTAGCTAAACCATAGCATTTTTTCATAAACGCGCGCCACGAAAATAGTTCAACGACAACGACATTGCGTTTTACGAAAATAAAAAATTTCAATCGCGCAAGTAATGGAGTCTTAAATTTTCCCTGCGCTGATTGCTCATACTATCTAGAATCAATCCACATGCAAAGCTTAAAAATCCAAGAACCATCAAACCCACACAAAGTAGGGCTGTTGGAACACGTGATACATACGCGGTGGCTAAAAATTCTTGAATAACTTGCACACCTAAAAATAAGCTTAAGAAAATTAAGAAAGTAGATATCAATGAAAACAGTAAGAATGGGCGAAAATCTTTGAATAACGACAACATACGTAATCCAATTTTAAACCCATCTTTAAATGTAGATAGTTTACTTTGAGTGCCGGCTACGCGATCAAAAAAATCAGTTTCAATTTCTCTAACGGGAAGCTTTAAATTCAGCGCAAATACTGATAGTTCAGTCTCAATATCAAATCCGTTTGAAATAGCAGGAAAACTCTTGATCATACGACGAGAGAAAGCTCGGTACCCGGAAAAAATATCTTTAAAGTTACTTTGAAAAAGTATTTTGAGCGCAAAATTAAATAATTAATTGCCTAATTTATGCCCTGTGCGATGCGCCGTTTCGGTTTTTTCAACGCGTGTTCCAATGACCATGTCTAGCTGATGTTCTAGCAGTGCGTTAACTAGTTCTCGAGCACGTGAGTGATCATAAGTACCATCACCATCAACCATAAGGTAAACATCAGCTTCAATGTTCGAAAACATCTGCCGCACAACATGCCCTTTTCCTTGACGAGGCTCAAACTTAACAATTGCCCCTGCTCGCTTAGCTTCTTCAGTTGTATTGTCTCTTGAATTATTGTCATAGACATAGATATCAGCTTCAGGAAGCTGAGACTTAAAGTCCTTAACAACTTTATAAATAGCTTTTTCTTCATTGTAGCAAGGAATCAGAACCGCAATTTTAGTCATTTTTTTTATCCGTAAAGAAATATAACAAAATTAAAATTTTATATTGTTTGAAATATTGGCTCATGCAAATTAAAAGTTATAAGCTAAGATTGTTGATATTGTCATAACTGCTTGCAAGGACGCAACCCTGACATGCAAAACATAGGGATAAAAATGAAAAAATGCCTTCCTTTTAAAAATATAAGCTTTGCTTTCATTGTTTTATTTTCTACGCTTTTTGCCGAACCAATCCCTGAAGCAAAAACAAGCATCGATGTTCAAACAATTTTTGGTCCCCTGAAACTTCAGGATGAGCTGCTAAAAATTTACAACCTTGAGCATATGCAGCGTCTAAAAGGAATTGATCAATCAGGATCACCAGCCTACTGGAATGGCATACCTAAATTTAACAGGCTGGATCACTCACTTGATGTATTGTGGCTTGTCCAAAATTTTGGTGGAGACCTTCAAGAACAAATTTCAGCATTGACTCACGATATTTCTCATACGGTTTTTTCGCATGTAGCAGATGTTTTTTTTGGCATAGAAAATTATCAAGACACTATTCATGAATGGTTTTTACAGCAAACGAAAATTGCCGAAGTTATACAAGGTCATGACTGGACCGAAAAAGATATTATGCCAGACAAGCCAGGATTTACTCGCCTTGAACAATCATTGCCTGAGATGTGCGCTGATCGCATTGCATATAATTTGCGTACTGGCCTTGTGTTTAAAATGATAACAGAAAAAGAAATAAAATTCATTGCAAGCAACTTACGTTTTGAAGAAGGAAAATGGTTCTTTGTAAGCAAATTAGCTGCTAAAAAATTTGCGAAATTACCATTGCATTTTACAGAACATTTTTGGGGATCAGCTGATCACATGGTTGTATATTTTATCACCAGTAAAATCTTAAAACGTGCTTTTTTGTTGCAACGCGTAACTCAACACGATATGAATTTTGGCACTGACCTACAAGTCCTAGAAAAACTTAAAGCTTGTGATGATGAAGAAGTCACACGATTAATTGCGAAAGCACATTATCCTAAAACTGCATATCATCTTTTAGAAGATGATGAAGGAACTCCTGATTTTGTTCCTAAACCCAAATTTAGGGGAATTGACCCCTTGGTAATGAATAAGCACTCAAAAAAACTCAAGAGATTGTCTGAATTAGATGAAGAATTCGCTGCCGAATATAAGCGCGTACAGGAATTTTGCAAAAAAGGTTATAAAATTCAATTAGATCTTGCAGCATCTAAAAATTAATCGGATATCAGTTGACTTTTTTTAAAGCTTAGCTAGCCTAAGGTAAACTTTTATAATGTTATTGCTGTGCGAGCTTTTTTTGATTTTTTAAAACACCACCAGGTTGAATTTGTTGATTTTAGGTTCACCGATTTACGAGGGACCTGGCATCATATAACTTATCCAACCAGTGCCGTTGATGATGATTTGTGCACTAATGGTTTACTGTTTGATGGATCATCTATTGCCGGATGGTGTGCCATTAATGAATCGGACATGCTTTTAAAGCCAGATTTTGGTTCTGATTTGGAGAATGTGCGCTTAGATCCTTTTTCGTCTTACCCAACGGCTATTGTTATTTGTGATGTGCACCATCCGCAATCGGGAGAGCCTTACGCAAAAGACCCGCGTCAAATTGCTAAAAAATGTATGAAATACTTACAAAGTACTGGGCTAGCTGACGAAGCATTTTTTGGCCCTGAAGCTGAATTTTTTATTTTTGATGGAGTCGCATTTCAAACGCGTTCAGAAAAAACATCATACGAAATATATTCAGATGAGTTCCCAAGTCAAAATGGTGAAACTCACGGGCAAGAAACACTTAAGAATCATGGGTGTCGTCCCGGTCCTAAGGGAGGGTATTTTCCTGTACAACCATTAGATTCGGCTCAAGACATTCGTTCAGAAATGTTACTGAAAATGGCTGAAATGGGGTTGAGAGTTGAAAAGCATCACCATGAAGTCGCCCCTGCCCAACATGAATTAGGCGTTGTTTATAATACCCTTATTAAGGGCGCCGATGAACTTCAAGTATACAAATACGTAGTAAGAAACGTTGCTCGTTCATATGGTAAAACTGCTACATTTATGCCGAAACCTGTATTTGGTGATAATGGGTCAGGCATGCATGTGCACCAAAGCTTATGGAAAGATTCAGAGCCCTTATTTAGTGGCAAGGGTTATGCTGGACTTTCTGACACAGCGCTATTTTATATTGGTGGAATTTTAAAGCATGCAAAAAGCTTAAATGCATTCACAAACCCAACTACTAATAGCTATAAGCGACTTATTCCGGGATATGAAGCGCCAGTGATTTGCGCTTACTCAGCACAGAATCGTTCTGCTACTTGCCGTATTCCTGTAGTGCATTCACCAAAAGCAAAGCGTGTTGAAGTGCGTTTTCCTGACCCATCAGCGAATCCATACCTTGCTTTTTCAGCAATGTTATTAGCGGGCATTGATGGAATTCAAAATCGTATTCATCCAGGAGATGCTCAAGATATTGATTTATTTGAACATAAAGACATTGCAAAAACACTACCAACGGTAAGTGGTTGTTTAAAAGAATCTTTGCAAGCTTTAGAAAATGATCATGAATACTTGACCAAATCAGGCGTGTTTTCTAAAGAACTGATTGATTCTCATTTAGAAATGAAATGGAAAGAATTCTATAGAATGGCCCATCATCCTCATCCCTTAGAATTTGAACTTTATTACAATTCTTAAAATATGAAAAATCAAGCTAGACTTATTCCCGCAACCCTAGCTGATTGTCCAGTAATCCAAAACATGGCGCAGTTTTATGTCTATGACATATCGCGCACATGCGGGTTTATTTCTCATGAGTGGACTTGCCCCAAAGATGGCCTGTATGAATGTTTTGATTTTAAAATTTATTTTACAGATAAAAATCGTCGTGCTTTTTTAATTAAAGTCGGTGAGGAACTAGCTGGATTTGCACTGCTGCATAAGCAATGTGAAAACGAAGAAATTTACTGGAAGATGGGTGAATTTTTTGTGCTTGGTAAATTTCAAGGCAAAGGAATTGGCGGAAAAATAGCCCGTGAAATATGGCAACAGTTTCAGGGGTCATGGAAAGTTTCGGTCATTCCAGAAAACACTCCAGCCTATGGTTTTTGGAAATCTGTCATTACTAAATACACTTATAGCTGTTTTACAGAGTCTGTTGAAAAAGTTGATTTTGATGTGCATCAACCTCAACGCATTATTTTTAAGTTTGAATCATCACCCTATCATTTGCGATTAGCCACTATTGAAGATGCTGCTGCTATTGTTGATTTGCAAGTCCGAGGTTGGAAACATAGCTATAAAGGAATTATTGATCAATCATATTTAGATAGTATTTGCTCTAAACAAAGATTAGATTGGCGATTGGAAAATATGGCAAAAGGCGATAGCTGGACTTTTGTTGTAGAATATAACGGAAAAATTGTTGGTGAATGCGATGTGGGATATTCCAGAACACCTGAATTTGGCAAAGGTGAAATATTTGCGCTTTATGTGGACACAGACCATCATCGAAAGGGAATAGCAACCATGCTGTGGAACGCTGCTGTTGAAAAACTTCACCAAGAAAATTTAGTTCCTTACATCGTTATTACACTCACTAAAAATTCTCCTGCGCGTGCTTTTTACCAAAGCATGGGAAGCATTGTATGCAGCGAAGTTCAAACCACAATTGATGGTAAGCTTTATGGTGAAGTTGTTTATGCATGCGAAGCATACAAACAAGATTAGCAACAGTTATAGAAGGGTCGCATGAACCACATTTTAATAGATCTTCCAGAAACCATTGAAACATCAAGATTAATACTGCAAATGCCAAAAGCTGGTTTTGGTGAAAAATTACATCAAGCAATTATTGATGGTTATGATGATTATGTTAGATGGCTTAGCTGGTCTTCAAACATACCACCTATAGAAGCAATTGAGGAAGATTGCAGAAAATACCATGCTGAATTTATTATGCGCGATTTTGTTCGCTATATTATCATAGACAAAACGACAAATAGCGTTGTTGGTAGATGTGCTTTTCCATCATTTCAAGCTAATTGGAATCTTCCTCAATTTGGCATTTCTTATTTCGTCAGAAAAAGCCAAAGAGAAAAAGGTTATGCTTCGGAAGCAGTTCATGCAATGGCTCTGTTAGCTTTTGAAAAATTAAAAGCTCGAAAAGTTGAGATTTTCTGTGATGCTGAAAATATAGCTAGCACTAAAATTCCACTACGGCTTAATTTTAAGCTTGAATACACACAAAAAGGTGGATGGCCAAGACCAGATGGAGAGCTTGCCACACTTCAAACTTATGCCATTTTTTCAGCGGGTGATCTACCCAGCCTAGAAGTTAAATGGTGATGCATATATGACTGAATCACTAAGAATACTTCTATCTCCAATGCAGGAATAAGAAATGTCACAAATTAAATTTGTGATTGCAAATGCACCAGTGGAATACTCTGATGCTATACAGTTCATGCAAAAAACCATTGAAGGCATTCGCTCAGGCGAAGATGAAGTAATTTGGTTTCTAGAACACCCACCATTGTACACTGCGGGTACAAGCGCGAAAGAATCAGATTTAATTGATTCCACCTTTCCCGTTTTCCAAACGCAGCGTGGTGGAAAACATACGTACCATGGACCTGGTCAGCTTGTGGTTTATGTAATGGTTGATCTTAAAAAACGTGATAATGACATTAGGTTATTTGTACAAACACTTGAGGAATGGATTATAAAAACTCTAAGCATTTTTGGTCTAAATGGCGTGCGCAAACAAGGGCGGGTTGGGGTTTGGCTTGACGATGAAAAAGGTGAGCGTAAAATTGCAGCCATTGGTGTGCGTGTTACCCAAGGCGTTACCTGGCATGGCTTATCGTTGAACGTAAGCCCTGATTTATCTCATTATAAAGGCATTGTCCCATGTGGACTGAAAGAATATAGAGCCACATCCTTACAAGCTGAAGGCATTAAAACAGACATTCACCAGGTGATAAATATTATGAAAAGCATTGCTGTTTCGGCAAAGCTTTGGCAATTAGAATAAATTTCTTCTTAATCCCGCTATCTACAATTTATTCTCTAAAATTTTAAATAAAAATCACGTATACTGACATCAGGCCACCTTTAATCTAAGATCCGCCCTTGCTTTATCGCTCAGAATAGTGTAATTAAAAGACGATTTTAGATAACTTTTATAGTATGAATTATGCAAATAGAAATTAAAAACCTAAGGGGCATTCCCCTACCTAATTACGCGACTGAAGACAGCGCTGGCATGGATTTAACAGCAGCAATTGATACAACAATTTCTGTGGCACCTGGAAAAAGATTGTTAGTTCCGACAGGAATAGCCATTGCTTTACCGAAAGGTTTTGAAGCACAAATTCGCCCTCGTTCAGGTTTAGCAATTAAAAATGGTGTTACCTTGGTAAATTCCCCAGGCACTATTGATGCAGATTATCGTGGAGAAATTTCTGTAATAGTTATCAACCACGGTGAAGAAGCATTCACAATAGAACCAGGCATGCGAATTGCACAAATGGTGATTGCTACTTATCAACGCATCACTTGGAATGAAGTAGAAAGTTTAGAAAGCACTGTTCGTGGTACTGGTGGATTTGGATCAACTGGATGTTAATTCGCTTTTTCATTATTTTTCTTTTTGGTACTGTTTTTGCAAGCCAAGGACAACTATTACCTAGGTTTGTATCGCTTCGATCAGCATCAATTAACATGCATGTGGGACCAGGAAATAACTATCCCATTGAATGGCGATTTATATGCCAAGGTTTGCCTGTAGAAATTATTGCAGAGTTTGATACCTGGAGACGAATTCGTGACCATCAAGGAACAGTAGGCTGGGTACACAAAAGCCTGCTTTCAGGAAAACGTATGGTTATTGTGATGGGAAGTATACAGAACCTCCATGGTAAACCAGATGAGCAATCAGAAATTATTGCGCGCATAGAACCAGGAGTAGTGGCGACAATGCTAGAAACCCAACCAAACTGGTGCAAAATAGAAATTCGCAACGACCAAGGACGCTTCAAAGGCTGGGTTTCTCGCAAACAAGTTTGGGGACTTTATGCAAATGAGTCTAAGGCTTAAGCCTTATTAAAACGTGCCACTAACTCTGTTTTATGCTCTGGTGCCAAAGTTGTTTTTTCGAATTCATTAGTCATAACTTCGAATTTACCGCCTAAATTATCAGCAAGAAAACGCTCAGCAACCGCATAAAATGCAAATTTGTTTTCAGGTCTTGCAAATCCATGCCCCTCGTCCATAAATAGCATATAAATGTAGCCCAAATTTTTTGCTTTCATAGCAGCGACAATTTGCTCAGATTCAGCTTGTTTTACACGAGGGTCTTTTTCACCTTGAGCAATTAAAACAGGAATATGAATTTTATCAACATGAGTTAATGGAGAGCGTTCTTTTAATAAAGCCAAACCTTCTTCTGTACGATTATCACCAATTCTTTGGTATAATTGTTCCAAGAAAGGTTTCCAGTATGGTGGAATTGTCGCCATAAGTGTTTGCAAGTTAGATGGACCAACAATATCTACAGCGCATTTAAACACATCACCAGAATGGGCTGCACCCCAAAGCGCTGCATATCCTCCATAACTGCCACCATAGATAGCCACTTTGGTAGGATCTGCAATACCTTCTTTGATTGCCCAGCTTACAGCATCTAGCAAGTCTTCATGCATTTTAGCGCCCCATTCTCGATCACCTTTTGAAATGAAAGATTTACCAAAACCAGTAGAGGCACGATAGTTCACTTGCAGTACGGCATACCCACGATTAGCAAGCCACTGAGCTTCTGGGTCATAACCCCAATCATCGCGTGCAACTGGCCCACCGTGCACCAAAATAATTAATGGCACAGGACCCTTAACATTAATTGGTTTTGTTAGATAGGAAGGCAGTTCTAAACCGTCCCGCGCTTTAATGACTGCACCTTCCATTTTAGCCAATTGGTAGCTCGCTAAATTCTCACGCTGGTTAAACAGAAATGTTAGGGCTTTTTTGGCTTTTTGATACAAATAATACCCAGTAGGCCCATCATCTTTCAGATCAGCAACAACCCAAAGATTATCATCTAGCGTTCTACTTGCGACATTCACTTCACCTTTTAAAGTTTGCTTGATGGTATTCAAGTGAACTTCAATTTCTTTATCTAAGCATGTCCATTCAGTACGCAGATAATTGGTTGAATATGCTTCAATTACCCCTGTATGTGGGTGAGACATAACTCCGCCAATATCAGCTTTTTTTCCTTGAGCCAAAACTGTTTCAGCTTTAGTGCTGAGATTGATTTCTTTTAATACGTTTAGATCATGCCCCCGACTATCAAGCATGTATAAAAGATTACCATCTTTAGTTATTCCTAATGATTGTGTTGTATAAACATCTTCAAGACCGACTTTTATAAGCGTTCCCAAGTATATTTTCCTGGTTCTCCAGCTGAAATTGCTTTAAATGATTCAGCACCACCACCTTCGGTTGTGATTGTTGCAAAACGCAAATTGTAATCATCGTCAAAAATGAAATCACTAAAGTGGCGATCATTTTGCAAAATAAGTATTTTTTCACCGGTTAAAATATTTAAGCGATACACGTCATGATACGCGGGATCACGATCATTTAATCCAACCAAAATTTCTTCTGGAAACTTATCTGACACATGATAAATTTGTGCGTTAACTTTTTCTGGAGTGAAAGTTTTATCTTTATTTGTAGAAATATTTACTACATGAATGCGCCAGTTTTCATCGCCCCCATCGTCTTTGAGATAAGCAATGTGCTGGTTAGTATATAGCCAAAAATATTGTCGAATTCCTCTGCCTGTGTCTTTGGTAATAGCAGCACCTTCATACGGCGTTTCAATTTTTGCTGTAAAAATATTCAATACGCCACTAGAATTTGCCAAATAAGATATTTGTTGGCCATTTGAGCTTAGTCTGACCATCGTTTTTTCAGGATTTCCAAACAAAACTTCTCGTGGAATTAGCTGAGTATTCATAGAATGGTGCTCCTGTTTTTTGTACATAAAATATCCTAATCCACTAGCTATAAGTGCGGTGAGTATTATTGCTACTTTTTTCATAGTAATTCCCTTAAAATTTTAGTCATCATCCATTTTTAATGCCGCAATAAATGCGCTTTGTGGAATTTCAACATTCCCAAACTGGCGCATACGCTTTTTACCAGCTTTTTGCTTATCTAAAAGCTTACGCTTACGACTAATATCACCACCATAGCATTTAGCTGTAACATCTTTACGCATAGCAGAAACTGTTTCACGCGCAATAATTTTTCCGCCAATTGCCGCTTGAATCGCAATTTTGAAAAGCTGTCTAGGAATAAGATCTTTCAAACGAGAACATAATATTCGTCCTCTGCTTTCAGCTCGTCCTTGGTGCACAATCATACCAAGCGCATCAACTGGCTCTGCGTTCACCAAGATTGTAACTTTTGCTAAATCTCCTTCGCGGTATTCTTCTATTTGATAGTCAAAAGAAGCATAACCTCGAGTAATTGATTTTAGGCGATCATAGAAATCAAAGACTATTTCATTCAAAGGTAATTTGTACACAACCATGGCGCGATTGCCTGCATAGGTTAAGTCTACCTGTTCACCACGACGTTCTGTGCAAAGGTTTAGAACCGACCCCAAGAACTCATCAGGCACCATAATTGTAGCTTTAATCCAGGGCTCATCAATGCGTTCAATTCTGACCACATCAGGCATATCTGTGGGGTTATGCAGTTCAAGAACCTTGCCAGTTTTTAAGAGAATTTTATAAACAGCGCTTGGAGCGGTAGTAATTAAGTCTAGATTAAATTCACGTTCAAGCCGTTCTTGAATAATTTCAAGGTGTAATAAACCTAAAAACCCGCATCGAAAGCCATAACCCAAAGCAGCCGAGGTTTCTGCTTCAAAATGAAAACTTGCGTCATTCAAGTGAAGCTTAGCTAAACTATCACGCAGATGTTCAAATTCAGCAGCATCAGATGGAAATAATCCACAAAACACTACCGGAACTGAAGGTTTAAAACCAATCAATGCTTCAGCAGTTGGTTTTTTGTCATCAGTAATAGTGTCACCAACCTTACAGTCAGCTACGCTTTTTATGCTAGCTGTTATAAAGCCAATTTCACCTGGGTTTAATTCTTTTTGCAGCTCTTGCTTTGGAGTAAAAAACCCTACCCGGTCAACGTCATAAACAACACCAGCATTCATCATTTTTATACGTTGATCAACCCTTAGAACGCCTTCCATAATACGGACTAAAATAATAACCCCAAGGTATGGATCATACCAACTATCGACCAGCAATGCCTTCAAAGGTTTTTTAGCAGCTTCTAAGTCATCTGAATTGCGCGGAGGCGGCAATCTATGAACGATAGCTTCTAAAACATCTTGAATACCTAAGCCTGTTTTAGCAGAAATCAACACCGCATCTGATGCATCTAGGCCAATAACATCTTCAATTTGTTGTCGGATACGATCAGGCTCTGCTGCTGGCAAATCAATTTTATTCAGAACAGTGACAATATCATGGTTATTATCGATAGCCTGGTAAACATTCGCTAGAGTTTGCGCTTCAACCCCTTGGCTTGCATCAACTACCAACAGTGATCCCTCACATGCAGCTAAAGACCTGCTCACTTCATAAGCAAAGTCCACATGTCCTGGTGTATCCATAAGATTCAAATTATATGTCTGACCATCTTTTGCTTTATATTTCAAACGAACAGTTTGAGCCTTGATAGTAATGCCGCGTTCGCGTTCGATATCCATAGAATCAAGGATTTGCTCCTTCATATCTCTGGTTTCAACGCCACCACAAAATTCAATAAGACGGTCAGCTAAAGTAGATTTTCCGTGATCGATATGAGCAACGATCGAAAAATTTCGAATATTTTTCACTTTAATAATATTAATAATAGAAACAGCATTATACTAAGGCCTTGCAGCATAACACGCAAGCGCATAAGGCGATTGCTTAGCACTAAACGATTTGATGACTTTGAAAACATCGTGCTGAGCCCAAGACCCAAGACTATAATGGTTGCCCCAAGTGAACAAAAAAATAAAATTTCCAGAAGTCTGTGCATAACAATACAGAAAAAATTTCTACCCTATTATCAGCAAAATTTGCAATTTTATTAAAGAGCATTCCTCATTTTGAAATTTAAAAATCTTATTAAGACATATAAGCTAATTTTCTTCAAAAAATAACATAGTTTTTGATTAGCTTGCTCTTTATATGCTACTGTCGGGTGTTACTAACGATAAAAGAGATTTGGGAAAAATATGTCCTTGGCAAATAAGGTAAACGATAGCAGCGTTAAAAATGTAAAGAGAGAAGATGTTTCTGCTCCTTCAAAAGCCTGGTTTATTCTTGCTTATGGTTGGTCATTTTACCTTTACGAATATATTCTACGTGCATCACCAGGTGTAATCACCAATGAGCTTATAGCAGACTTTGGCATTTCAGCAGGCGCTGTTGGTACATTGATTGCTTTTTATTATTTTGCTTACGTGCCATTACAAATTCCATGCGGCGTCATCACTGATAAATTTGGCCCACGTATGGTTGTAACTATTTCGGCACTCCTTTGTGTGATTGGTGCAGTTGTTTTTGCAACTAGTCATTCTGTGGTATGGGCGCAGTTTGGTAGATTTTTAATTGGTGCTGGCTCAGCATGTGCATACATTTGCTGCTTAAAAATTGCATCCGTTTGGTTTGATAAATCAAAATTTGCCTTCATCGCAGGTATATCCATGATGATGGGAACCTTTGGTGGAATGGTTGCCGGGTTTCCCTTCGCAAAACTTTCCAATGGTCAAGGATGGCGTAACGCAATGCTTATTGCCGCAGCAGTTGGTGTTGTTGTAATGATTGTTTCCTGGTTCGTGATAAAAGATAAACCTGATCACAAAAAATCACAAATCGTAGAAGGCGGCCTTTTAGATGGTCTTAAAATTATTGCTGCAAAGCCTCAAAACTGGTTAGTTGGTCTATATAGCTTAATGATGTTTTTACCCTTATGCGTTTTTGCCGAATTATGGGGCACTCCATATTTAATGCAACGCTTCGGCATCAGTAATGAATTAGCATCATGTGGGGGCATTATGGTGTTGGTTGGATATGCTATTGGCTGTTCAGTAAGCTCTAAATTATCAGATTATTGGCAAAGTCGTCGCAAGGTTATGGCTCTGTCTGTCACCTGGACATTCATCGGATTTGCTGTCGTTTTATATGCTCCTGGGCTTTCATTTTACCCAGTGCTTGCGGCAATGTTTTTATCAGGAATTGCTTCTGGCTTTTCAATTCTTTACTTCACAACTGTTCAAGAAAATAACCCGAGAAAATACAGTGCGACTTCGGTTGGGTTCACCAATGCACTTTGCATGGCAAGCGGTTTTATTTTTCAGCCATTACTTGGCAAATTAATTGACTACTCTTGGGACGGTAATTTTAGTGCTGATGGCGCTCCGCTTTACGCACTTAAAGATTATCAATTTGCCTTATCTGCAGTGCTTTTTGCATTTTTGCTTGGCAGAGTTATTGTTTTCTTTATTCAAGAAACTTACAAAAAGTAAAAATTCCCACAAACGAATATACAGTTTGAAACTGTTATTTTTGTTATATTGGCATGAATATGTTATTACTCAAGGTTTATAAGGCATATGAGTTTAGAAAAAGGTTTGCTTGTGGCTAAAAAGAAAAGTACAAATAGTCCCGTTGAAATCACCACACAATCAAGCTATAGAAACATTGCGGCAGGAGCACTGGCCACTATGTTTGAATGGTATGATTACGCGGTCTATGGCTATTTTGCAGTAATTATTGGAAAAAATTTCTTTCCACATGCCGATAAAACCATGGAGATTATGTCAGCTTTTGCTGTGTTCGCCACTGGGTTTATTATGCGTCCACTCGGGGCTATTCTCTTTGGTTATATTGGAGATAGACTGGGACGTCGCAAGGCACTCTCTCTATCAGTTGTCATGATGGCAATCTCTACCTGTTTACTTGGTGTTATTCCCACTTATCAGCAAATTGGCATTCTAGCGCCAATCTTTTTGGTAATTATCCGATTAGTTCAAGGACTTGCTGTTGGCGGAAATTACGGGGGATCGTTTGTGTTTGCCATTGAGCATGCACATGCCGATAAAAGAGGTTTTGCAGGTAGTTTAGTTACGGTCGGAGTAATAGTTGGCTTTTTAATGGGCTCTGCTATGGCTGTACTTTTTAGCAACATATTAAGTGAAAATGAGTTGCAAGCATGGGGCTGGAGAATTCCATTTTTGCTTGGTTTAATTGCCTTATTTGCTGGTGTTTATATTCAAAAAAACACAGAAGAAACACCATATTTTCAAAGCATGAAAAGCACAATAAATGAAAAAACTAGACTGCCTATTATGGCTATTTTCAAAGATCACAAACAAAAAATTGCCCAAGCTATGGGATTTATCTTATTTGATGTCGTTGGCATTTATATTTTATTTTCTTTCATGACAACATATTTAACAGCTTACGCAAAAATGCCTATTCAGACAGCTTTGCAAATGAACACCGTGAATTTACTTTTCATGGTCATATGCATTCCTATGTTCGGAATAGCTGCCGATAAGTTTGGTTATAAAAAAATCATGTATTTTGCTGCCACATCTTTTTTGATTTTATCTTACCCGGCATTTGTAATTTTTTCCCAAGGTGATGTTCTTCAGTGCTGGCTAATGCAAATGTTTTTCGCCATTGTCATGGCAGCTGTTTATGGAGTTCTGCCTGTAGCAATTGTTGAATTGTTTCCTGTGGATGTCCGATATTCAGCCAGTTCTTTTATTTGCAATGTCAGTGCCGCCATTTTTGGTGGAACGGCTCCATGGTTTTCCACGTGGTTAATCTATAAAACCGAGCTATTAACGGCACCTGCATTTTACCTAATGCTAATTAGCATTTTTGGATTTATAGCAATTCAATCAATGCAATTTGTTAGTAAAAAATAGAAATTTAGCGCGAATAACGCCACAATAAAATCACAGGAGATTCAAGGTGAAGAAGTCAGACATGCTTAGTTCAGGCAACCACAAAGTTCCCTCACCCACTAATACAAACCGTAAACCGATAATTGTTAATGCATGGGCTGTATGGGTAGCGGCTGCAATTTTTTATTGGTATGAAATGATATTGCGTGCAGGCGCCGGTGTAATGGCTCAGGACATTATGGACACCTTTTCCATTAATGCTACTAGGTTAGGGCTGCTTACATCAATTTATTATTGGGCATATGTGCCATTGCAAATTCCTTGTGGAATGCTGCTTGATAAAATTGGCGCCAGATTAGTAATAACAGTTTCATGTCTTTTGTGCACAGCTGGCACTTGGATTTTTGCCACAACAACTGATCTTATAGTCGCTGAAATTGCACGGTTTTTATTAGGTGCAGGTTCCGCATGTGCATTTGTTGCATGCTTGAAATTAGCCAGTGATTGGTTTTCAGCTGGAAGATTTGCTTTTATAGCAGGTCTTACAAATATGCTTGGTACAATTGGCGGTACATTTGCTGGCGTTCCTTTAGCAAAATTAGTGAACTATACCACTTGGCAGCAAGCCACCTTATGGTTAGCTTATGCAGGAATTGCCGTAACAATTCTTTGCTGGACACTTATTAGAAATAAGCCAAAAAAAGGGTCTTTGAGCAAATCAAAAACACCTGAGTCAGCAGCAGGATTACGCAAATCCTTATTCATTTTAGCTTCAGACAAACAGATCTTTTTAGCTGCAGTCATTGGTGGATTAATGTATGTGCCAATATCTTCATTCGCTGAATTATGGGCCGTTCCTTTTTTGATGAATTCTTTAAAAGTTAACAATGAATGGGCATCATTTGCTAGCACAATGGTATTTATTGGAATGGCTGTGGGTAGCCCAATTATTGCAAAACTCGCCTTCAAGCAAAAAAGCTATATCAAGATGATGAAGATGTCGGCAATAGCCAGTGCTGTATGTTTTTTTGTGGGATCATACGCGCAAAGCATTGGGTATTTCCCAACAGTTGCAGCTTTGTTCGTAGGTGGATTGTGGCTTGGTGGACAAATTCTTTGCTTTAGTATCGTAAAAGAACGTACATCAAACCAAATAAGCGGAACAGCTATGGCTTATACAAATGCCATTGTTATGCTGAGCGGCGTTATATTTCAGCCCCTAATGGGATGGGTTTTAGATAGAGGCTGGACTGGGTCATTAGATAGCGCAGGCGCACGTATGTATTCTGCTGCAGATTATCAACAAGCAATATACGCAGTGCCAGTATGCTTGCTGTTAAGCTGGTTGCTTTTGAGACTATGTAAAGATTCGCTCCCTAAGCTTGATTATTAAGCGCTAGCCAACAACCGCAACTTTATTTTCAACATGTCATGCCACACCTGGGCTTTTTGTCCAGGTGAACGCATTAAATACGCCGGATGATAAGTTGCAAAACAAGGAATAACATCCCCATGCTGCGTTTTGTATTCGTGAAATTGACCGCGTAGTTTGGTAATTCCTTCAGTTGTTTTTAAAAGTGTTTTTGCCGAAACACCCCCTAAAAAAACTAGCAGTTTTGGTTTTACCAAATGGATATGTTGCTCAATAAATGGCTGACAAATTGCGATTTCTTCATTTGTTGGCGTGCGATTTCCTGGCGGTCTCCACGGTAGAATATTTGAAATATATAGCTTGTCACGGGGCAAGCCAATTGCTTGAAAAATTTTACAAAGAAGCTGCCCGCTTTGTCCAACAAAAGGCAGACCTTGTGCATCCTCGTCTGCTCCGGGAGCTTCGCCAACCAACATAACATCCGCTTTTGGATTACCATCACAAAAAACGGTGTTAATGGCTGTTTCTTTTAATGCACATCCTTTAAAAGTAAGCATAGCATTTTTAAGCTCTTCCAACGTTTTGCAAGCATATGCCGGATGTTCAGATTGAACATTTGAACGGGCAACAGCCGGTGCACTTTTAAAATCTACTGGAGTATCTTGGTAAATATAATCGCACCCAAGCGATTTTAAGACATTGCTCATAAAAAAACATAAATACTACGCATGAAAGGAGTCTATCAGTTTGCAAAAAGAAGTTATAGTGGCTCCCTTTCTAACAAATCACTTTTTTCTCATCAATTGCTTTATGGAAATTTCTCCCTAAATAAACTGCAATCGCAAACCACAACACTAGCAATGGAAAGCCAATGGCTCCACTTAAAGTAAGATAATGAGCTCTTCCTGCTACTGCCCCAAAAATGGACTGCATAGGCCTTAACAACATGTTGAATAGTGAGCCAGCTTCTTTTGAAGCGCGTGAGCCAAAAGTTTCAATCCATGCTTGTGCTTTGAAACGCACATCTGAAGTTGTGGGAATATAAAGCTGCTTCAAAGCTGGACCGTTTAAAGCATAATTAATGGCTTTTGATCCAACCATTAACGCAAATAAGAATGACAGCGAATCAAGTGTTAAAAATCCAAACAAGGCAAAGCCTACGATAATAGGCATAGAAGCCAAAGCCACTCCAACGCCTAAATAGCGCGTTACATTACTTATGCCTAAAAGCAAACATAGTAATGAAACAGTGTTCACGCTTGATGCATAAAGACTTAGGTAATTACTTAGCGCCACACCTGTATAAGCAGTTCCTGCAGCTAGCTTGAAATTAAAATCAAAAATGGTAACGATTAGTTCATAAATGAAATTTGCTGCAAAAATACAAATCAAATAACGATGAGCCAGCATTAATTTTAAACCTTCGAAGAAACCTGGTTCGTGATTTGTTTCTTCTTTTGTGCTGTGTTCACCGAACGAAGTTAAAAGATCCTTAGGCGTTGCTTTTAAAAAGTATTTAACTAAAGGAATAAGTGTAAGACATAGACCTCCAAGAATAGCCATGGAAAGAGTGTCAGTTTCTAGCCCAAGCCGATGAGGAAGGCCTCCAATTGTATAAGAAAAAGAATTCCGCCCATTTGGCTAATTGCAACAACTAAAGGGAAGCCTCTTTTTGCTGAGGGAGCCTCTGTTGTATCAGTTGCAAAAGCCCAAAATAAGGCAACAACAAGAGAACCAAAGCTTTCGACAAACATATACCAAATGTACCCCAGCGCTTGGGTGGCAACAAAAGGAACCAAAGAACGAGAAGCTATTTCTTCAGGAGATGCCTGTGAAGCACCAATAAGAATACTAAAGCATAAAATACTAATGCCATAAAAAGCTGGCAATATGACCAACATTTTTTCTCGCGATGTTCTTCCCAATAATTTTGTATAAAACATCACTAATGGCAGTAATGCTAATACTGAAATAGTTTTTGCGTATGGCAGATACATTTTATCGACCAATTGCATAAAAATAGAATCTTTTAAAGGACGAAGGGTCCAATAAACCCCAATAATAAGCGCAAAAATACTTCCCATTCGTAAGAACTTTTTGAATTCTTCTTTTTCAAATGTGCCAAAATTAAAACGACATATACGAATAAAAAATTGAAGAATCTTCTCTTGAGCTTTCATTACTGCTGCTTTGCTTTTTAGTTTCATAATATAGTCAACATATTACATTGCTGATTTTTTGTATTGTCGATATAATTAATATGCAATATCGAAAAAATAGATATATAGGTCTTATAAAAGCATGAATCGCTTAAGCCACCTACGAATTTCTGATTTAGAGCTTTTTATAACAGCTGCACACTTAAAAAGCTTAAGCAAAGCTGCATCCTTCATAACTTAAGCCAAAGCGCGGCAAGCACAGCTATTTTACGAGTAGCAGCTTTTGAGCGTCCACTATGCACCCATGAGAAAAGATGCTTTCGCTTAACTCACGAGGGCTCTACTCTTGTCCCCAAAGCTGAAGAGTGGCTGAAAAAATTTCGAGATTCTATCGCAATAGACAGTCCTAGACCTATTCGCCTTGCGACCACCCATGCCATAGCACGTGTTGTTGTTCCGGCGCTTTTGTCTATTGAGTCAGTTAACCTTAACTTAATGCGCCCTGATCGTGCTTACGGCGCAGTTCTAAGGGACGAAGCAGATATTGCACTTGTGCCAGATAACGCACCTTGGGAAGAAGCGACATCTGTAGAAGTAGGAGTGGGATTTTTTCAACTGTATTCCACATCTGCGAACACGCCTATAGGGCCTGTTATTTTTCCAGAAAATCAAGTGGAAGTTTTAAGCCTTATACAACGATGGGAACATCTTTATAAAAATCGCTTAGAAATCAAAGCACGAATTCCAAGCTGGTCTTTAATTGCAGACATATGCGCATGCTCAAATGAAGTTGGTTTTCTTCCAGATTTTTTAGCTCTAAGAATGGGTTTGCACCCAGTTGAATAGCAACCAAAACCATCTGGTTACAGGGTTTTAGCGTTGCATCGTTCTGCTGGAGAAGCGCTTCAACAGCGACTTAATAATTTTATCTGTCAATGTCAGAAAATTTTTGCAGGGAGCAGATAATAAAAACCCCTACTAGCATAAGCTAATAGGGGTCAAATAATCTATTTTTCTCAACTTACGCTGAGATCCAATTATTTTTGAATTTTAGCAACGACACCAGCACCGACGGTACGTCCACCTTCGCGA
>DYTB01000008.1 GCA_020726185.1 Candidatus Odyssella sp. | reverse complement strand
TTATCAAAAATGCAGATGTTGTTGTGGTCACCGCAGGAGTCGCTAGAAAACCAGGCATGTCTCGCGATGATTTGCTAAGCATCAATGGTAAAATCATTAGGTCTGTGGGAGAAAATATTAAACAATACGCCCCTAATGCCTTTGTAATTGTTATTACAAATCCGCTAGATGCTATGGTCTGGCTAATGCAAAAAGTCACAGAGTTTAGCCCACAAAAAGTTGTAGGCATGGCAGGCATTCTAGATACTGGGCGCTTCAAATGCTTTTTAAGCGAAGCATTGAATGTATCTGTCGAAGATATTCAAAGTTTTGTGCTAGGCGGTCATGGTGACACCATGGTGCCAATGCCACGTTACACAACAATTTCCGGTATTCCCCTTTCCTATTTTGTAGAAAAAGGGTGGATTTCCAAAGAAAAACTAGATGCAATAATTGACCGAACCAGAAATGGTGGTGCTGAAATTGTTAACTATCTAAAAACAGGCTCAGCATTTTATGCACCAGCCACCAGCGCCTTGCAAATTACTGAAAGTTATTTATTTAATCAAAGACGTATTTTACCGTGCGCCGCATATCTTCAAGAGGAATACGGCATCAATAATATTTATGTAGGTGTTCCTGTAATCATAGGAAAAAATGGTGTTGAAAAAGTGATCGAAGTACCTTTAGACGCATCTGAAAAATCTCAATTGCAATCTTCAGTTGAGTCGGTTAAATCTCTAATACAAGCCTGCCTTGATTTAGGGTTATAAATGAACATTCATGAATATCAAGCCAAGAAACTACTAAGCGCATTTGATGTGCCCGTAGGCCAAGGAGAGGTCGCGGAAACAGTAGATGAAGCCGTTACCGCAGCCCAAGAACTTGGTGGCACGCTCTGGGTAGTGAAAGCCCAAATCCATGCTGGCGGACGCGGACTTGCTGGCGGCGTAAAAGTCTGTAAAAGCCTAGATGAAATAAAAACCTACGCAACATCCCTGCTTGGCTCAACTTTAGTTACCCATCAAACAGGACCTTTGGGTCAAAAAGTTCGCAAGATCTATGTAGAATCAGCAGCCAATATAAATAAAGAATTGTATTTAAGCTTAGTGCTTAACCGCAATACCAGCCAAGTTTGCATTATCGCCTCTGCCGAAGGTGGTATGGATATTGAAGAAGTAGCCCAAAACCACCCAGACAAAATTGTCAATTTAAGCATTCCTCCTGCAACGGGTATTCAAGGCTACCACGCAAGACGCGTAGCCACAGTATTTGGCATGCTTGATAAATCAAAAGATGTATTACATTTACTGCAAGGACTATATGAATTTTATGAAAGCTGTGACTGCAGCCTCATTGAAATTAATCCATTGGTCCTAACTAAAGAAGGAACCCTTTTAGCGTTAGATGCCAAAGTTAGCTTTGATGATAATGCCCTGTATCGTCATGCATCAATTGTTGAACTGAATGATCCTTTCGAAGAAGATGCGTCTGAAACAGAAGCCAAAACCTATGATCTTAGCTACGTAAAGCTAGATGGCACAATTGGCTGCCTGGTAAATGGTGCGGGCCTTGCAATGGCCACAATGGATATTATTAAGCATTACGGCGGAGAACCAGCAAATTTCCTTGATGTCGGTGGTGGCGCTGACAAAGAACGCGTAAGTAAAGCCTTTCAAATTATTTTAAAAGACCAAGGCGTTAAAGCCATATTGGTAAATATTTTTGGCGGCATTATGCGCTGCGATATTATAGCCCAAGGCATTATTGCCGCCGCGTCTGAAATGAAATTAAACGTGCCGCTCATTGTGCGGTTACAAGGCACAAACAAAGACTTGGGCAAACAAATGCTAAACGATTCAGGCTTGAATATAATCGCCGCTGATGGCTTAGACGAAGCTGCACAAAAAGCAGTTGCAGCTGTGAAAGGTTAAGCAATGGCTATTTTAGTTAATAAACACACAAAGGTTATCTGCCAAGGTTTCACAGGCAAACAAGGAACATTTCATAGCGAACAAGCAATTGCTTATGGTACGCAGTTTGTAGGCGGTGTTACACCCGGAAAAGGTGGAACAACGCACCTTGATAGACCTGTGTTTGACACAGTAGAACAAGCTGTTTCAAAAACTGGCGCAAACGCCACCATGATATATGTTCCTGCCCCATTTGCAGCCGATGCTATTTTAGAAGCAGCCGATGCCGGAATTGAAGTGATTGTTTGCATTACAGAAGGCATTCCTGTGCACGACATGGTCCAGGTAAAACAAACATTAGCATCTAAAAAATGCCATTTAATTGGCCCAAACTGCCCTGGAATTATTACTCCTGGTGCTTGCAAAATCGGTATTATGCCAGGATTCATTCATAAAAATGGAACGGTTGGTATAGTTTCAAGGTCAGGTACATTAACCTATGAAGCCGTTTACCAGACCACACAAAATGGACTAGGACAAAGCACCTGCGTTGGTATTGGCGGAGACCCAGTAAAAGGTCTGAACTTTATTGACGTTTTAGAAATATTTTATAAAGACGACACTACCCATGGAATTTTGCTGATTGGTGAAATTGGCGGGCAAGACGAACAAGCAGCTGCAGAATATGTAGCCTCTCAAGCTAAAAAAGGAATCAAAAAACCTGTCGCTGCATTTATTGCTGGCGTTACTGCACCAGTGGGTCGCCGTATGGGCCATGCGGGTGCAATTGCATCAGGTAAAGGTGACAGCGCTCAAGATAAAATTACTTTCCTGCAAGCCCTTGGAATTGAAATAGCCCCTACCCCAGCCCATATGGGCGATGCAATGAAGAAAGCTATGGGAGCAGCCTAATGGAAGACCTGCTTCAAGGTGATAATGCTGCATATTTAAGCGAGCTCTACAAGCAATACAGCAAAAATCCTGAAGCAATTGATGAGAAATGGCAGCGCGTCTTCCGTGATTTAGGTCCAATTTCATCTAACATCTCACCTGACGAACGCGCCATTATTGATTCTGTACGCGCCCTAATGCTTATTCGAACCTACCGTGTTCGTGGCCATTTAGCCGCAAAATTAGACCCCTTAGGCATTGAAAAACGTGGCACACACTGGGAACTTAACCCTGAAAATTATGGATTTTCAGCCAGTGATTACGATCGACCGATTTACTTAGATAAAGTCCTAGGCTTAGAGCGCGCAACATTAAGAACCATTCTAGATAAACTCCACAAAACGTACTGCAGCACCATTGGTGTTGAATTTATGCACATTCAAGATCCTGTTCAAAAAAACTGGATTCAAGAACGCATTGAAAATTCGATCAAACCAAAAATTGACCCTAAAAAAATCCTAGCGCAATTAACTCAGGCGGAATTTTTTGAAAAGTTTTTAAACGTAAAATTTCCAGGCGCAAAACGCTTTGGGTTAGAAGGCGGGGAAAGCCTTATACCAGGAATTGAACAGGCATTGGAAGTGTATCAAGCTTATGGCGTTGAAGAAGTTTGCTTTGGCATGGCTCACCGCGGACGCTTAAGTGTGCTTGCAAACATTATGCATCAGCCAGTTCGCTATATTTTGGCGCAGTTTCAGGGGCAAAGCTTAAACCCGGATAATTATAAGGGCTCTGGTGATGTTAAATATCACCTAGGGTATTCTTCAGACCGAACAATTTCTGGAAAACGCCTTCACTTATCATTAAGTCCAAATCCGTCTCACCTTGAGGCTGTAAACCCAGTTGTACTGGGTAAAGTGCGATCAAAACAAGATCAAAAGAATGATACAGAACGCAAATCAGTTGCGAGCATTTTATTGCACGGAGACGCCGCATTTGCAGGACAAGGGTTAGTTGCAGAATCACTTGGCCTGTGTGGTCTTGAAGGCTATGAAATAGGTGGCACGCTTCACTTTATTATTAATAATCAAATCGGGTTTACAACCTCTCCGCCACATTCGCGCTCCAGCCCCTACTCGTCAGACATTGCAAAAGCCATTCAAGCACCAATTTTTCATGTAAATGCTGATTCTCCTGAAGATGTCGTCTGGGTTAGTAGCCTAGCTGCAGAATTTGTGCGCACTTTTGGGGTAGATGCAGTAATCGATATGATTTGCTACCGGCGCTACGGTCACAATGAAATGGATGAACCATCATTCACCCAGCCCATTATGTACCAAACAATTGCAGAGCATCCAACAACACGCGCTTTATATGCCAAACAATTGCTAGATCAAAATATTTTAAGCACTACCGATGCCACAACCATTGAAAGCAAAGTTCAAAGTTTTTTAAATAGCGAATTTGAAGCGGCTTCCTGCATAGACCAAAACGATAAAAAGCTAGACTGGCTTGAAGGCGCTTGGAGCATTATTAAAGACAAAAGTAAAAAAGCTGAAACTGGTGTTTCACTCAAGCACCTTAAAAAATTGGGACTCGCTCTTTGTTCTGTTCCAGAAGGGTTTTCTATCCATCCGAAGCTCAAACGCCAATTAGATCAACGCGCTCAAGCATTTCAAAAGGATGGCCCACTAGATTGGGCTGCCGGTGAATCTTTAGCTTTTGCTAGTCTTTTGACTGAGGGAAACCCAGTGCGCCTTTCAGGTCAAGATTCCTGTCGTGGAACATTTTCTCACCGGCACGCGGTTATTTTTGATCAAGTTAATGAAAATCAATATATCCCTCTAAACAACTTAGGCGTTAAACAAGCAAATTTTGAAGTACTTGATAGCCCATTGGCAGAAGCATCAGTGCTTGGGTTCGATTACGGATACAGCACAGCAAACCCAGAAGCACTAGTCGTATGGGAAGCCCAATTTGGAGACTTCGCAAACGGTGCCCAAGTTATTATTGATCAGTTCATTAGTTCCGCTGAAAAAAAATGGTTACGCCTATCAGGCCTTGTCATGCTGCTTCCTCATGGTATGGAAGGCCAAGGGCCAGAACATTCCTCAGCAAGACTTGAACGCTATTTGCAACTATGCGCCGAAGATAATCTTCAAGTTGTGAACTGCACAACCCCTGCAAACTTTTTTCATGTCATACGCCGTCAACTGCATAGTGATTGGCGAAAACCATTAATTATCATGACGCCAAAATCATTATTGCGCCATAAATTAGCTGTATCAGTCCTTAGCGATATGAGCGAAGGCACTTATTTCAAACGAGTCATTGCCGATGAAAACGCAAAGAAACCAACACGCATCGTCTTATGCAGTGGCAAAATTTACTACGACCTAGTTGAAGCACGCCAAGCAAGGAAAGCAAACGACATCGCCATTGTAAGGCTTGAACAGTTCTATCCATTCCCTGAATCTTCTTTGGTTGATGAATTACAAAAATATGGCAATGCACCACTTGTCTGGTGCCAAGAAGAACCCCGCAACATGGGGGCCTGGAACTTTCTGATCGCCGCCTAGAAGAAGTATTGAAAAAAATAAAACACACACACAGTCGACCACATTATGTTGGGCGAAAAGAAGCAGCATCACCCGCTACAGGTATTGCTGGCATCCATGAAAAAGAGCAAGCTGCAGCAGTAGAAGCCGCACTGTTTGGAACGTTACAGGAGTTATAAATCATGAGCACTATCGACATTAAAGTTCCTGCGTTAGGCGAATCAGTGAATGAAGCAACTATAGGTAAATGGCTTGTAAAACCAGGAGAAAGCGTCGCTGCTGATACTGCTCTGGTTGAACTTGAAACAGATAAAGTAACGCTGGAAGTATATGCACCTGCTGATGGTAAACTTGCTAAAGTGTTAGCAAAATCAGGAAGCACAGTTAAAATTGGGACCATTTTAGCGAAGTTCACCGCAGGTAAAATTGAAAAAATCACCCCGATTGCACCAGCACAAGAAAAAAAACCAACCACTATTGAAAAGCCAGCTGCACAACACGGCCAAAGTAACGTGGAAGAATTCATTATGTCTGCAAAAAAAACAAAAGCCACATCTAGCAGCGCCCGTGAAGAACTCCGCGTGCCCATGAGCCGTTTACGTCAACGCATTGCAGAACGCTTGAAAGACGCCCAAAACACCGCCGCCATGCTAACAACTTTCAATGAAGTTGATATGAGCGCGGTTATGCAATTGCGCGCCTTATACAAAGATAAATTCGAAAAATTCCACGGTGTAAAACTTGGGTTTATGTCATTTTTTATCAAATCATGCGTGCAAGCACTGAAAGAACAACCCATTCTAAACAGCTGCATTGACGGCCAAGACATTATTACAAAAACTTATTTTGACATCGGCGTTGCCGTTTCCACCCCTAATGGATTAGTGGTGCCAGTCATTCGTGACGCAGATCATTTAAGCCTTGCAGATGTTGAAAAAACCATTGCAGACATGGGCCAAAAAGCCCGCGATGGCAAACTAACCATTGAAGAAATGACCGGGGGAACATTCACTATTACCAATGGTGGCGTGTTTGGTTCATTACTAAGCACCCCAATTTTGAACCCACCGCAGTCTGCAATTTTAGGAATGCACAAAATTCAAGATCGCCCAGTAGTTGTAAATGGTCAAATTGTCATTCGCCCCATGATGTACCTGGCTCTTTCGTACGATCACCGTTTGGTTGATGGTAAAGACGCGGTAACTTTCCTAGTTACAATCAAAGAATGCCTGGAAAACCCAGGCAGATTCTTGTTGGATTTGTGAGTTACTTTATTACCCATTAAATAGATTAAATTTTAATGATGGCGATTATCTAGCTCTCTCATTTTCTTTGGCCTTTTCAAGGCTAAAATGCCTAATGGAAAGATCCCTCTGTCTGATTTCATCTAGTGCATTGTTAATTGCCTCTTGTCTCGTCTTGTCATCAAGCTCAATTGAACTTTTCTTTGATTCAAAAGATACATGTCCTTCTGCTAGATTTTGAAGAATCTCCATATCTGTCTTTGGACCAGTTTTAAAGTTTTCACCAAATCCAATATACTTTCTTAAGCCATCTGTTCCGTGCCCAACCATAAAAGTATTCTCACCATAATAGTTCCCCCACTTCTCTTTGTATGCTACATGACCATTAAAATAAACATAGTCTCCAGTTTCAGTTTGTGGCGTGTCACTAAAAGAGTAGTGTGTGCGTTGTGTTGGTTCATCAAAATGAGCAAGGTGCGCAGTATCTACACGTTCCATAAAATTCATTTGCTCGCATTTTCCCTTTAATAAATCTGTATAAAAGCAGTCATTCAGTGCAAATTCAGCAATAATTGCTGCTCCATAGCACTCTATGCTAATTGTACCTACGGGCGCCTCTCTAATATCTTTCAATGCACTGAAAGTTGAGCAGCCTTTTTTGGGCACAAGAATAGGTCTAAAATTTGGGTCAAACACTTCCACCCACTTACCCCCCGAAATATAACGTTGATAATCACACATACCAGCAATTCCAGACGCATCACTTTTTTTTGGAAAATCTCCTGCCCTATTAAGGTGATGGTAAATTTCCAAAAGAGTGTTAGCTGCTCTTGCTCGTATAGCTTGTTCGTCTGCAGGTTGCGCCACTAAAGAAACTCGTAACCCCAAAGATTCAATGGTTGGCACGTCCGATAGCGTTCCTGTTGCAGCCATCAGTTTTATTAAGAACGAAAGAATTATAATATTCGTTTTTAACATGCTATATACTCTATTTATTTTTATTTGATCACAAATAACATAATAATATTAATTTTTCAAGAAAATATAATTCTTCCTTTTTTGAAACTTCGGAGTTCATATTTGATTTGTAATTAAGGAACCAAGCAACAAATTCTTTCTAGAAATGTGAGCGTTCTTTATAGATGCTTTTTAATCGGTCATCTGCTAGTAGCTTAACAGCAGCATCCTTGTAGACTTTACTGTTAGTTGAAGGCACTGGGATTGTTGCGCTATATTCAAACAGAAGCTCTCCAAACTTAATTGTAAGTGACGCATAATTATACTTCAGTCTCTCGAATTCCTCTTTTAAATAGGGACTTTGTGCCCACTGCAAAAAGTTCACTAACCAAACTTCATCTCCTGTTTCGTCAAACTTACGCATAGTTAAATAGTCTTCCCAACACTGAAAAAGAACAATTACTATATACTGTTCATCCAATATTGAATTCACAGTTTTTTTGTTTTCAAATTTTTTGAAGCTTTGAATAAATCAGGATTGTTGCAATACAAACTTGCTAAGAATTCTGGTCTTGCTTGTGTTTTTTCAGATATCAGCTGATTAGGAAAAAGCCATGATTTATCAATATTAAGTTTTGTAAATTGTGCTTTCGTAATATTTTTTTGTAGTTCCATGCTAAGGGTTGATATCAGAACGTTAAATCCTAAAATAACAACGGCAACGCTCGCCATTATTGACACAAAAACAAACACTCGTGATTTTTTAAATTCTTCCGGCTTAATTAAGGAAGTTGAGATTACACTAATTAAAAATATCCCGATGATTAAAACAGGAAAATATTTAATGTAATCAAGATTTTGCATTGCTTTGAGTACTTTTTATAAATGGCCTATTCAAAGCATGCTGAATCCTTCAGCTTCTTGTCAATATTTTACAAAATCGACCCCTAAAATACATAGCATTATTGACTAATGTTCTTCTGAAGCCTTTTTTGGTTGAATTTCCATAACCTGGTCTATATCAAAACGCCTATGAACTGACTTGATCGCCCTAATTTCTTCAAACGCCATATCAATCTCATATACTACATCAAGGCAAGCTGTACGCTTTAAACGTTCTTCAACATACATTACAGCAAGGTTCCACTGAATCTGTTTTGCTGTCTTTGGACCACTTTTGAAAAAACCACCAAACCCAACATACATTTTTAGGTTATCAGCCGCATATCCAACCATATAAACATATTCACCAGCATACGGTCCTACCCCAATATTTTTATAATTAGGGTGACCAAATAAGTACACAAAATCTCCTGTTTCAATTAACTTGTCATGACCATGTTCAGAAGGTTTAAAAAATAGCCCACTCAAAACTCCCAAACGTGCACTGTTTAGTTCCTGCTCTGGAACTGCTTGGTCACTAAAATATTTACTGCTATTTCTGTAATTTTTTCTATCAGGTGCTAAGAAGCAATCCCCCAAAGCTATTCTAGCAATAACTGAAGCATTAAGACACTCAATACGAATAGCGCCCTCAAACGCTGTTCTAATGTCGTTTAATGCATTCACAATTGAACAATTAATTATTGGAATCAGAATAAAATTTGTCCCAGCTCTAACAACGTCCCAATGCTCCCCAGGAATTACAGGAGGCTCATAACCACCACCAAGCATTGGCCTTCTAAATGTTCCTGCCCTATTAAGGTGATGATAAATCCCCAAAAGGGTATTTGCTGCTCTTGCACGTACAAGTTGAATTTCTATAGGTTCAACAGAAGAGATACGTAGACCTAATGATTTAATTGTTGAAACAGTCTCTAACGCCGTACTTTCTATAGCTGCTCCAAACAAGCTTATTAAGCATAAGCACAAAATAATAATGAATTTATTCATCTTATTTTTTCTTACATTTCTCTTTATTCTCTGCCACACTAACGCGGCACAATGTTAGCAACTAAGCACTCACCAAAATATAATTTTTCAGACATTGATAAAATTTTGTTAGCTTTAATCAAATCATTTAAAAAAATTTTCATGCTAAGGTCGCTAGAAAATACTGCAGCTCTACACAATATTTTAACAGTTGCCTCCGTGGTAAGACCCAAACTGAGCCTTCTGCCATCTATGTATGCATTGTTAATATCACTAGAAAGTGTCTCCAAAAATTCATAAGCTTTTAACGCTTGTTCGAATTGTTTTTTGTTATCATGAAGTGCTCCGCTTACATTAGCAGATCCTAAAAGCAGACTAAGGCGGTAACAATTCAGTTGCACAATTTCTTTTGCAGCCCAATATTGCACATCGGTTGACTCTATTATATTAATGAACTGACTATATCTAGCAAGAAGCTCTTCTTTTCCAGCAGAACCCATATCTTTGAATCTGATTTTGTTGAGTTGATTGTGTGTACAATGAATGCTCTGCAAAAATTCATAAGTTGTTATTGAATGTGATTGATATGGAGGTGCCAGTCTGACGTATATAGAGTGATGAGCATCTGTCAAAAGCGAAGATAAAAGTAGAGCACCTTGAGGAGACGAACGTTGGTAAAGAGGTAATCTGCTTGCTGTTTGAGAAGAATCGTAATACCTAACGTCTTGCGGGGTATAAGAAGCATTACAACTATTTGTTATAATTAGTAAGGCTACCCTCATCATAGGTTTTAACAAGAAAAATATTTTTTTAAATAAAGGCATGCGCAACAACTATTAAACAACTAAAACTTTTTTATATTATAAAAAAATTGAAGAAAATGAAACATAATTATTACGCTGTTTTAATGACGAGAGAATTACTGAATCTTATCAGGATCAGCACCGAAATAATGCATTGTAGCTACCATGTGCTCTGCTAAAGGGGCTGTAATTACCATTTTTCCGCCATCGGGCAGCACAAACGCAAGCTGATATGCATGCAAATGCAAGGTTTCGCCTTTTATGGTAGCGCCGTACTTATAGTCGCCCACTATTGGCCAGCCTGATTCACTAAGGTGAACACGTATTTGGTGCGTGCGTCCGCTTTTAGGCCAGCAATCAACCAATGAAAAATCGCCAAGTTTCTTTTTTAACATATATTGAGTTTCAGCAGGTCTAGCATGAGGGCCGTCAACCACCATTTTTTCCTTGTTTCCAACCATTTCTTTTCCGATTGGAAAATCAATCATCCCTTGAGCTGGGCGTACGTTGCCCTCAACAATAGCGCGATAGGTTTTTTGCACGCCTTGGTGTTCAAATAAATGGGTCAAATACTGGGCCATAGGGATAGTCTTAGCCATGATTAATACACCGCTGGTGTCTTTATCAATGCGGTGAACAAGGCGGGCCTCTGGGTTATAAACCTTCATAATAGCATCGATATGACGTTTGGTATTGGTACCACCCTGCACTGCTAACCCCTGCGGTTTGTTCAAGGCAATAAGGTTTTCGTCTTCCCAAATAATAATGGTTTCAATCCATTTTACGTCTTCATCGCTAACGTGCACCTCTTTTTTTATGTGCTCCGTCGAATGGGTTGCATAAAGCGCTAAATCAACCAGAAGACGTATTTGCTCTTCAGTTTCAACGCGTGTGCTGCTTTTTGCTGGCTTACCATCTACCAGAATTTTTTTACTGCGCAGTAATTTTTCCAATGCACCCTGGGTAAGGCCTGGGTATAGACGACGCAAAAACCGGTCAAGGCGCGTAAGATTAGAAAGATGAGGAGGAACGAAATCAGAATCAGACATTTACTTTGCTTTCACCTGTGCAAGGGTTTTCCAGTTAGTTGTGTATGCGGGGGTTTTGTTGTCACGCTTGTTCATCCATTCAATGCTTTCTCCGCATGATAAAGGACGAACAGTGCCAAGGCCAAAACGTTTATTTAAGGTATCCATAACCTTATCAATATCAGGTTTTTTAGCTGATTTTGGTGCTTCAAATAATGCGTGCGCGCCTGGTTGAGTAGCATCACGCAGGTTAACTGCCATAATACCAATTTTATGATAGGCAACAGTTGGGTCAAAAAAACTTTCAATTGCTTGTTGGGCATGTTGAATAATAACTGCTGTATCGTTAGTTGGTTCAGGCAGCACAATGGTGCGTTGGTGAAAAACAGGAGTTTCACCACGAAATGGGGAATTGCGCCCATATACAAAAAGGGTGGTGGTTCTTTGTGATGATTCACGCAACTTAGCACTTAAGCGAAATCCATATCGGGCAGCTGCTTGTTTTAACACGTCTTTGTCTTTTACATGTTCAAAAAAGCTGCGGGTTATTTGAATAGATTTTTTAGCTTCTTGAACCAAAGTTAAGGGCATGCATGAATGGCCATTAAGTTCGCGTACAATACGTTCTACAATGACATTATAATTTCTTCTGGCCCAGCTGGGGTCAGCTATCATCAGGTCATAGGCGCTATAAATGCCTTGTTGTTTAAGGCTTTTGCTTAAATTTGCTCCAATGCCGCATATTTTGGAAACAGAAGTAGCTTTTAAACTATCATAATGGGCGGGCGTATTATCAATATAACACGCAACCCCCAGGGCTTTTGATTGCAAGTTGGCAAGCTTCGCTAGGGTTTTAGTTGGGGCAAATCCAATTGAAGTGGGAATGCCTGTGCATTGTAAAACATGTTTACGCAATCGTTCGCCTTCTTGGGCCCAGTTTATGGATTTATCAAATTGCAAAAATGCTTCATCAATTGAATACACCTCAACATTTTCACACTGCTGCTGCAGGACATTCATTACCCTAAGGCTCATGTCGCCATATAGCTCAAAATTACATGAAAGTACTTCTACATTGTAGGTTTTGATTAAATGACGAATTTCAAATAACGGAGCGCCCATAGGAATGCCAAGCATCTTTGCTTCGTTTGAACGCGCAATAGCGCACCCGTCATTACTTGATAAAACAATAACGGGCTTATGCTCTAAGTCGGGTCTGAAAACCCGCTCGCACGAAACAAAAAAATTATTACAATCTATTAAAGCAAACATGTGCTGCACCTATGGTCTTAACAAGAATATAAAACCATATGCTGTGGGCGTCTATAGCAATGCTTAAAGGTATTACTACCTGTTCTTTTTTATCCTTTTCAAATCAGAAACTCTAGATATAAACAACACAAATTATATTGATGTAAAATTAACTAAATATTTGTATATTTAATGTACAAATTAAATATATTAACAATATATCTATAAATTTTTTTTAAAATTAGTAGATAGCAATTTTTAAAATATCATAGCAGGTAGCAAGTGGTTGTATATTTTTTAACAGTATTTAGCACTTTAATAGTGCTAATGCGTGCAGAGGCATCCGAAGCAAGAGCATTTGTTTCAGAAGAAATCATGCAAAATTCCAAGTTGCATCGCAGATTTAATGAGGTGTTATCACAAGCAAAATTAGAGTCGATAGTTGTTAAAAACAGGACAAGATCAGCGATTACTCTCAAGGTTTTTGACTTTTATCATGAAGTTTTTGAAGAAGAAGACTTTACTTCAGAAACTGCGGTACTTGCAGTGTTTGACCACCGTTACAGTGTTGTGCGTTCAGGTGGCAGAACTTTTGAAAAAGCATTATCACAAGTGTTTATTAAACCCTACCGAGAAAAAACTGCAGCAACAGCAACTCAGTTAATAAGTCACATAACCATTCTTCCTGGTGCGCATGAAACAATTCACGCAATAGAATTAGCATATATTGGTAAGGTTGAATGCGAAGATTCTTCCAAACATATTTTCTGTGAAGCGGTGTCGACAGGGGTAATGAAATTAATAGCACGAGATAGTGTTATTCATTCGCAAGTGCCGCTGCCAAATAGTCGATTAGCAATAGCCATTTCTAGCACAAGAACAGTGCCATTTTTGCAGTATATGGCTTTAACCTTATTCAAAGAACATAGGTTTACCAAAGAAGAATTGCAGCAAAAATTCAGCCTGGTTCAGCAAGCTGGATTTGAAATACTCAAGGATAAAACCGAAGCAACAATAGCTGCATTAGACCTTAAAGTCCCCCAAATAACCCATACCATTTTTGCAAAAAAACGCGTCGGAAGCACCCCTTTAGTTAGTGAAAATCAAAAAAAATGGCTAAAAACCACAACAAACACACTTTCGAGTTTAGCAGGGTGGAAGCACTTTGTTTGGGTGTTCGAAGACCCTTCATCCGTGACAGTGGAAGATTTAGGTGATGCGTATGGCGCTGTAGAGGTTCGGTCTATTGCTGCTGTTAGTTACCCTGGTTTGTATGAAGCTGTAAATCTTATTCAGTCTGGAGACACTAGATCAGCAAATGCCTTTTTGCAATATGTGTTGCTTGCAGTACACGGAGGAGTAATAAGAAGTGTTAATACCGAAATCATTCAAGACCTAATACCATTTAACAAAATTTTTAGTTTTTATGCGGAACTGGATGCGAGCACCGCACGAGTGATTGACGCTGGAGTAATGGCGGCTGCTCCTGAACACCCCGTTATTATGCGTGCCCTTGATTTAGCACGTTACCATACTATTAAAACGCCTTCGTATATATCTGGTATTCCTAAAAGTAGACTGTTTAACGACGCAGAAGATCGCGCTTTAGCTATGTACCACGTAAAATATGGCAGTGGGGCACTTAGTATTGCTTTTCAAAAATACGCAGAAGCTAGTCGCGATATGATTTTTAGTCCATTAACCTTTTCTCCACTAAGAACGTGTTCAGATATTTTGTCTTATGAAGACCCACGCTTAGCTTTAACGCCAGGAATGTACGCAATTAATTACGCGGAAGGGTTGTAGGACAGATGACAAATGCACGATCTCTTTTATCAGAAATTTTACCTCAAACCCGACTTAAACATAGTCAAGAAAATGTAAAATTATGAGAAAAATTTTATTTATACTTTTCATGGCAAGACACGTATTTCCAGCAGCAGACTTATCAAGTACTTATGCTGGGGATGCTCACCCTCCAACTTTTAGAAATCATAATCATGAATTGAATTGGTGGCTTGATAAAGAAAAACCGGGAACTTTTAAACTTATTAATACTACTACTGATGAGGTTTCCTTACAAATGCTTGTAAAATTAGATTACTGTATGCCACCAAAGGTTGTTTTACCAACAGAAGCATCGCGATTAAATGGTTATTCATTTGCTATAGTCGAAGATATTGACAAGGATGGAAGTTATTTAGTTTCATCAAAAATTTCCAGATTAAAATTTTCTAAACATCATGAAGGCTTCCATAATGTATCTGTTTTTCAAGCACGTCATATAATACTGCTACCATGGGGAGAACAGGAATTAGCACTGACAGATGGATATTATTTGAGAGGCATTCAGAGCCAAAACGAGTCAAATTTCATAAATTTTTCTATGGTTGGCTCTGCTATTAATTTAATAGTTAGTAAGATTGCTGACATACCAAGACTCTCACCTTCTTATGCTACTGAAGAAATTTCTCAAATAGCCTTACCTGAGCAAGAATACACCTTAGAAATAATGGCAACGGAATATTCTGAGGTGGTTTATCAAACAGCGAAGCTACATTATGGCTTATCAAAAGAAGAAGTTGATGTCGCAAATAGGGTAATTAATAAGCGAGTGAGACTTTTAGAAACCACAACTGTACCAGTTAACGCACAATATATAATTCCACCTATCACACATCGTGTCTGGCTTACTTTAGATTCTAGGCCGATGGAGGTACCAGCAGATAGACTTGAGTATTTTCGACGCTCAATGCAATTCTACGTGGGAAAACCCTATAGGCATATGTTTTGGTGCACTGATCCAGAAAAAACACCAGAAACTGTGGCATATATTAAAGCTTTATCAGTACCGGTTGAGATTCATTCTATAAAAGAAGTGAGTGATGATTTTATATGTAAGGAGCTAATAAATAGGCTTTTATCAGACAATCTTATGGCGCACGCAAGTGATATCATTAGGAAAGAAATAGTTCATATAAAAGGGGGAATGTATTTTGATGTAGGTTTAGAGCAAAAAAAGAGAATTCAAGAAAATTTTTTTAAAAAATTTGATACTGTGTTTTATGTGCGTCCATGGGGAGAGATAGACGTGTGTAGTATTTTGAGTGTCCCAAAATCTGCATTTTTACGTTCACATTTGGACTTTATTAACAGCATAAGCACTAGTCATGAATCTTTTAGAAAAATTTATATTCCCTATATTATTAGGTTTTGTATGCTTTCATCTTATTCCATGATGGCTCAATTAATGGATAGTAGGCACAGGGCATTAAATTTTGGTTTTATGTTGGAGAATGAGTATTTTGTTAATCACGGCATGGGGTCATGGTGTAATACCAACAAGCATATGATGAATATTAATTATTTATGGCCAGCTAAAACAAATGAATTTAATTTTTTGCCATTTTTTGATTTGTCTTTAATCTACGACCCAAGATACATTGGGGAATCTACTTTTGCTAACCACCTTAAACTATTATCACAAACCATGAGTTTTTCGTGTTCCTTAAATAAAAATACAAGATTTGAAGACAAAGAAAGTAGAATTATCAAAGTTAGACTTACTGTTGATTTCAATAAATCTGAGCCTGATGCAAGAAATCAATTTTTGTATCTTCATAAAGGCACGTCGGGCTTCGAGTGGGGAGGTTTAAGGTCGCCAATTATAGCGAATTTTCACAATAAAAACAAATTCAGAAAACTATTGAAGGTAGCTAATTATCCTGAATATAGTGGGATCTATCCGAGTGAAGATAGTTTTTACTTTACATACTCTGGACAAGATACTGGTTCAGTTCAAGATTTATCTGGAATTAACGGAATATTTTATTGTTCCGCTTTATCTACCAGATATCAAAGTGTTTTGGATGCACTTGATGAGCAAAAGATATTGAAGTGGTATGGACCAAAGAGCGTTTCTTCTCAAAAATCATATAGAGGATTTTGTGCTGATGTAGTCGAAACAATACGTCAATCCAAAATAGCACTTGTTTTACATTCTGAGCATCACATTGCTTTACAGGAGCCAACCTTGCGCATATTTGAAGCTGCTGGAGCAGGGGCAATAATTATTTCTGATGATCATCCTTTTGTGGTGAGAAACTTCGGGGACAGTGTTTTATATGTGAATAGTAAAGATCCTGAGTCAAAAATAGTTTTCGACATACTTCAGCACTATGAATGGATACAAACTCATCACGAAGAAGCCCTAAGAATGGGACGAAAGGCAAAGAAAATATTTACAGAAAATTTTTCACTTGAAAATGAAGTGATTAAGTTTGTGCAGGCCCATCAAGAAACATTATTATGGGAGGGGAAGGCTGCTTTATGTCCTCGTTCAGATTTTTCGTATTCATACAGTAATTTAGAATTTAGGAAGATAAATCAGTTATTAAAGTCAACTTATTTCCAACGCTTCTCAATACAAAATTTAACAGCTCAACCACTTGATAATTTAACTCAACTATCGTTTCTAAAAATAATAAATTCACCTGGTGAAATCATAAATGCATTGCCTGGTACATTTTTTATTGGAAATGAAGAGAGATCAAAAAGACTTAAATGCAAGATCAATGGAAAACAAAGGGAGCTTCCTATAAATTTGGAAATGGGCCATGAAGAAACGATTGATGCTGGCGATGTGAAGGTTTACGATTTTTTTGGCCAAAATATTTATTTAACTGGGTTAGTTGAGAAATCATGTGTTTCGTCTTATGAAGCTAGCTGGAACATGGAAAATGGGCTTCGCGTAATTCTGAGGTGATTCTATAATACATTTCTCTTTACCTGTCACATGTTGAGTTGTAACGTAAAAAATTTTGTTTTTCGTTGCTCAAAATACTAAAGAAGTTTCTAGTAATTGTATAGAAAATCGGACAAAATTCTGGTCCAGTTTTCAGAGTTACCCCACCACCAGTGTTCACCGGTATATGGGCTCTCTTCCACAATTATATTTTCAGTTCCTTCAAAGCGTTTTAACAAAGGAACATAGAGCAATGTGAAATTCATATCTCCATCTCTAATATTTATTAAAGAGTCTCTTAAATTTTTTACTTCATCAAAACTTGCTTCTACCGTCGTGTCAGCTCCTGTGTAAGCTAGTATATATAAAGTTTTTTGATTTTTGGCATCTTTAAATTTTTCAGAAAGACATTGTATCTTTTCTCTTTTAGCTGTGTATGTTTGAGAAAAAATTTCCTCATCAAGCAACGGTGTTCCTTCACTTACTTTACTTGGATACAATGCAACATTTTCATGATCATATAAATGATTCCAGGTCATTTTATACTTATGATTCCTGACGGTCTTATAATCTTTGCACCATGGAGCGTCTTCAATAGATAAATCAACTTTATCAAAAATATCAACAAATTTTCTATTTATACAGTCTGTCATAAGTTTAAGGTCATGTATCATTAACCAGTCAAACAACTGCCCCCCCCGCAAAATTCTCTTTCCTTCGTCCTCAAAACTTTTAAAAAATAAATTTAACTGATTGCGCACAATGCAGTTATGTCCAAGACTAATAACTCTTTCATAAGAATCTAACTTGGGTGTTTCTGATGAGGCTAAGATAGATGAATCGTTGCTTGCCTGTGAAGATATCATAAATGTATTTGTGATAATTATTAATATACGCAGATAAAAAATCATAAAAAACCTAAAATATAATTAATATTATAATAGTGTGAAATCATTTATATTTCGTTAATATATGATAGAATTTCAGGCAAAAAGACAAGATTACTTCGGTGCCCTTAACATCAGCAACAAAGCTGGAATATTTGCTAAAATTGTTAGCATCCAGAAATTGGTCCAGCCTAATGGTTCAATAAGTTGACCTCCGAAAGACCCGAATATAATGGTTGATAACACAACAACAGATGATAACGCCGCAAGCTGCATCATGGTGTAGTTTTGGGTACAGCTCATAATTTGTAGCGAAAGAATTGGGGTTATAGATAAACCTTTGGTAAACTCATAAAAAATAGCAGTGGTGTACAGGCCGGCGGCAGAGGTTTCAAACGCGCCTAGCGTTAATAAAAATACTGTTGATAATGCATGGGTAATCAATCCAATCCACAAAGGTAAGTGAAGGCCTTTGCGGCGAATCATTAGCGCTGCCAAAAACCCACCCAGCGTTGCCATGCCCATGCCAAATGTTTTATAAGTGAAAGAGATTAATCCTCGGTCGTAGCCTAAATCTAGAAAATAAATGGTGGTATATTGACCTTGAATTGCGTCTTGAGCACGATAGAAAAACATCATGCCACAAAGCCACCAGATTGATTGGGTTTCTTTTAAGCTAACCCAAGCGCGTTTTAAGTAATGGGTGTATCCCAGAACAAGGGGGCGTTCTTTTGGTGAAAATGCAACTTTTGTGAAGTACAACGGAATTAAGGGGATAAGCATGACAATTGCAAAAACAATATAAACTTCTTTCCATGAACAAATCATCGAAAGCGATAATGCCCCAGCGCCACCTGCTAAAATTCCACAGCGGTATCCAGTAACACCGGCTGCCTCTCCAAAGCCCCAGTTACTCCGGTTAAGGCCCACAACCTGGGAAACATACAATATGCATTCATATGCAGCGCTTACCATATGAAGGCTCAGCAACAATCCAAACCACGCCCAAGGCAGTTTTGGTGAGAATGCAAAACCTATTAAAATTAGGCATTTTAAAATAAGCCCTGCTTGTAGTAATCTGCGTCGGTAATCTTGCTGGTTTATTTTTTCCATAAATGGAACGGCGGCCCATTTGAATACATGGGGCAAGTGGGCAATAAGAAACAAGCCAGTATGTGCAAGGGTCAGTTTTTGATCGTTTAGAAACACTACCAATGTGCTGCCTGACAAAACGAAGCACAGCCCAGAAGCAAAGCTAAGGCACCCCACAATACTTAAATACCGACTACGATCACTGAATCCGAACATTGAAACTTTTTAATAGATTTTATTTTGAGTAGCCGATTGGAGAAAAATAATCCAGTAGAATTTCTGTGATTGTTTGCATCGCTCAAACCCGGCATACTGGACAAAATTTTTAAAAAGCTAAAAACATGAATTGTATTGCAGATATTAAAGCCCGTGAAATTTTAGATTCTAGAGGCAACCCAACCGTAGAAGTTGATGTTATGCTTGAAAGCGGCGCCTTTGGTCGTGCTACAGTTCCAAGTGGGGCATCTACGGGCAGTTTTGAAGCAGTGGAAATTCGTGATAATGACCCGAAGCGTTACTTAGGCAAAGGCGTATTAAAAGCAGTAGAGACTGTAAATACCACTATTGCTGATGCGGTAATGGGGCTTGATGCAACCGAACAGGAACTAATTGACACTACGTTAGTGGGATTAGACGGCACAGAAAACAAAAGCGTGCTTGGTGCGAATGCAATGCTTGGCGTGAGCTTGGCTTGCGCAAAAGCTTCTGCTGATCACTTTGGTCAACCTTTATATCGTTATCTGGGCGGCTTACAAGCATTTCGCATGCCGATGCCTTTAATGAATATTATTAACGGTGGGGCGCATGCTGATAATCCGCTTGATATTCAAGAGTTTATGATTGTGCCTTATGGCGCACCAACTTTTAGCGAAGGCTTACGGATGGGCGCAGAAATTTTTCACCACCTTAAAGCGATTTTGAAAAAAGAAGGTCATATTACGGCCGTGGGTGATGAAGGTGGTTTTGCACCAAACCTAAAAAACACTAAAGATGCGCTTAATCTTATTATAAGAGCAATTGAAGCAGCAGGTTACAAGCCAGGTGAACAGGTAATGTTAGCGTTAGATGTAGCCGCGAACGAGCTTTACCAAAATGGTAAATATGTATTTAAAGACGAAGGCGAAAGTTTCGATACAGCAGGACTAATAGAATTCTACAGTGATTTATGCCAAAACTACCCAATTTATTCCATTGAAGATGGCTTTGCTGAAGAAGATTGGGATGCATGGGAAATAGCTACAGCAACCCTTTCTGGCACACAAATAGTTGGAGATGATTTATTTGTCACCAATGCTATGCGTTTAGCCGAAGGCATTCAACGAGGTGCAGCTAATGCTATTTTAATTAAGCCTAATCAAGTAGGAACGTTAACTGAAACACTTAGCACTATTGGATTGGCGCAGCTTTCTGGTTTTGGAGTGGTATTATCGCATCGTTCTGGCGAAACTGATGACACAACTATTGCAGACATCGCCGTTGCAACAAATGCAGGGCAGATTAAAACAGGGTCCTTGTCTAGAACTGACAGATTGGCTAAATATAATCAATTGTTGCGCATTGAAGAAGAATTGGGTTCAAAAGCGCAATTCTTTTTGTAAATTATAAGGTTTAATTATGAATAGCAGACTTCGGCATATTGTTTTCCCAGTGGTGATTGTCGCCATGATGGTGTACTTTACGTACCATATTTTTCAAGGCCAACGCGGTGTTCTTGCTTGGATTCGCCTAGACAAAAAGCTTAAAGAAGAAGAAACCACTTTAAATGCTTTAACGCAGGAAAAAGAACAGCTTGAACGTGAAGCGTATTTGCTTCGTCCTGATAGCTTAGATGTAGACTTATTAGAAGAGAAAGCTAGGCAAGCGCTGAACTTTGCCCATCCTAACGAAGTGGTTGTGCAGGGAACCGATAAATAGTTTAAGTTTACCCATCAACTTTCAGGCGCTCAACTCAGTAGCCTCAGGCCTGTAGTTTCGCTTCTAGGTTTTCATACCAGCTATCTTTAAAACAGCACACCAAGAAATTTATTAATGAATTCCTAATATATTTATGGTATTAGTAAGTTATAAAATAGCGCATAGAAAAACTTATCATGTCGAAAAAATTAAAGATTCTTATTGCTGCAGCTCTATTATTTTTCTCAAATGAATATTTTAGTTCAGAAGAAGGAGAGCCAGAGGAGCACACAAAACAAGTTACTTCTCACCGAGGCCGGGGATTAGGTGAAGGCGCATACGATGCTGAAATCCCCGCACTTCAAAATCATCGTAATGAAGCTAAAGGATTGGGAGGCGGCGCATACGATGCTGAACACTCTATAACGAGGAATCAAAACAAAGAACTCGAAATTTTAAGAAGATTGTCAGACAACTCTTTTCCTGAGCACTCTCTAACGCAAGAAGAATTCGAACAATTACAAGAAAACAAATATGCTGGAAAATTAGAATATGTAATTTATGGCAAAAACTTATATCAAGTTGACTACCCTGCGGAAGAACCAAGAGTCGTTCTTATAAAGGAAATAAAAAAAGGCTGCGGTCATTCTATTATCGAAAAAGATGGAATATACTACATCATAGAGCCAGATAATATGGATAAACTTCATGTTACGGTAGAAATACCAGATGGCGCAACGAACAAAAAAATAAACGAACTGTGTGGCGCGATTATAACTCCGGAAGAATTAGGAATGCGTCAAACCAGCCATTAATTTTTACAGAAGTTACGCATCAACTTTCAGGCGCTCAACTGTAGCGCCGCATGCCTGTAGTTTCGCTTCTAAGTTCTCATATCCCCGGTCAAGGTGATACAACCTGCTAATGGTTGTTTCACCTTTAGCCGCAAGAGCCGCCACCACTAGTCCAACACCACCACGAATATCAGTTGCCATAACTGGTGCGCCACTTAAGTTTTTAACACCACGCACCATGGCTGATGCACCATGTACTTGAATGTTCATTCCCATACGGGCAAGTTCTGGTACATGCATGAAGCGGTTTTCAAAAATGGTTTCCGTAATCATGCTGGCACCTTCACAAATGCCCATCAAAGCCATGAATGGAGCTTGCAAATCTGTCGCAAAACCTGGGTAAGGTTCTGTCATCACGTCAACACCATGAACTGGGCCACTTTGATAGACACGAAAACCATCAGCTTGTTCTTCAAAGACAGCGCCGGCTTTTTCCAAAGTCTCGCGCACCATTGGTAAATATTCTAATGACGTGTTCGTTAAGGTAACATCACCACCAGTAATTAAAGATGCAATCGCATACGAACCTGTTTCAAGCCGATCTGGCATTACTTTGTGCGTAGCACCATGAAGAGATGGCACACCTTCAATGGTAATGGTGTCCGTCCCTGCCCCTTGAACATTTGCACCCATAGCATTTAAGCAATTAGCCAAATCAATAATTTCAGGTTCCCGAGCGGCATTACGTAAAATCGTTTGGCCTTTTGCAATGGAAGCTGCAAGCATAAGGTTTTCAGTTGCTCCAACAGATACAACACGCATAGTAAAGCTAGCTCCATGCAAACCATTTGGTGCTTTGGCCACAATGTAGCCTTCTTCTAATTCACAAATTGCACCCATTGCGCGCAAACCTTCTAGATGCACATCAACAGCACGTGCCCCCAATGCACAACCACCTGGTAATGATACTTTTGCCAAACCATAACGTGCCACCAAAGGCCCCAATACCAATACCGATGCACGCATGGTTTTCACCAGGTCATAAGGAGCTGTTGTTGAGGTTATACTCGCGGCGTTAAGGGTTCGTGTGCTGCCATTAACTTCTGCAGTCACGCCAAGAACTTCTAAAACCTGGGTAATGGTTCGAATATCTGCCAAATTTGGCACGTTCGTTAATGTCAAAGGTTTGTCTGTTAGTAGGCATGCTACCATTAAAGGCAAAGCAGAGTTTTTTGCTCCGCTAATTTCGATTGTGCCTTTTAGGGACACTCCCCCTTGAATTTTTAGAATCGTTGGCATGGTTTATATCTTTGGCAACGTAACACCGGTTTGATTCATGTACTTACCTGCGCGGTCTCGGTAAGAAACCTCACAAGGCTGGTCGCCCTTAAAGAACAAAAACTGACAAACCCCTTCGTTTGCATAAATCTTAGCTGGAAGTGGTGTTGTATTTGAAAACTCTAAAGTTACGTGACCTTCCCATTCAGGTTCAATCGGCGTTACATTCACAATAATGCCACAACGGGCGTAGGTTGATTTTCCAAGACAAATTACTAACACATCACGCGGAATACGGAAATATTCAACTGTTCTTGCTAACACAAAACTGTTTGGTGGAATAATACACACATCTGTTTCCCTATCCACAAAGCTTGAGGGAGAGAAATTTTTAGGGTCAACAATTGCATTGTTCACGTTAGTAAAAATCTTAAACTCAGGAGAACACCTAGCATCATAGCCATATGACGATAACCCATAAGAAATTATTCCATCACGCTTTTGGCTTTCAACAAAAGGATCAATCATTCCTTTTTTTGCTTGCTCGCGAATCCATTTATCGGAAAGTATCATTACAGCTCCTAGTCTAAATCTTTAACAACGCTAATGTCTGGCGCATCCACTGCTTTCATACCAACTACATGATAGCCAGAATCCACGTGAATAATTTCACCAGTAACACCAGAGCTCAAATCGCTTAGCAAATATAAACCAGTGCCACCAACATCATCTAACGTCGTGTTACGGCGCAATGGTGAATTATATTGATTCCATTTTAAAATATAACGGAAATCACCAATTCCACTAGCTGCCAATGTTTTCACAGGGCCAGCAGACAAACCATTTACACGAATGTTTTTAGGTCCTAAATCCATTGCTAAATACTGAACACTTGACTCTAAAGCGGCTTTAGCAATACCCATAACGTTATAGTTTGGCATAACTTTTTCGGCACCATAATAAGTAAGGGTAATCAAGGATCCACCATTTGGCATTAAGCGTTCTGCTTCACGGCAAATTTTTGTGAAAGAAAAACAAGAAATATGCATAGTGTTTAAGAAGTTAGCAAGTGACGTATCGCAGTAGCGCCCTTGTAATTCATTTTTGTCAGAAAACCCAATTGCATGCACGACGAAGTCTAAAGTTCCCCATTGCTGCTCAATTTTTTTGAAGGTATTTTCAATGCTATCGTCTTTTCCAACATCACATTCCACTAAAAACGTTGAGCCTAGGCTTTCAGCCAACGGACGCACGCGTTTTTCTAAAGCTTCACCTTGGTGGTAGCTAAATGCAAGTTCAGCACCTTGTTCATGTAGCATTTTAGAAATGCCCCAGGCCAAAGAACTACTATTCGCAAGGCCCATTATCAAGCCTTTTTTGCCCTTCATTAACATTGATTTTCTCGTTTAATTCATTGCCTTGTAGCATAGACAATCCAGGTCCTTAGCGCAATGGATTGATACGGAAATTATTGCTAAGGTTAAACGGTTATCACCCGCCACTAATTATGCTTTGACTAAAAAAACTTCCACCGTCTCTATTGGAAAATGATTGAGAAATTTTTACTCCCTTTCTATCAACAGTCACACTTAATGCACCATCCGTTGACTTTAAGGCTTTTTCAATTTCACGAAGCTTTTTAATTTTTTTCTTATTTAGTGCAATAACTTTATCGCCTTCTTGAAACAATCCACTATTGCCTGCCTGCTTGACTATCACGCCGTTTGGCGTTTGTTCAAATTGCACATTTCCCAAAAGCTTATTGTCAACTTCTTGAGTGGAAGATTTTGGCTCTTTAATAGGGATAAATCTCACATCTTGTAAACTATTTTCTCTCCATATTTTTAAAGTAACCTCTTCCTCTAAACTTGAAGTTTTTTCAAAAAAATCTAGCTCTTCCGGAGTACTTAGTTTTTGGCCGTTAGCCTCTACAATCACATCTCCATGTTTTAAAACACTTTTCGCAGGAGAGCTGCTATCAATTTCATTCACAATCACGCCAAAAAGATTTTTGTCTTCTAGTCCACAGCTTTCTAGCATATTGGGTGTCATCATCTGTGTGTTAACACCCCACCAAGCACAAGGTTTTTTCAAAATTTCTTTATTAAAATAGTACCCAATCATGCTAGCCGGAATAAAGAAAGAAAGCCCGCCCATGCGTGGAATAGCAAAAGCCATACCAATCATTTCTCCCATGGAATTAACCATAGGTCCTCCTGAATTTCCAACACCGATGTGCGCATCACTTTGCAGCACAACTTTTCCATCAACTACTCTGTTAATAAATGAAACTAACCCTCTAAAAATACTGGTTTTACCCATACCAAAAGCATTACCAGCAACAAGCACTGGCTCGCCTAAATCTATTTGTGTCTTTGAATTTGCAAGCTTCAGACATGATAAATTTTTTGTATCAATTTTTAAAAATGCAATATCCGCATCAGCATTGCTAAAAACCTTTGTAGCTTGCATTTTTCTACCATCATTAAGACCGACAAAGATCCGTGTTGCATCTTGCACAACATGATTACACGTCACGATATACCCATCAGAACTAATAATGCAGCCAGTTCCACTTGAGTTGCCATGACGCTTAGCCCCAAATAGCATCGATTCAATATCGCCTAATTCAAAGGGCTGGAAGATTTCACCATCCCTTTCTCTATATGCATAAACATCCACAACAGCAGCTGTTGTTGCTTTAGCTAAAAGAACCGAATCAAATAAGGGAATTGGATCTTTTTTTTCATGACTTGCAAATAAGCACGTAAATACAGTTAACGCGCCACACAACACCAATCTGATCATTAACACCTCCATATTCTTTTTTATTAGACTAGAAAATTTTGATTAAAAAATTGTTAAGAAGCCTCTTTAGAAAGTGGCCAAGTTAAAAATACTAAAATTGCTGTTAAGATTGCCATGCCAATATACACAGGAATTATAGTGCCATCAAAAAATACTCCAACCACTAAAACTAACCCTGCAACCACGCCGTTTCGCATTAATCCAAGGAAAGCAATTGCTAATCCTCGTTGCTCTGGCGCGCACTCAATTGCTTTTGTTCCACAGCTTGAAAGGGTGGCTGAAAGGCTTAAGTTTAAAATGCACATAATTGCAACTATAGAAAATGGCAATTGCAAAATATTAAGTGTTGTCCCAAGAGTGATTAAGCATAAAAAAGCAAGATTTAGGTACATTCCATAACGAATAGATTTGGCAATTCCCCATTTAACAACATGCTGACGATACACTATTGACCCAATTAAATTCATTACTACAGGAACAAGCTGTATATATGCATACGTAGTTGGCAAAAAATTAAAATGATCAATAAAAATAAATGAACTATTTATTCCGTAAACAGCTGCAATAGCAACCGGTAAGCCATGACAAATAGAAAGAACTATAAAGTATCGGTTGCTGGTTAATACTTTTAGGTTTTTTAAAATATGATTCCAGCCCATTGTATCAACATGGTTTTTGTGGGTTTCTGGCATTTTTTTGACAAATATTAACCATAAGCAAGTAGCTATTACACCTAACGCCCAAAAATTCGCCTGCCACCCAAACCATTTTAACAAATGTGCTCCCAACACAGGGGCAACCGCAAACATAATAGGAAAGCTCATGCTATATGTTGCCATATAACGCGCGTATACTGACCCGCTAAACATATCGGACAAAATGGAAATACTAATCACAGATATTCCACCAGCACCAATTGCTTGCAGAAATCGTAACACAATAAATGATTCAATATTCCACGATAGACAGCATAGGAAAGAACATACGGAAAATATCCCAAGGGATGACAACATTGCAGGCCTACGCCCCTTAGTATCACTCCAATGGCCATAGAGCATGCCAACAACAGCTGCCACAATTGGTGTTTGCATCATACTAAATTGAATCATCCACTCTGATGTTTCAAAATAGCGCTTCAAAAAAGGTGCAGCTGGTGAATAAATATCAATACTCGCCACCATTAAGACACCAGTAAGCATTAACAAAGCTGGGTATAAAGTTGTGTACTGGAACTTTGTTAGGCCGAAATTTTCTTTAGACATTTACTAATCTCTTTTGCTGCATAGGTAATAATTTTCGAAGCCTCTGCCCGTTTAAAGCTAAGGCAGGTTTCATAAAACGCATCTTCTTCTACAATTGCGCCGTTAGCTGCGGCATATTTTATCATGGCATATTCCCCACTAACTTGGTAAACCCAAATGGGCGCGCCAAAGCTTTTAGCTTGGGAAACAATATCTAAGTAAGGCAATCCCGGTTTAACAATTATGCCATCTGCACCTTCGGCAATGTCTTGCTTAATGTCGCGCAAAGCTTCAACGGCATTAGCAGGATTAAGCTGGTAAGTTTTTTTATCCCCCTGCAGATTCGCCCCAACGGCACTACGAAATGGCCCATAAAAAGTTGAGGCATACTTCACGCCATAACTTACCAACAACACATTAACGCGCCCTTTTACTTCCAATGCACAACGAATAGCTTGAATCCTGCCATCCATCATATCAGACGGGCAAATACCGTCAGCGCCCGCATCAACTTGGTTTAATGTCTGCTTAATTAAAACATCAACAGTTGTATCGTTTTCAACATCGCCATTTTTTAAAATTCCATCGTGCCCGTGGGTTGTATATGGGTCCAACGCCACATCGGTCAACACCACCATTTTGGGAACGCATTCTTTAATTTTGCGAATAGCTTTGCATATTAGGTTTTTCGGGTTTAGCGCTTCAATCGCATTTTCTGTTTTTAACGCACTTGGTGTTTTGGGGAATAACAGTATTGCCCGAATACCCAGCTGATATGCTTCTTCAACTTGCTCCGGTAACTCATCAACCAAATACCGGCGCACACCTGGCATTGTTGCAATTTCCGTATCATCCCCAGGTTCACAAACAAAAACTGGCCAAATAAGGTCACTTGGGTTTAAATGGTTTTCTTGAAACAATTCACGGATTGATGCAGATTGACGCAAACGTCGAAGGCGCAAATTTGGGTACGCTGCTACCGTTAAAGACATTTTATAAAATAACCTTTTTAAACATTAGTTTTTCTGACAAGTTGAGCAATAATACGTTGAACGACCCGCCTGAGCTTCACGCTTAATTGTGCCGGAACACGAATCAGTTAAGCAAGGATTACCTTTTTGGTCATACACCCTGAACTGATGCTGAAAATACCCAAGTGCTCCCTCAACTGTTCTATGATCACAAAGCGATGCCCCACCCGATTCAATCGCCCGCTCTAGCACTTCGCAGATATTCTTCAATAAAAACTGTGTCTGTTTAAGGGTAATGGAATCCGACGCTTTAAAGGGGGATAACCCACTTTGCCAAAGCGCTTCGCACACATAAATATTTCCAAGCCCAGCGATAATTGCTTGATCAAGTAACGACGTTTTTAACGGCCGCGTAGTCCGCTGCAATCGTTTGTAAAAATCATCCACCTCTATTTCAAAAGGTTCTGGCGCCATTGTCTTTACTGACGCACACATTTGCCCTTTTTGCAGCAGATCCATATCACCAAAACGGCGCGCATCATTAAAAGCAAACGTCATATCATCTACCTGCCACACCACGTGATCATGCTTTTGATGGACATATTCAGAGGCAATACTACGTTGAATTCTGCCACTCATCCCCAAATGCATCATCCAAGTGTAATCAGGCAATTCAACAAGAATATATTTCCCACGGCGATTAATTTTGTTAACCACCTGCCCTTGCAAGCGTTCAGCAAACATTGGCGGAAAAGAATTTCTTAATTTTGCTCGGTGTAAAACCACATTTTGTAAAATTTTGCCTTCCATATAGGGACGAAGCCCCCGACATACGGTTTCAACTTCGGGTAGCTCAGGCACTATGCACGTACCCAAGGTCGTCACCCACAACCCAATAGGTATCAAAAGTTGCCGTTTCAACCAGGTTAAGAAGGTCTTCAAATTTCAGTGCCAAACACCCTGCGGTAGGTGTCATGGTTTCATTCATCTGGTGAATAAAAATTGCACTTCCACATTCTGGAACTATCGGATCGGTATTATGACTAGTGGTCATGAATAGATCGTACACATTATCATCTCGCCATAGTTTCTCATGGGAAAACGCGTATGGCGTAGTAATGCACGTGTTGTAAGCAATATCATCTGGGTCATCTGACCACCCCATATTGGGGGTAATTTCAATAACAGGCAAAACAGTTTTAGGTCTAGACATTTTATCAGGGCGGTAATACACCGTTAGAAGCTTCCATGAACCTATGGGCGTACACCAATCCCCTTCTTGCTTAGGCCCTAAAAAATCATTAACCCCTACCCGGCATGGCAAAATTTTGTTTTGCCACGAAACCTGTTGGTTACTAATTTGCTGCAATATTTGCTTCACTTTGTCACACTAAAATTATTGTAGGCACCTTCAAAATTTCATGTATTTACAGAAGGCGCTTACTTCCTTAATCTATTTTTTGTTTTGGCGAAAGTGCTCTGCGCACCCCTGTTAATAAAAGCTCATCAAACCCAATTTCAAAGGCTCTAGCCAGTTGTAGTAACTGTCCAAAAGAGAGTTTTTCTAAAACTGGGAGAGTCCAAATTCGGTTGTCAGTGGTCACCTCATTAAAAAAACCAAATCGTTTTGCTATAGTAGGCAAGCCCAAATATTCAGCTACCGTAAACACACCCACTTGTTCCGCCATTGAAGTCACACCCCACTGCTCCGCCATACCAGATAATCCCAATTGTTCTACCCTAGCAGACAATCCCAAACGTTCTGCTATTAGCCCAATATTAGGAGTTAAAAATTGACAACATGTGATGCTTTCGACGCCCCCGATATCTTTATCTTCTGCAAGTCTTGTATTTTCAGGAAGTTTTATTGTTACTTTATGTGTATCTTTTGTTTCCTCCGCATCCATAGCAACAAGCAATGGTAATGAGGTTAATACAACAAGCAATAATTTAGTTAAGTAGTTCATGATATCCCTTAAAAATTAATTTCACCCATAATATGAGGAAACAAAGAAGTCTGGCAAACAAAAAGAGAGGTCACAACTTGTGTCGCCCCTTCATCAACGAAGCGTTACCCTTTAATGTTCGTCAAACACCTAGCCACAGTATCAAGCACATTTTCCATGGTTGTAGTAGCTGTCATCGCTTCACCAACTGTTTCAATGCTCATTCCATATTGCCCTAACACTTTTTTTGTTACAGCATCTTGATAAGGAATGTAGGGATTATTTGAAATAAACAAAAAGTCCTTATCTTTTACATCCCCAAAATCTTTTGTCATTTCGCGTAATGTATCTTCAGTACTAGCTCTTGTGCCATCTGGTTGCCGACCCGATTGTATTGAAACGGTTGGAATGTCTTTAAATGAATCTGGCTTAGGTGTTTGTTGCCATATTTCATTAACCATTGCTATTTCAGTAGCGGTAGCCCCTTTGGTTTCTAATACTTTAGCCATTGCTTTGTCAGCTTCATTACCAATTTTCAAATTACGAGTTGAACCAAGCAAATACACTTTATTCCAAGTAATACCTTGCTGCTGAAGCTTCATTAAAAATGCAATGCGATCTTGAACTCTTGGTGTGGTTGCACCAAAAATAACAACTGCATCATAGTGCTTTTTGGTTGGCAGTTTTGCTTTTGCTAGACTAGAGTTTTTCACTATTTCGGTCAGTTTAGCACGCTGTGCATCATCAAACAGGCTATACACGTCCCATAGTTCAAATCCCTTTGGGCGAATCCACCGAAAATTACTTTGTTTCACAGCCGACTCAAGGTTTTTCACCCCATCAACATCCATTATATGAAAAATGTCTTTTAGCAATTGCGTTGGGCCATTATTCCAAATTGTTTCGCAGCTAAATAGTGTACTTACAAATGCCAAAGTTATAAAAAATTTTTTCATGCTAACTTCTCCTGTATTAATGCTCTTGTTTCAGCAATACCAAATAGTGCAATGAAAGAACCCATACGCGGGCCTTCTGCTTGCCCTAATAATACTTCATACAGCGTTCCAAACCACTGACGCAAGTCAGAAAACGCAAACTGTTTACCCACCTCAAACACAATGCCTTGCAGGTCCTCTGCAGTGCTTTCAAATGATATATCTTCCAGTTCATCATGCAAGCGTTGCAAAGCCTCACGCTCCATTTGATTTGGCGCTCGGTATTGTTTTTTGGGTTTTACAAAATCTTGATAGTACTTCACTGCATAGGTAATCATTTCTGCTAAAAACGGCATAGATGCTTCATCGGCACCCGGCACATAACGCTTCACAAAGCCCCACAAAATACTACCCTCATCAGCATTCACAACCGATGCTAAGTTCAACAATATGTTAAAGCTTAAACCGCTTTCAGCAGCTGGGGCTTTACCGCCATGAATATGCCAAACAGGGTTATCATATTGCTCTGGCGTAAATTTGCTTACGTGCTGCAGGTATTCATCTACTGCTTTAGGAATAACATCAAAAAACAAACGCTTAGCTTTTTTAGGTGCTTGGTACATAAAATATGCCAAGCTTTCTTGCGGTGCATAAGTTAGCCATTCGTCCATGCTTAGGCCATTACCCTTAGACTTACTAATCTTTTGGCCAATATCATCTAAGAACAATTCATAGGTTAAATTTTCAGGCGCACGCCCGCCAATAACCCTACATACTTGCGATGATAACTTCACTGAATCAATTAAATCCTTGCCGGACATTTCATAATCAACCCCAAGAGCCTTCCAACGCATGCCCCAGTCGATCTTCCACTGCAATTTGCAACTGCCACCTGTAATTTTGACTTCAGTTAGCTGGTTCGTTTCAGGGTCCCTGTAAACAACTGAATCACTTTCCGGGCGCACTTCAACCATAGGAACTTGTAAAACGTGCCCTGTTCTAGGACATAGTGGCAAAAATGGGCTGTAAGTCGCACGACGCTCTTCACGCAAAGTTGGCAACATAATGCCCATAATTTCATCGTAATGTTGCAACACTAATTTCAAAGAAGGGTCAAACCGCCCAGATGTATACCAATCAGTAGAACTTTGAAATTCATATTCAAAACCATAACTATCTAAAAAGCGTTGAAGCATCGCATTATTATGGTGACCGAAGCTTTCAAATTTTTCATAAGGGTCTGGCACCTTGGTTAGTGGCATGTTCAAGTATTTAGCCAGCATATCTTTATTGGGCACGTTATCGGGAACTTTACGAAAGCCATCCATATCATCTGAAAAACAAAATAAACGTGTAGGAATATCACTAAGCGTTTCAAACGCTTTGCGCACCATAGTTGTGCGTAATACTTCGGCAAACGTTCCAATGTGTGGCAATCCCGAAGGTCCATAGCCAGTTTCAAAAAGCACATAGCCTTTTTCAGGTGTCTTGCCCTGTAGACGTGCTAATACCCGTTTTGCCTCTTCAAACGGCCATGATTTAGCATCAAATGTTGTATTAGAAACCGCAGAATTGTTAGACATAATCTAGCTATAAAACCTTTTAAAAACTGATTTAGTCTATATAAAATGTACCTAAAGCTCAATCGCTAAAACCAGGAAACACAAGAACAAAAATCCCCATAGCTTTTAACTATAGGGATTTAATAAACTAATCATGAAACAGCAGGGTTGAAGATTTTTCTAATTGCAGATTTAAAATGAGCACCATCAGTATTTAGCTCAGCATCATCAAAAACACTAAACCAAGTTACCATTGCTGCAAGCGCTTCTTCTTGATTAACATCAAGATTTGCCACCATTGAAGCAATTTCTACGCGCAGTTCATCAGAACAAGGAACCGTTGGCAATATGGCTTTAGCGCGACCAACCCAACCAGAAAAAACATGCATATTTTCCATTAATTCCTCAAGCCCAGTCGACGCAGATGCATTAGATACCGCCACCACCACTATTAGCATTAAACTCTTTAGATAATTCATATTCTTAACTCCTATAAAAAATTCCCATTGTTTGGGGGTCACAAAGCCAAGATATATACCATAATTTAATTCCAATTTAAAGGTTTTTATTGTTAGAATAGATCAACATTGGTCATGTAAGAGTTACTAGGAGCACGTTTACGAACCCCTGAACGCTGCGGAGATGAAAACGGAGATAAAGGAGGGGACCCTATATAAAAGCAAGGCGACAATGTAGACTGGCGGCTGCAGTCTTCAGGAAGAGTAAGGGTAAGAACATTAGTATCCAAATCAGGTAGGTGCAAATTTCCATCAGTTCTTTTAAAGTTTGCAGGCCTCACCGCAAAACTAAAACTCATCATTCTCGCATAAAAACTTTCAGCCACAACTGTATACATAAAATAAAATATTCCGACAATTGGCTGACCATACGTAAAAGATATGTCTACAAAAAGTACAGGAAATTGTTGTGATAAAAAGGCCGATGAAGCAGCATGATTTGTCAACCTATTACCATTTGGAAAATTCAAATCATCTTCCGCAAAAATCATAAAGTTTGATAATAGAACCACTAGTATCAATTTTTTCAAGTTCATCATTTTTTGTAAAATCCTAGTTTAATATTGCGCTTTTAATGGACAAGTATTGGTGAAGTTGGTGAATGACCTATATACCAATCGATTGAGCGACCACGATTCCTACTTACATCTGAATCTGTTGGAATTGCAATAGAAAGCCCAGAATGAAGAGTAGAATTTTGCTCTGCTTCTGTCTCTTTCCAATGTTTACTTAAATCTTGCGTTGCTCTCCTTGAACTAAAGCCTGATTTTTTTTCTTCTGCGATACCAGCAGTTAGTGACACAACTTGGGAATTAGTAATTAAATGAGACACATCCCAGCATGTATATTTTTTTCCATTATTTGCACGAAAAATGATAAACAACTGATTCAATTCTTGACATGGTCTGTACAACATAAACATGGAATCAGTCAGATTATGCCCCCATAACTCACAAGCTTTAACTGGAATAGAACACGAAAGAGGAACGGTTGTGCTTTTCTTTTCCTCAATCCCTAGTTCAGAAAACTCTCCACAAAACAATCCTGAAAAAAGCACAACTTTGGCCGCCAATACTGCAAATGCCAAATTCCTAAGTAACTTCATGTTCTAGCCTCTTTAAAAAATGAATTTCTTTATTTGCGGAACAAACGCATATAAAAGTGTGTATTAAAAATTTTTAGGAAAAAACATGTTTTTTACGCAGTGCTACCATGCAAAAAAATCAATATTCATTAGAATAATCATCAGGGCTACCACTTGCATGTTCATCGTAAACATTCAAGCTGTCCATCGAATCTGTTTTCTTTGAGGGCGATAATATTGCCTTGCTAAGGCTCCTAGCAATAGATGAAATGACCATTTTGAAGCTAGCTTCTCTCTGCGAACCAGTACCCAAACGAGCAACTTTTTTCGTAACCAATTTATCTAGCAATATCACAATTGACTTCGGATCATTTGTAAGCAAAACCTCTTCAACAGATTCCCACACAGTCAAATCTAGCTCTGGTTTAATTTTCAATAGCTTATTTTTAGCAGTTTGAATTGTAACTTCCTTTAATACATCAGCTGTTAAGTTTGCATCTGAACTAGCGAAAGTGCTTCCACTGTTCGTTAAGCTTTTCCTTGTTGTTACAACTGGCGCACCATGGGTTATTCGCGTCACCTCTTCTTCGCCATCGCTAACATCTGACACATCGTCAGCGACAGCATACCCGTTAGCTGTAAAAAAAATCGATGTTAACCTTACTAATAACAAGCCTTTCAAACACTTCATTTTTTAGATCTTTCTCTTACAATTAGCTTATTTCTTATAAATTCCCCCTCTGAAAGAACCAAAGAGGGAATTTGCATAACAACATAAAATATTTCAAGGCTTAATTATTCAGCACCATCAGCAGAAACACCACCATTAGAAGCAGCATCACCATCAGCTGAAGGAACAGAAGGAACAGAAGGAACAGAAGGAACAGGAACAAGATGCAGCACCAAAACTCCAAAGTTCTCATCTAATGCTTGCATTGTGTCCTCACCATTTTGGTCAAATATTCGACGCAACATGCTGTTTAAAGATTCAGGTTCAGCAGCGCCTCCAACAGCAGTTAGTGGAACTTGCACAGAACTTGTTGGTACTCCTATAAAAGAGCCACTCTGCGCTAATACTCGAGATAAATTACACCCAAAGCAATGAGGATCACTGCAATAGACTGTTCCTACACCTTCCTCACGCACTACCCCACCTGCAGTACTCAAAGGAATGCTTGTACTACTTCTGTCCTCTAAATCTTCACCATCCCCTGCAACAGCCATCGCCATGGTCATTAAAACTGTACATATTAAATTTCTTAGGCTTTTCATATCTCAACTCCTAAATAAAGAAAATATTTCACTTGACGAATAACCGCCAACAAAAGTATGAATCAATAAATTTTAAAAAGAAACATGTTGTCTTCTTGGGACTTTAAAATAAAAACTATAAATTGATGTTATCGAAATATTAACATTTTACAAGTTTAATAAACATAAGTAATAATTATGAATTATTCTAAAAATGCAAATCAGGAAATTACTTGTTTTAAAAAGTTTAGCGATTATGCTCTTTGCAGTGTGTCTTCAAACACCAGAATGCCATGCAAAAGGAAAACCAGTAGGAAAATCAATTAGTAAGGTTGCGAAAAAAGTAGGGAAAGGTATTGGCGGCTCAATGAAAAAAGCTAAAAAACTACTTGGTGATGTGAAAAAAATATTTAAATGTATAGCACCAATAGGCAAGGCTTTTGCAAGTGCTGCCAAAAATCCCAAAAAAGGTAAAAAGGCACTTCAAAGCATAGACAAATGCATGAAAAGCGTAAAAGACCTTTCTAAAATATGCGACAGTCCGGCAACATTAGCCTTAACCGCCGTTCCAGAAGCTGGCCCGCAACTTTCTCATGGGTGCGGAATAGCCTCAAAATATGAAGGAAAATACGACACACTCATGGAAAAAGTTGAACAAGCAGAATCTATTGCGAGTAATCCAGCAGCTGCGGCTGAAGCTGCAGCAGAAACTGCAGCAGAAGAATAATTTTTAGAAGCTCTAAAAAGCAGACTCAGTGCACCAGTTTAACTATTGATCGAATTAATTAAACTACCCAAAATTCTTAGATGAACCAGAACCAACGCTACGACTTTCAACATCAGCATCGTAACCATCCTCTGTTGGCAAATCCCTTATATACACTTCAAGCGATCTTAAAACGTGTAAAACATCTTGATCTAGCAACCGTTGATTTCTTTGAGAGCTTGTTTGTTCAATACTAGCTGGTAAATCTTCCTCATCTGCTAACGCCTCGTCTGGAGTAATTTCGCATGCTCTTAACATTGTTTCAGCATCTTTAAATTTCTGATCACTAGAACCATGTAATACAGCAATGACATCTTCAATTTGCTTTTTTGAACTTTCAGCTAAATGAGGCAACATGCTCGTTAATGTAATTGTAGTACTAATCTCTAAATCTATAGGGTCCGATAAACTGATATCTGATTTAGGCGAATCCGCAGCTATTCCAGCAGTTGATGCTACAGCCCAGTCTGGTTCGGCTAACTGCAAGATACCTTCAATAGTTTCTCCTGGAAAAATGGACGGCATCGTCAATAGCATTGCGCATATCGACTTTTTTAATATTTTCATCTTCTAAACTCCTAAAAACATTTTCTTGGGCATTTACCCTTAAATAAAGTCTGCAGGAATAAGGTTTAGAAATAGTAAAAAACCCGGTGTAATTTTTAACACCGGATTTAATTTTAGCGACTTGAATTGTTAGATATTACCATCACCTTTCACAAGCATACCCATGGTATAAAGCTCGCATAGAAGCGTTCCATGCGACTGGCTGTACTGTATCATCACCACGAACAACAGCTGTTTCTTTCAAAACTGGCGAACCATCAGCTGGCATTTTTGTTAAGTCAGATAAAATACCCGAAACTACAAATTGTTGTGCCTGCAGCACACTCAAGATGTTTTCTAATGACCTTTTTGCTTCTGTAACATTTGGGTTTTCAAGCGCAAGCAGGTTCATGGCAGACTCAATTTCTTCAACATTAGTTTGTGCACCACTTTCTAAACTTTGAAGCACCTTTTTTAGACCATTGACAATGTTTCCTCTTACGTCAGAAGTAGCAGACATAGACGCATCATTACGCAACGCTTTTCTTAAAAGTCCAGCTATTACTCCCGGGCTATAATCGCCACTTGTCGTGCCTACTATAGAACTCTCATCAAACGGGACTCCATCCCCCAATGCCAAAATACCTAAAAATACAGAAGACGGTTTATAATCAGGTATGCTAGCTGGGTTTTCCGCAGCTGCTAAATGCTCATCGTGCATCGAAAAAGCTGTAACCGTTGTGACAAGTATTATTAACACTAAACTTTTTAGTGACTTCATATTTCAAACTCCTAAAAAAATAATATTTCGCACAGCGCATGTAATCGCTTATAAAATTCTGCAAGAAAAAATTCTATAAATAAACATGTTTTATTTTTATGAGTAAAAATCTAAAAATCCACGAAAAAAACCAGCACAAACAAATGCGCTGGTCCCTTTTTAGGCTTTTTTGTATTCGTTAATTATGAAAGATCGCCTTCGTCAACAGTGCTTTCTTCATCTACTCCACCAGCAACAGTGCTTTGCCTTTGAAGACCACTTGTTCCAATACCTAATCCCATAACACTTGAAGATAAGTCACCAACTACATCACCTGTATCATCATCTGAATCAACCAGTTCAGAAGTTGCAGTATCAACTTCACTTAATGCATCATAAGCACCAGCAACGCTATCCATAACACTTGTAAGCTGCTCCGTTGTTGCAGACAAAGTGAAAGGGTTAAATGTGTTTAATCTTGTTGTTAAATCTGTAACTAGACGAGACAATTCAATTTTCGCTACTTCATTTACTGTCAAAGAAAACACAGTGCTTCCTTCTGAATCAGCACTTACATCGCTACCAATATCATGCGCGGTTAGTATGCCAGTTGTTGTTTGCTTCCAAGTATGCACTCCTGCTATTTCACTAGTTAATACACCAAGCACAGATTGAATAGTATTCAAGACGCCAACAGAAATTAGCTCGCTTCCACTTGCTAATCCTGTAAGTGCTGTAATAGCATCCTCAGTACCGTTCGTACCCTTACCTAACGTGCTCAAGACTGTTGAAAGAACACTGCTTGTGTTTTCTTCAACACTACCTTCAGTCATTAAGCGAGTAAGGCTTATAGCAGCAACTTCGGTTGAGCTTAATGCGATAACAGAGGTGTGGTCTACTGTGTCTGTAAGAACCATAGATCCTGCTACTCCATGGTCATGAACAATACCACCATCTGCTCTTATTACAAGACTATCACCTACTGTGCCAAGCACTGCAGTTTTAGCAACTGTTTGACCATCAGTTATGACTTCACTAACAGAAGTATCCATTGCAAAGATCGTCGCCGTAGAAACCAACATTGTTAACACTAAACCTTTTAATACCTTCATATTCTAAACTCCTAAAAATTGGTAATATTGAACATTAATAATATGTAACATGGCAGAATAACTGCCAATAAAAGTCTGGTACAAGAAATCTCAGAAGAAAACATGTTTTATTTACATGCCTTAAATGCTTTTTATACATATCTATAAAATTTTAATAAAATTTTATAGATATGATAGGCAGAGACACTATTCCGGACTTGTTTTAAAGATCTTTGTCACCAAGCTCTTCAATACGAGGAAGCTCGTCTTCTGGAGTTCCAACATTATTAGCTGCTACCATAACAGGCTCAGGAGTGTATAAAGCCCAGATAACCTGCAAAAGATGCGGTTTCAATGTAAGAACATCTTTTCCTGTAATAGTTGATAACGCGCCCACTATGCGCGGGATGTCTGGCTGTTCTGTTTTTAGTAACTCAATCAGTATGCTTGTGCCTGTATTTATATTCTCTAATCCTGCCAAAATATCACGCTTAGTATACTGTTTAATGACTGGCACAGGCTGACCATCTGACCCCATAATAAATCCCAAAACGACGCCAACGTTTGGCTCTGCAATTTCTTCAATTGCTTTACCAAGAGGGTCCATAGAAGCAAAAATATCTGAGTTATTCCTGCACCACCACTAGCTGCAGGTTCAGCATCAATTTCTTGAATCGTAACCCCTTCCATCGCAAAAGTGATAGATATTTGCATGCACATTAAAAGTGCTAAATTTTTTAATAATTTCATCTTGTAAACTCCCTTCAAAAAGTAAGCAGAAAAATACCTGCCTAAAGTAAAGTCTAGAAGTAAGAAAGTTAACAAAAAGTAAAAAATTTAGTTAGTTATTCGCATCTTTTATTTTTCAGGACATCAACGACAACTTTTTGCTCAAAGCTGTCTTTTCCGGTTCTAAAAAAGAATTCAAACGTCAATTTTTTAAACCCACACAAGGTTGGTTTAATACCCATTAACATCAGGTGTTTTCCACCACGTTGCAAAAAAAGCGTAGCCCCCGGGGCTATTTCCATTTCTGGAATTTCTATCATTTCCATGTATTGGGTGCCATTTTTATCTTCCCGGGGAACATGATCATGCAATTCAACCCGGTCAAAAACCTCTGGCTGCACTTCAACCTTATACAAAGTCACAGCAAAAGCATTACCATTATAAACGCTGGCATACCCTGCCCCATTTTTCGGGCCATTGAGAATTTTTAACCCTAAATTTTTGACAGTAACCTTATCACTCGCCAAAAGAACAGGGAATATGAATAAAAAAACAATCCAACGCATAGCCATGGGGGAAATAATTTCACTATACTGAACATATGATCTTTAGATTGGTTGCGCAATGACATTACCTTTGGTAGTGATCACAGGCCTTTCAGGAGCAGGCAGAACAACTGCTTTGAAAGCTTTAGAAGACCAAGGATATCAAGCAATTGATAACCTGCCCTTGCTTATGATGCCAGCCCTTGTTGAAAACATTATTAATAATTCAACATCAAACGCCCTCGTTGTTGTTGGCTTAAGATCAATTGATTTTACCGCCCCACAAGTTGAAGCGCTCATCAAAGATTTGCGGGCAAACCTGGCCATTGAATTGCGCATTATCTATTTAGAATGCAGCGAAGAACAAATTCAGCAACGCTACAACGAATCACGACGCCCTCATCCAGTTGAAGCACTTCATCTACAAGAAGCCATTGCCCTAGAAAAAGCTCAACTTGCACCCTTGCAAAAAATAGCTGAAATGCAGCTCAACACTACCGACCTTACCGTTCGTCACCTTCGTAAAATTTTGCAGCACTATTTTTCCGAAACACAGGAACAAGAACTCAAAATTCAGCTGCTTTCCTTTTCCTATAAGAAAGGCACCCCGCAAATTGCCGATCTAGTTATTGATGTGCGCTTCTTAAGCAATCCCTTCTATGACACCCAATTACGCCCCCTATGCGGCAAAGACAAAAAGGTTCAAGACTACATAAAACAAGACTCACGTTGGATGATAGTTGAACATCACCTCAAAGAATTTTTAATGGGTGCTATCCACGGATACAAGGAACAAGGCCGTTTCTACTTAACAATTGCGTTTGGGTGCACTGGCGGACAACACCGCAGCGTGTTTATAACTGAATTTTTTAATAACATTCTTAAAAAATTGCACTATGATTGTATCGTTGAACACCGGGACTTAAGGACAGACAATTTATGATTGGTATATTACTTCTCACCCACGGCCCTTTGGGTCATGCACTTGTTGAGACACTTGAAGGCATAATGGGACCGTAAGAACATATTATGTGTATTGCTTTTCGTCCAAATGATGATGCTGAAATAAAACGCAAGGAACTGTATAAAGCAATAGATGAGCTGAACACAGGCAGAGGCGTAGTAATTTTAACCGATATGTTTGGCGGCACTCCATCAAACCTAGCAATGTCTGCCTTAGGCGTGAAACCCATTGAAGTAATTGCCGGTGTGAATTTGCCGATGTTTATTAAGTTTGTGGAAAACAGAAAAAACACAGTACTTCCAGAAGCAGCGCAAAAAGCGTTTGATGCAGGACGCAAATATATTCAAATTGCTTCTACGCTTTTGTCACCTGCGCAAGCTGTTAATGCATGACAAATTATACTTTTGAAGTAGCTATTCCTGAGGGCTTACACGCTCGACCGTGTGCAAAAATTATTGAAATTCTAAAACCTTTTGAACCTGTTCATATAACCTTTGGTCAAACGACTTTAAAAGCCCTTTCAATGCTTGAATTACTGTTACTAAAAATTCCCACAGGATCAACAGTGACCATAAGCACAGGCGAATCTCTATCACCAGAAGCCGTAGAAAAATTACAAAATGTCTTTTCTGAATTATAGACATTAAAAAACCGCAGCTGTTACACTGCGGCTTGTCGTTAGCCGATATATTTAGCAATCAGAACTTCCAAACTAGGAGCCATTCTAGCAATAATATTTGGCATAGAACCTTCAGCATGCCTAGCATAACCCCAGTAAATCCAAGGAATCATTTTTCTATGGTTCCATCTGAAATTTTTTCTGTTCTGTACTCCAAAAAACTCTCTTTATTCAGCCAGGTCAGACATTCCGCTTAATATGTTAAGATGTTCATCAGAGAAACGTAAAAGATCGAAGCACAGACTTAGTTGTCGCGGAGAATGTACAATTGGGTCTGCGGCAGATTGCCCAGCAAAAATCCGCTGAGCCAATATCAAATTTTGATTTAGTCTAGCTGTTGCTTGCCTTCCAAAAAAACGCACTAATAGCAATCTTTTATTAGAGGGGTCGGGGTTGTCCATGTCTGTAAAAGTGCTAACAATCTGTAAAAACGTCCTATTAATTCGTTCACTTGGAATTCTGCTAAGTATTCTCATGATTTCAGCGTTATCATTATGAAGAGTTAACATTAAATTCATTAGGCTTAAAAAATCAGAAGCTCTAGTACGACAATTTCCTAAATATCTAGTTATAAACTGCTCCGTAAGACATCCAGAAGGGATGCCTTTTGCACCTCCTATTTTATTTTTGACAATGGGTAAGGTAACATTTCTTTGAGGAAGTGCCAAAGTGACTAGCCTGAAAAAATGAGAAGTAAGCTGTTCTGGGGGGACATATCCTAATTCTTCTATGACATGTCGTTTGTATGTAGGGTTCAAATCCCCAGAAATTTTGTTAACAAACTCTACGAAGTTAGCCGTAATTCCTTCTGGGTCAACGTCTCCAACTGCCCGTATAATATATGATTTCTTGTAAGCCGTATCCATTTTTTTTAACATCGTATCAATCATATCAAATGAAATACTATTAACGTTGGCTATAAATTGATTCGTAACCCTGCTTTCACCATGCTTCTTGATTACATCATTAAGCGCACCTACTATACGAGTTTTAGGAGGAAACCAGCGAGCACCAGCGGTAAATTCACTTTCAGGCAATCCTGCCATCAAAAGTTCAGCAGCATCCTCAAGTGAAACAACAACACCCGGACCAGCAAGACCCAACACCATTTCTATGTTTTCACCCATAGTTTGGTGCGCCCAACGACCATTAATATCATCAAACAAACGTTTGGTAATTAGTTCAGGAAAAGCTACTCTTAAAGAGTCTTCATATCTCACATCGAAGCGCAGTTTGCCTAGAGCTTCGCTTTTTGTAAGAACTGGCCTATCTGACAGCGCCTGTACAACTGGCTCAGCAAAGCCATCATCTTTTATTTCTTCTACTCCAAACGTGACATTATTTAAGGCCAAGAAAATTGCAAATAGTTTTACATAGTTAAATTTTTTAGTTATTTTCACAAACATCTCATTTCTACATTTAAATTTTACAGATATAAAAAGACACATAGCAGCACGTAAACAATTTTTCAACTAAAGAACTATTTTACTTTATAAACATTAAAAAAATCGCAGCTGTTACACTGCGATTCAAATTAGTCTACTGTTTGCTCAGCTAACGCACAAATCTCAACTTGCCACACAAGTGGTGCAGGATTGTGCCCAGCGTATCTGCAATGTCTTTTCGCTTAACTACTATATCAAGCATGCCGTGATCACGCAGGTATTCAGAACGTTGAAACCCTTCTGGTAATTTCTGACGAATTGTTTCTTCAATAACGCGTGCGCCTGTAAAGCCAATAATCGCTCCTGGCTCAGCAAGGCTTATATCACCAAGCATCGCAAAAGAAGCGCTCACTCCGCCAGTTGTAGGGTCAGTTAGCAATGTAAGGTAGGGTAAGCCCGCTTCCTTGACCATTTGCACGGCAATTGTCGTTCTTGGCATTTGCATTAATGACAAAATACCTTCTTGCATACGCGCACCACCGGAAGCAGTAATCGCTAGCATTGGACTATGGCTTTTAACGGCCAGCTCTGCCGCTGTAACCATGGCTTGCCCAGCATAAATACCCATTGAACCGCCCATAAATTCAAAGTCAAAAATGCACACAACTATGTTATGCCCCTTGATTTGCCCGAAAGCCACCAAAACAGAATCTTCATTACCAGTTTTATGACGGTACTCTTTCAAGCGGTCAGTATAGCGCTTTGAATCTTTAAACTTCAGTGGGTCATGAATTGCTTTGGGAACGTCGTGTAATGTGTAAATTCCATTATCAAATAAATTCTGTAAGCGTTCCTTCACTGAAATACGCATGTGGTTGTCACAATGGTGACACACACCTAAGTTTGCCTTTAAATCCCTATGAAACAGCATGTGCTCGCACTCAGAACATTTCGTCCACAGGTTGTCTGCCACATCCTCTTTTTTGTTTATTAACGCCTGAATTTTAGGCTTTACGAAATTCGTGATCCAGTTCATACGTTTTCCCTAAAGAATGTGGGGAAAAGACTGCCTTTTCCCCACCCATTTTACAACATAGATTTATGCTTCAGCTTTATTCAGCTGCTTCAGCATCTGCCTTCTTCTTTGTTACTTTTTTCGGCTTAGCAGGCGCAGATTCTTTAGCTTCTGCTGGTTCAGCAGCTTCTTTAGATTTTGCTTTGCTTAAAGCTGTCCCCAAAATGTCGCCCAAAGTAGCTCCGCTATCTGATGAACCATAAGTTGATAATGCTTCTTTTTCTTCATCCATTTCACGAGACTTAATTGACAGACTCACTTTACGAGATGACTTTTCAACTGCTGCAACTTTTGCATCAATTTTTTCACCTACAGCGAAACGGTCAGTACGTTGTTCTGAACGATCTTTTGCGATATCAGCTTTTTTGATATATCCGCTTAGGCCATTTGCAAGCGAAACTTCCATGCCGCGATCATCAATTGCAGTAATTGAACAGGTTACAACGTCGCCTTTTTTAATTGATGAAAATGCATCTGCCAATGGGTCACCAGTAACTTGCTTCACACCAAGGCTTACACGCTCTTTTTCAGGATCAATATCAAGAACCTTAACTTTTAGCATTTGTCCTTTTGTGAACTGTTTTAGAGTTTCTTCAGTTGTTTCTTCCCAAGCAATATCGTTGATGTGAACCATACCGTCTAATTGGTCATTAATTCCTACGAATAAGCCAAATTCAGTTACGTTCTTAATCACGCCTTCGAATACGCTTCCAAGTGGGTGATCTTCAACCAATTTCTGCCATGGGTTGTCCATACATTGCTTTAAGCCAAGGCTAATACGACGTTTTGACAAATCAACAACTAGTACAACAACTTCAACTTCTTGACCAACTGTCAAAATTTTACCTGGGTGAAGGTTTTTCTTCGTCCAGCTCATTTCAGTTACGTAAATCAGACCTTCAATTGCAGGTTGCAATTCAACAAATGCGCCGTAGTCAGTAATGTTTGTAACTTTACCGGTAACTTTTTGACCTGGCTTGTATTGCAAGTCAATATTTTGCCATGGGTCTGATTCAAGTTGCTTCATGCCCAATGAAATACGTTGAGTCTCTTTGTTATAACGAATAACTTGAACGTCAATTGTTTCACCAATTTTCAATACTTCATTTGGATGGTTAATACGACGCCATGAGATATCAGTCACATGCAGTAATCCATCTACGCCACCAAGGTCAATAAACGCACCGTAGTCAGTAATGTTTTTCACAACACCAGCTACCACTTGACCTTCTGAAAGGTTAGCAACTAATTCTGTGCGTGCTTCTGCGCGTGATTCTTCTAGAACTGAGCGTCGTGAAACAACGATGTTGCTACGGCTCTTGTCCATTTTCAAAATCTTGAATGGTTGTGCAATATTCATAAGTGGCATTAGGTCACGAATTGGGCGAATATCAACTTGGCTACCTGGCAAGAAGGCAATAACGCCATCTAGATCAACAGCGAAACCGCCTTTTACGCGTCCAAAAATTACACCATTTATATGTCCACCAGAAACTAGTGCTTCTTCTAAAATGTTCCAGGAAGCTTCACGACGCGCTTTTTCAACGCTTAGCATTGCTTCGCCATGACGATCTTCTAAACGCTCAACATACACATCAATACGATCACCAACTTTTGCTTCATGCATTCCTGCACGGCCTGTGATTTCTTTTAGTGCAACGCGACCTTCGGATTTCATTCCAATGTCAATTGTTGCCATATCGTTATAGATAGTAATAATTGTGCCTTTAACAACCTTGCCCTCGAAAGTGCGGCTGTCTTGCATGAATTCGTTTAATAAATCTGAGAAATTTTCTTTGTTGGCTTGCATGTAAAGTGTTCCTGAAATTTGGCTCGGGTTATATAAAAAGAGCCGGCTAGAAGTTATAACTGAGGGGATTATGCCATAAATAGCATGATCTGCAAAGGATTAATCATGAATATCTCCGCCTAACTATGCCGTACTTACAACCTCAAAGCCTTTTTAATATTACGACATAAAATTTTCCCATGACTAAATGGTTGCTCTTTAATTTTTTCAAGCGCTTCTTGATATTCCAGGTCTTTTTGTGGCGATACATAAGCTTCAGCTAAGTATTGCTGAATTTGTTCTACCGTTTTAGGACCATCAGCAAAAAGGGGCCCAAACCCTATAAACATAGCATTACGTTTTTTAAAACCAATACAATACAAATTTTCTCCACGCGCATAATCAAAGGGGTGAGCTTTCAAATAGTCTGGATGACCTGAAATATAAAAATAGTCTCCTAATTCGACAACAGAAAAATCAGAGATTGAGGCAGAATTGTCATATAGGTAATGTGAAGATATAGTCTTTAATTTTGTATTAAAGTTTTCACTAGCAAAACCCGCGTATCTACTTGTTAAATCAGATTTAATCAAACTAAGTTGAGCATCTGAATAAAAAGCACAAAGCACAGAAAATTCTGCCATCACGGAAGCCGCTCTACATTCAATAACCAACCCCCGTGCATACTCCTTAATATCACGAACACAAGCTGAAGGAAGAGAGCTCTCTCTAGGGACAACACGCTGCATACCTGATAACACCACCATTTCCCATGAATTCGGGATAACAAATGGCTCTTGGCCAAATTCACCTTCTTGGTTTTTAAGGCGAGAAAACTCACCTGAAAGAATAAAAGTTTCTGGAAAGCTTCCCCTCTCATTCAAAACATCATAAATTTCAAGAATCGTGTTGGCAGCCTTACGTCGTATTTGATTTTCCACAGGGTCCATAGTACGGCAAGGACCTATACTAGCTAGACCAGAATTTTTAAAAAAGGGAAATCCTTCACCATCTCCACTACCTAATACCACAGAAAAAGAGAACATCATCCCTAAGCAAATCAATTTTTTGAACATTATTATTCCTTAAAGCCGCAAGGCCTTTCTAATTTTTTCAATTCCAATTTTACTTTGATAAAAGTGTTGTTTTTTGACTTCTCTAAGTGCCTCTGCTGCCTCCACATAATCTGGGCTTTGCAGCGCGTAAGCTTCAGCTAGAGAATGTTGAATTTGTTCAGCTGTTTTAGGACCGTCAATAAAGAGTTGACCAAATCCTATAAACATAGGATTACATCTCTTAAAGCCAACACAATATAGATTTTCACCACGTGCATAATCTGCAGTTAAACACAGTGGGTGACCTTTAATATAAAGAAAGTCTCCCAATTGAATATCTGAAATATCATCGGTTGATAACAATTCGTCGTATAAATAGTTGGAAAATATGGTATTTAGCTTTTCGAAATAGGTAGCAATGGCAAAATTAGGAAGCTCACGGCATAGAAAAGATTTTATTGAATTAATGCGAAGATCTGAATAAAAAGCACTAAACACAGAAAATTTAGCCATTGTAGCAGCACTTGTGCATTCTACAACTAATTCGCCTTTGTATTCACAAATATGGCTAACACACTTCGATAATGAGACATCTTCTTTCGGTGACACATGCCGAATTTGAATCCCTTCAATCCTTGACGAAGCCTGTGTTACTTCCCAAGAAGAAGGTATAGAAAATTCTTCCTGTAAAGCTTTCCCAGCGTTTTGCTTAAGCTCAGGAAATCTACCTTTGTTATTCACAACATCATAAATTTCAAGAATCACGTTTGCTGCTTTACGACGTATTTGATTTTCCATCGGGTCCATAGTACGGCAAGGACCTATGCTAGCTAATCCAGAACTTTTAAAAAATAAAAAGTCTTCACTATCTCCGCCGCCTATTACCACAGTGAAAGAGAATATGATCCCTAATAAAAGCAATTTTTTGAACATAAAAACCATATACAGCTAACAATGAATGAAGCAACAATATGCCACACAAGCACGATATAAACAAAGAAAATATGTGGGTTTAAGTTGGAG
>DYTB01000032.1 GCA_020726185.1 Candidatus Odyssella sp. | reverse complement strand
TTTTCTTCTTCACTTGTCAAATATCGTTCAACACTCTCGCGCTGTAGTTGTGAATATATTCACTACGCAGAGTGAAGTCAATAAGTTTTGTTAAAAATATGTAAAAAAAATAGAACGCACTGACAAATTTTTAAAATATGACTAAACATTAGAAACAATATCGTAGATAAGTAACAACAAACACATGCAACAAACACATGCAACAAACACTTGGTTACACAACTTTTCCATCAATAGAAAGTGATCTTAATTTATTAAAGCACAGGCAATCAAAGTATTCTTTACAGATACAAATTCATCATGCAATAGTTTTTCATAAATAACTCAAGGTAACTTCTATGTTTAAGGCTATAGTGACAATTGCAAGCACGTGCGCAGCTGCCAGCTTTATATATTTCTACCCGCCATACCATTATTCAAGTTCACAAGTTCTTGTGGACGAAGAACGACTTGAAATGCTAAATGAATGCGCCAATCACCATACAAAAAAAATAAAAGCTGTAACTTCAGAAGATATCAGCAGAGTTGAAAACTTTGCTCACAAATCTTTAAATCCAAAAATTGGATTTCCTCTTTTCTTGTTTAGCTATAAACCTTCATGGATACCCTGGACAAAAGGATGTTGGACATCTACTCAATTAGGACCACCTTGCGATAGATATTCCTGCAAGCAAATATTAGAATGGCTAAATGAGAATTATCATACAAAAAAACATTTCAAATTTATGTATTATGCACAGGAACCATATCTCGAGGCCCGCTGCCAAGAAGCTAATACTAACAAAGAATTTGAAGAAGTCATCAAAAATTGCCCTCTACTCATCACATGTACCCATCCTTCTCTGTCATGGACATTCGAAGGAATTCTAATTCCTGACCCATACCTAATGGCAAAACATGCTGAACTTGCGTCTGTTCTTGATAGTAAGAAACTTTTACCTTTCAATAAAAGAAAATCTAGATTCTTTTTTAGCGGAACGATAACTGGACCAAGTGTTCCCTTTTCGCATGAAAATATCAAATACAACCCTCGTCATGGACTTTTTGAAAAAACAAAACAATGGCCCTTTCTGGACTACAATGTTACAAACTTCATGTTGCTTGATCATCTAGCAAGCCCAAGTTACAAAGACCACATACTCAAACATTACTCACACTTAAAAGGAGAGTCGGTAGATTTTTTTTATCACGCTAATTATAAATACCTTTTAAGCTTTGATGGATTTGGATCAGCCTGGAGCCGTGTACCTTTGATATTAGCAACGGGCTCGGTCTTAATTTTAAATGCTGCTTGCTCTCAGTATTTTTATTGTCTGATGGTTGAAAATGAGACCCATGTAACGATAAAAAGCGATTTAAGCAATGGCGAACAACTCTATAAAAATCTTGAGAAAGATCAAAAAAAAGCAGAAAGAATTGGCTTACAAGGCAGAAATTTTGCAAAACTATTTTTAACTAAGGATGCAATTGATACTTATTTATGGTTAGTATTAAAAAAGATTGAAAATGCATATCAATAAGGTTTTTGCATGCAACAGACCCTTGGTTACACAACACTTGGCAATGGCCCTGAAACAGTTTTCATCCTTCATGATTGGTTTAGTGACCAAAGCTCATACGATAATTTTCGACCTTATTTGAACACTGGATTTTACAAATTTGTATTTGTTGATTTACGCGGGTACGGTAGATCAAAAGGCATATATGGCAACTGCACTATAGAAGAAGCAACACACGATGTTATAGCAATTGCAGATAAACTAAATATTGAGCAATTTCATTTAGTTGGTCATTCGATGAGTGGTCAAATTGTTCAGTACATACCTATTGAAGCCCCTGGAAGAATTAAAAGCATTACTGCTATTTGTCCTGTGCCTGCATGTGGGAATCCAGTTCCCGATGATGTGATGGAACACTTAGAAGCAGTTACAAAAGGTGACATGATTAATGGCAAGGCAATTGTGCATTTTATGACCCAAAATCGCTATCATGATTGGTTTGCAGAACGCAAGACTCTAAATTGGTTTAGCTGCTCTAGCCCACAGGCACGCGCCGCTTATTTGCACATGTTTTGCGAAACGGATGTTTCAGATCAAATAAGAGGACTTGATATTCCTACGCTAGTTGTTTGCGGCGATTACGACGCACCAGCCCATAACGCCCAACGATTACAACAAACGATCTGCCAAGATTTTAAAAAAGCGCAATTAGTATGCCTGCCTTCTGGTCACTACCCTATGGAGGAAACACCAGTAATATTAGCTGCAACTCTGGAACGATTTTGGAATAACGTTTTGATGAAGCCTTAATTCTAATTTCAATGCAGAGAAAATGTAAATTCAGGCGTTTCAACTTTATTCGGCATTAGAGGTCCTCCAATGCCAACCTTGACAGAATGAAGTTTTCCTTCAATTTCTTTCAGCCAAAACGCTATAAATTCTTGTAAACCTGGATATTGCGGGGCCAAATCAAATTCTTGCCAAACGTATGTTTGCAATAGTGACGGATGATCCGGCATGTGATAAATAATTTCAGCTGTTGTTAGGCGGTTACCGCCCCAGGCATCTTCGAAGTCAGCCATGAGAACCTTTGCAGCGTAATCCCTTATACTATTAGGATACGCCACAAAAGGTTAACGAAGAGTTTAGAGGAGAGAGCTATATTCTGGGAATAAACTCTTAAATCTGTTTAGCAATTCTACTTCTGATTTTGGCTCTTCACCAGATGATCCTTGTCCTGTAGGATTACTCATCCATGGTTTTCCACCTTTCTTTATATTAACTTCCGTAGAACTTTGATCAAAAAATTTGTCAGCTACTTCTGTATACACAACCTCTTCGCGCCCTTCTCTAACTCCAACAAAATCAAAAAAACGAAGTCTGTACCCATTACGATACATGCGAAATGCTCCGTCTTTAAGCTGAAATTGAGAAATACGACACCCGCCAAAAGTAAAAGAGCCAGCCTCATTACCTAAATAACGGTGATTGACCTGATAGCGTGTTTCGTCTCTTGAGGCTTGCCACACACAATTTAAAAGTTCTTCCCCACTTGAAGGTTTTGTATCAACACATACTAACTCCGTAACAGCACTTGATAAAAATAGCTTAGTTTCTCCATCCATAATATATTCGTAAGCAGTTCGAAAATAGCCTTCTGCATCAGCCTCTAAAACTTCTTGAGTTTGTAAATCATAAAAATCTTCATTGTATGTAATTAAATATCCTCCGGACTTTTTTTGAGTTTTAGTATATAAATCTGGATCTAAAAAGTTTGATCCCCCCTCACCTGTTCTACTGGCAAAAAGTTGAAACATCCCACAGCAAATCAACATCACTAATACTTTTCTCATTTTTGAATTCCTTTCATTAACTATATTTTGCAAAAAGTGGCTGCGGCTCGTCTATTTTTAAACCTGGCTTTAAGGCCACCCCCAGCATGGAAAAATCATTTTTTTCCTGGCCTAACATAGCTGAAATTTTAGCACTTGCATCCGGTAAAATAGGTTGGGTTAATATCGCAATCTGGCGAATGCATTCACATAAGCTATATAAAACCGTGCTCATGCGCGCAGGATCGTCTTTTTTTAACGCCCAAGGTTTTTGAGCATCAACGTAACGATTACCCTCCCCTATTATCTGCCATACTGCCTCGGCATAACGATGCAAATGGAAATTATCTATAGAGTTGCGTAAAGCCGGTAGCAATGCAGCTGGCATAGTCATAAGAGCTTTATCTTCGGCACTGAATTCGCCTGGTGTTGGAATAGTTGCATCTGCATTTTTGTAAATAAATGACAAAACTCGTTGACATAAATTTCCGTAAGCATTCGCCAAATCAGTATTCAAACGATTAATGAACATTGTTTTTGAAAAATCACCATCTTGTCCAAAGGAAAGATCACGCAACAAAAAATACCTGAAAGCATCAGCACCATAGGTATCAACCATTTCAACCGGATCAATTGCATTGCCTAGTGATTTCGACATCTTCTCACCCTCTACTGTCCACCACCCATGAGCAAACACAGTTTTAGGTGGCGCCATATTGGCTGCCATTAAAAAGGCAGGCCAATAAACGCTATGAAAACGAATAATATCTTTGCCTACCATATGAATAGCCTGATCCCAGTACTTCTGGTACCCGTCATTCGGATATCCTAGCGCTGAAAGGTAATTAGTCAATGCATCAAGCCAAACATACATGACATGATCAGCATCTCCTGGTACCGGCACACCCCATTTCAAGGTTCGGCGTGAAATTGATAAATCCTTTAATCCACCTTCAATGAAGCGCAGCACTTCATTACGACGAGATTCAGGCTGAATTGCCTCAGGATGCTTGGCGTAATAGTCAAGTAATGGTTGCTGCCATGCCGATAATTTGAAAAAGTAACTTGATTCTTTAATCCATTCAACTTCAGCCCCCGTGGGTGCTTTTCCATCAACAATTTCATCTTCCTGATAAAAAGCCTCATCACGAACAGCATACCACCCTGCATATTCACCTAAATAAATATTGCCACTATCAACCAATTGCTTCCATAAATGTTGCACGGCACTTTTATGCCGAGGCTCAGTGGTACGAATAAAATCATCATTGGTGAGGTCAAGAATTTTACTCATTTGACGAAAGGACTGCGAAACTTCATCAACAAAATCTTGGGGATCCACACCTTTGGCAGCAGCAGCTTTTTCAATTTTTTGGCCGTGTTCATCTGTTCCTGTTAAAAACTTAACGTCAAAACCGTCAAGCCGTTTAAAACGAGCGATCATATCACAAGCCAAGCTTGTATAAGCATGGCCAATGTGTGGCTTGTCATTAACGTAATAAATAGGCGTTGTAATGTAAAATGGCTTCATACAGATTCTTATAGGATTTTTTAAACCATAAGCTATGAAGGGGAAACTCAGCAAGATGTAAATATAATCTTATTGGTAATAAGCAGCAGACATAAAAAAGGAAGCCACAAAGGCTTCCTTCTCTACTAGACTTAGAATCTTAAATTTTACGCAGCAGCGGCAGCTTCTAAAGCAGCTACAGCCTGAACTGGATCAAAATCTACAAATTCAATAATAGCCATTGGCGCATTGTCGCCATAACGAAAACCAGCTTTAACAATACGTGTATAACCACCAGAGCGCGCTGAAAAACGAGTGCCCATGTCCATCAATTTCTTAACGACATCTTGGTCTTGCAATTGTGACACTGCTTGACGACGACAGTGTAAACCACCGCGCTTTGCCAAAGTAATCAACTTCTCTACAACTGGACGAAGGTCCTTTGCTTTTGGCAATGTTGTTTTAATCTGCTCATTCTTAATTAAAGCCTGCGCAAGATTCTTGAACATAGCTTTTCTATGTTCTTTTGTTCTATTGAACTTGCGTCCTGACATACCGTGTCTCATGACTTTTCTCTCACTTCTTAGTTAAATGGATCTTCTAATGATTTAGCTAATTCATCAATATTCTCTGGTGGCCAGTTTGGCACAGACATACCAAATCCAAGGCCCATCATAGAAAGAACTTCTTTAATTTCATTCAATGACTTACGACCAAAGTTTGGCGTACGTAACATTTCTGGTTCAGAGCGCTGAACTAAATCACCAATGTAGTAAATGTTTTCATTTTTCAGACAGTTTGCTGAACGAACTGAAAGCTCTAATTCATCAACTTTCTTAAGCATATTGCGATTAAACGGCAATGGTTCACCACGACGTTCAATCATTCCAACAGGCTTTGGCTCTTCAAAATTAATGAATTGTTGCAATTGGTCTTGCATAATACGCGCAGCATAAGCTATTGCGTCATCTGGCTTTATTGAACCGTCTGCAGTTAAAGTCAATGTTAATTTATCATAGTCAGTACGCTGCCCAACACGAGTTTGATCAACTTTATAAACCACGCGCTTAATAGGACTGAAAATCGCATCAATTGGAATTAGGCCAATTGCTTTGTCTTCAATTTGTTGTGCTGATGCGGGAACATAACCCTTACCTGATTGAACAGTCATTTCCATTACAACATGACCGCCTTCATCCACATGGCAAATAACCAAATCTGGATCAAGAATTTCAATATCCGAAGAATGTTGAATATCTTTACCTGTTACAACACATGGACCTTTTACATCAATAGTTACGCGCTTTGGCATATCCGAATTCAAACGGATCCCCAAAGTCTTTAGGTTCAAAATAATATCAGCAACATCTTCACGAACGCCAGGGATCGCAGAAAATTCATGCAATACACCTTCAATCTTAATAGATGTTATTGCAGATCCTTGCAAAGAAGATAATAATACTCGGCGCAATGCATTACCTAAAGTAAGACCAAAGCCTCTCTCTAATGGCTCTGCAACCATACTAGCTTCTCTAAGATTCGAACTAAGGTATTGAACCTGAATCTTTGAAGGTTTAATCATCGATTGCCAATTTCTTTCAATCACAACTGTTCTCTTTCACTATATTTATATCTGAACCAATGCTATACGCGGCGACGCTTGCGAGGACGAACCCCGTTATGCGGCACAGGAGTTACATCCCGAACCGATGTTATCGTAAAACCAACTGATTGCAAAGAGCGCAAAGCAGTTTCTCTACCTGATCCAGGTCCCTTTACAATAACACGCACTGTCTTAACGCCATGTTCTTGAGCTTTTTTTGCCGCATCCTCTGCTGCTATTTGAGCTGCATAAGGAGTTGACTTACGAGAGCCTTTAAATCCCATCATTCCAGAAGTGGACCAGGATAGAACATTTCCTGCTTCATCTGTTACGCTTACTAAAGTGTTGTTAAATGTCGCATTTACGTAAACTATACCATTTACGATATTTTTTCTTTCACGACGACGAACACGCGTAACGGTTTTTTGTGCCATAATTTAATACCTTAATTTTTACTTGCCAACCATTTTCTTACCAGCAATCGCAATTGCTTTACCTTTACGTGTACGAGCGTTTGTATGTGTACGCTGTCCACGAACTGGCAACCCTTTACGGTGCCTTAAGCCACGATAGCATCCTAAATCCATTAGACGCTTAATATTCATGCTCACTTCACGACGCAAGTCACCTTCCACCTTGTGGTCAGCGTCAATGAGTTCGCGAATTTTCAAAACTTCTTGATCTGTCAAAGAGTGAACACGCTTTTCGCCGTCCACACCTGTTTTTTGAATAATCAAATTGGATTGGTGTTTACCAATTCCATAAATATAGGTCAAAGCAATCCAAACTTTTTTCTGTGTTGGGATGTTTACACCTGCAATACGTGCCACGGTTAGCTCCTTATAATGCGTTTACAATTTGTTCTGTTACTATTTCTACCGGTGCCCGCGCATCTATCACCGTTAGAATTCCTCGCTTTTGGTAAAATTCCCTAAGCGGGGCTGTCTCTTCATAAAACGACTTAATTCGATTTTTTAAAATCTCTTCATTATCGTCACCACGTTTCACCAAATCATGACTTCCGCAGCTATCGCAAACCCCATCTTCTTTCGGAGGGTTGGTTTGCAAATTATACACAGCTTCACAAGCTTTGCAAGTGATTCGACTAAGAATACGCTGAAAAAGCTCTTCAGCATCAATATCAAAGTAAAATACTTGCTTTAGTGTACTCTTATTCTCTTTTAGTACCGCATCAAGGTATTCTGCTTGATCTACCTTCCGCGGATAACCATCAAATAATATACTCTTTTGCCTGTTGTTTTCAATGTCTTTCTTTAGCAGTTCGTTAACTATTTCAGATGCTGCCAAAACTCCAGTCTCAATATTTTTTTTTAGCATCTTGCCTAGAGCTGAATCTGTTGCGATTTCTTTTCGCATAAGATCACCAGTAGACAAGTGATAATAACCAAATTTCTTAACCAAGGCTGCTGACTGGGTCCCTTTTCCACACGCCGGCGGGCCTAAGAAAACCAGATGCATTACTTCTTACCTTTAGTCTTTGCCTTTTTTATAAGCCCTTCATATTGGTGGGCTAGTAAGTGAGATTGAATTTGTGTAATAGTTTCCATCGTCACACTCACAACAATCAAAATTGTAGTTCCGCCAAAGTAAAAAGGTAGCGACCATTTGCTTAATATCAATTCAGGTATTAAACAGATTGACGCTAAGTACAATGCACCAACCACAGTAAGCCTTGTCAAAACATAATCAAGGTAATCAGCTGTTGCTTTACCAGGTCGCACACCCGGAACATAATTGCCTGCTTTGCGCAAGTTCTCTGCCGTTTCATTCGGATTAAACATCAATGCTGTATAAAAGAAAGCAAAGAAAATAATCAGTGATGCAAAACAAGTCATATACACTGGGTGACCGTGCGCAAAAACCGCGCCAATTTTCCCCATAATAGTGTCAGGCGATCCTGTTCCGGCAAAACCAGTTATAGTCGCTGGTAATAACAATAGAGATGAAGCAAAAATTGGTGGAATTACACCGGCGCTGTTTAACTTCAATGGTAAATGTGTTGTTTGAGCGACCGCTGGCATATTCACCGCCACCTGCCTTTTAGGATACTGAATAAGAATTTTACGTTGGGCGCGCTCCATAAAGACAACATAGCCAATAACAGCAGCAACAAGAACTAAAACTCCTAGAATAACTACTGCAGACAATGCACCTTGACGACCAAGCTCAAATATACCAATAACAGCTTGCGGTAAGTTAGCAACGATACCAGCGTAAATGATTAATGAAATTCCATTACCTATACCACGCGATGTTATTTGTTCACCCAGCCACATAATGAAGAGTGTGCCACCTGTCAAAGTCACGACTGTAGACAACCTGAACATAAAACCAGGATCTAACACAGCCATTCCAGTCGCACCTTGAATTTTTTCCAAACCTGCAGAGATACCGTATGACTGAACCATCGCAAGAGCAACTGTTCCATAACGTGTGTATTGGTTAAGCTTTCTACGACCAACTTCTCCTTCTTTTTTTAACGCCTCTAAATGAGGAGAGATAGAAGTCATTAACTGAACAATAATACTTGATGAAATGTAAGGCATAATGTTCAAAGCAAAAATAGTCATACGAGTGATAGATCCACCCGAAAACATATCTAAAATTCCAAGAATCCCGCCTGAATTAGTACGCACAAATTCTTGGATAATAAGAGGGTTAATACCTGGTAAAGGAATATATGTACCCAGCCTGTAAACAACAAGTGCCGCTAGAGTAAACCATATCCGTTTTTTTAAATCTTCAGCTTTTTTAAAAGTAGAAAAATTTATATTAGCAGCCAGCTGTTCAATAGCAGACGACATAGTTTTCCTCTATTCTATAATTAATTCGCCGCCACTTTCACTTACTAGTGACTGAGCTGATTTTGTAGCTTTTGTAACCGCATAACTGAATTTAGCTTTAGGCTTTCCATTACCAAGAAGAGTAATCTCCTCAAAATACTTTGGCATATAACCAACTTTTATCAGAAGATCTCTATCAATTTTCTCACCAGCTTTGATTAGTCCGTTGTCGAACATCAAATTAATTTTGAAAAAATCTAACTCATATTTTTTTGTAGCATGAATATTTTTGAAACCGCGCTTTGGTAAACGACGGTAAATTGGGTTTTGACCACCCTCAAATCCATTCAAAGAAACACCAGACCTTGCAGTCTGACCTTTTCCACCCTTACCAGATGTTTTACCTAAGCCAGAACCAATACCACGTCCAAGTAACTTCGCTTTTGTACGAGCTCCTGGGTTATCGCGGATTTCATTAAGAGTAAAAGACATAATGCTTCACCTATTCACTAACAACTTGCACCATGTGGCGCACTTTACGAATTAAACCCTGCACTTCAGGAGTATTTTCCAACTCTCTAACTGCATTCAATTTTCCCAAACCCAAACCTTTAAGATGCAACCTTTGTTTAGAATCACGACGAATCGGGCTTCCAACTTGCTGAATTTTAACAGTTTCTTTTGTTTTTGCTTTTTTATTTGCCATTTCTACACCTACTAATTAGAGGTTGCTGCAGCTTGGCCATCACGGCGAACAAGCACATCAGAAATTTTCTTACCTAATTTTGCAGCAATCACTTTTGGTGATGAAACACTTTGTAATGCTTGAAAAGTAGCACGAACCATGTTGTGGTAATTATTTGTACCGTTCGATTTGCTAACAATATCATGAATTCCTAAAGCTTCAAAAACTGCACGCATTGGACCTCCGGCAATAACTCCAGTACCAGCTGGCGCCGAACGCAATGTCACAATACCAGCGCCACATCTTGCACGCACGTCATGATGAAGAGTACGGCCCTCGCGAAGAGGAACTCTTATCATTGACCGTTTAGCTTTATCAACTGCCTTTTTAACGGCATCTGGAACTTCTCTAGCTTTACCAGTCGCATAACCTACGCGACCTTTGCCGTCACCAACCACAACAAGTGCTGAAAAGCGCATGGTTTTACCACCCTTAACAACCTTTGTTACACGACGTACATTTACTAATTTCTCAACGATTTGGTCTTCACGATCACGTTCACGCTGATCATTATTACCTTTTGTTTGCCTAGCCATATTTTATCCTTAAAACTTCAAACCAGCTTCACGAGCTGCGTCAGTCAATGCTTTAATACGTCCATGATATAAATATCCAGAACGATCAAAAACGACCTTATCAATTCCTTTTGCTTTGGCTAATTCTGCAACTTTTTTGCCTACAAATTTTGCCGCTTCAATATTCGAACCATTTTTCAAAGAACTTCCTGGCTTACCAGGAGTTCCTACTAACACGAGGCTCTGTGTTCCACTGCCATCAGTAATTTGTGCATATGTATGCAAATTAGTACGATGCACGCACAAGCGTGGCAGACCTACAGAAATTTTACGTAGTTTCGTTCTAATGCGTTGTTTGCGTCGCTGTTGTAGCTGAGCTGAACTTAACATGGCTACTTCTTCTTTCCTTCTTTACGAATGATAAACTCGGTTTCCCTAAGAACACCCTTACCTTTATATGGTTCAGGCTTCCTATACTCACGTAATTGTGCCCCAACAGATCCCACTAGCTGCTTATCAAAGCCAGTTATAGCGATCGCAGTTGGTTTTTCACACTTAATCTCAATTCCTTTTGGAATATCGTAAACAATATCATGACTGTAACCTAGTTGCAAAGTCAATTTATTGCCTGCAACAGCAGCACGATAACCAACACCAACAAGTGTAATGTTTAAGGTAAACCCTTTGTCCAAACCTTTTACTATGTTTGACAAATTACGTTGGGTTGTACCCCAAAGGGAACGTCCTCTTTGAGTCGTTTCTTTTGGACTAACCAAAAAACCTTTTTCAGTTTTTTCAAAATTAATACAGTCTGGAACTTCGTAATCTTTAGTTCCAGTTCTACCTTTTAAAGTAATTACATTTCCTACTTGAGACATTGCTATCCCTGCAGGTAGTATTACTTCATGTTTACCAACGCGTGACATGGCTTATTCCTCTTAAAATACTCTACACAAAACTTCGCCGCCAACTGTAAGTTCGCGAGCTCTAGCGTCTGAGATAATACCTCTATTTGTTGACAAAATTGAAATACCAAGTCCATTAGCAACCTTAGCAAGTGTCGCAATAGGCGAATATACTCGGCGACCTGGCTTTGATATACGATCAATAGTTCGTATAACCGGTTCATTTTCATGATATTTAAGCTCAATTTTTAGCTCTTTGTGCCCAGTCGCAGCAACTCCAACAGAATAGTTTCTAATGTAACCTTCTTCTTGAAGAACTTTAACAAGCCCTTCTTTTTCAATTGAATAAGGACATAAAACTGAATCTTTACGAGCTCTTTGGCCGTTACGAATACGAGTTAATAAATCTGCAATAGGGTCTGTCATTGTCATAATTTTTCTACCAACTTGATTTAGTTAAACCAGGAATCATTCCTTGGTTACCTAGTTCACGCAATGCAATTCGTGATATTTGAAATTTACGATAAAAGCCTCTAGAACGACCTGATATTTCGCAGCGATTCCTAACTCGAATTGCAGCTGAATTTCTTGGGCGTTCAGCAAGCTTCATTGTTGCGCGAATGCGATCCTCTAAAGGAAGATCTTTATTGTAAATAATTGCTTTTAGCGCTGCACGGCCAACTCTTTGGTTTTTAACCATGGCTATGCGGTTTTTATTTTTTTCGATAGAGCTACACTTTGCCATTTGTTCTTTATCCTTGAATTGGGAAGTTAAGTGCTTTCAGCAATGCCAATGCATCTGCATCGTTTCTTGCTGTTGAGCAAATTGTGATATCCATACCACGAATCTTATCAACCTTGTCATAGTTAATTTCCGGGAACACAAGCTGCTCTTTAAGACCTAAAGAATAGTTTCCATTTCCATCAAAACTCTTTTTTGATAATCCTCTGAAGTCACGCACACGTGGCAAAGCTATATTCACTAAACGATCAATAAACTCATACATACGATCTTTACGTAAAGTAACCTTCACACCAATGTTCATGCCCTCACGAAGCTTAAAGCTCGCAATTGAATTCTTAGCTTTTGTAATAACTGGCTTTTGTCCTGCAATTTGCATCAAGTCATCGTAAGCCGCTTGAATTTTTTTGCTATCTTGCGTTGCTTCCGAAACGCAAATATTGATAACTACTTTTTCAAGCTTCGGAACTTGCATAACATTTTTGTAACCAAGCTCTGTTTTAATAGCTTGCTTGATTTGAGCTTCATATAATTTTTTAGCTGCACTCATGATTAAACTTTCAAAATAGTATTGCCGGTTTTTTTGAAAAAGCGTTCGTTTTTGCCTTCTGCATTAACACGAACACCAACTTTTTCAATTTTATCCGACTGTGGATTAACAATTGCCACATTAGACACATGAACAGGAAGAATCTTTTCAACTTGACCACCTTGTGGGTTAGTAGCCGATGGTTTTACGTTACGAATAACTTTATTAACGCCATCAATCATAAGCTTCTCGTCCTGCAAAAGTACTTTCTGCACAACGCCACGTTGACCTTTATTACGACCAGTTGTTACTTCAACTAAGTCACCTTTTTTTACTTTAAAACGTACCTGAGTCATTATAATACCTCTGGAGCAAGAGAAATAATCTTCATATAGCCAGCAGAACGTAGTTCGCGTGTTACTGGACCAAATATACGACTTCCGATTGGCTCACCTTGCTTATTAATTAAAACAGCTGCATTTTTATCAAATGAAATTGTAGAACCATCAACACGCTTAACTGCTTGCTTCGTTCTTACAATAACAGCTCTAAAAATTTCACCTTTTTTAGCTTTGCCTCTTGGCACTGCATCTTTTACGGTAACAACAATAACGTCACCTACCGAAGCATATCTTCTTTTAGAACCACCCAACACTTTAATGCAAAGAACTTCCTTTGCACCTGAGTTGTCTGCTACTTCTAATCTACTCTCTGACTGAATCATACGTCACCCTACTTCGCTACTTTTTCTTGAGCTACCCAAGTTTTTGTTTTAGAAATTGGGCTTGACTCAACAATACGAATAATATCACCAATATTGAATGCATTATTCTCATCATGAGCTGCATATTTTTTGTGACTTTTCACGTATTTACGGTAAACAGGATGCATAACATCTCTCTCAACCTTAACAATGACTGTTTTTGCAGCCTTGTTACTAACAACTACACCCTGCAATACACGACGTGGCATACTTAACTCTCTCTTACGCTGACTTTAATTGTGTCAGTTTGGTTTTTACACGAGCGTAATCTCTACGGCATTCACGCACACGAGATGTCTTCTCCAATTTTCCTTCGGCTTTTTGCATACGCAAGTTAAACAGTTCCTTTTTAATAGAAACTAAAGATTCCACTAGCGCTTTCGCATTTTTTTCTTTTAATTCAACAAACTTCACAGCAATCACCGCTAATTAATATAGGTTTAAACTAAACGTTTTACAAATTTTGTTTCGATAGGAAGCTTTTCAGCAGCCAATTTAAAAGCAACCTCAGCCACTTCTTCAGAAACACCATCCAACTCGAACATAATCTTTCCAGGCTTGACTCTGCACGCCCAAAATTCTACGCCACCCTTACCGCTACCCATGCGTACTTCAGCTGGCTTTCTTGATACTGGCACATCTGGAAAAATACGAATCCAGACTTTACCAACACGGCGCATGTGACGTGTAATTGCACGTCGAGCGGCCTCAATTTGCCTTGCAGTAATACGCGCAGGCTCTAGAGCCTTCAAACCAAATGCACCATAGCTTACTGAAAAACCAGCTTTGGCAACACCATGAATTTTTCCCTTAAAGGCCTTACGAAACTTTGTTTTCTTTGGACTCAACATGGCTTAATTCCTTATACTGCAGCAGCACGTTTATCATGGATCATTGGGTCATGTTCTTTAATCTCACCCTTATAAATCCAAATTTTTATACCAATAGCACCGTAAGTAGTCTTAGCGGTAGCTGTACCATAATCTATATCAGAACGAAGTGTATGCAATGGCACACGTCCTTCACGATACCACTCCATACGAGCAATTTCGGAGCCAGACAGACGACCTGATGAACTCACACGAATTCCCAAAGCCCCCATACGCATTGCAGTTTGCATTCCGCGCTTCATAGCACGACGGAAAGAAACACGACGCTCAATTTGCTGTGCAATTCCTTCAGCAACTAATTTCGCATCCAACTCTGGCTTGCGGACTTCAACTATATTAATAGCAGCTTCAGCATTAGCAAGGGTTCCAATTTTCTTCTTTAGCTTCTCAATGTCAGCACCTTTTTTACCGATGAGAACACCAGGACGCGCAGCATGGATAGTTACACGTGCTTTTTTAGAAGGTCTCTCGATAACAACACGAGAAATTCCAGCCTGAGCAAAGGTTTTCTCAACGTACTCACGAATGGCAAAATCTTGGTGCAGAAAATTTGCATAATCCTTACCACTAAACCAACGAGAATCCCAGGTTTTGTTAATTCCAATGCGAAACCCAATGGGGTTAACTTTTTGACCCATACTAATTACCTTCTTCTACAGTTTTTTCGGTCACAACAATACGTAAGTGACTAAAGAATTTTTTAATAATACCATTCTTTGAGCGACCACGCGCTTGAAAGCGACGCATACACAAACCCTTTCCAACAAATGCTTGATCTACATATAGGTTATCAACATCAAGACCGTGGTTTGCTTCCGCATTTGCTACTGCTGAACGAAGAGCCTTAAGAACATCGTGCGCAACTCTTTTCTGAGAAAAACGAAGAGCATTCATTGCTTTATCAACTTTTATACCGCGAATAGATTGAGCTACCAAATTCAACTTTTGAGGGCTCACTCTTATATTTCGTAACTCTACTTGCGCAGATTTTTCACTTACTTGCATAACTTAGCCTACTTCTTAGTTTTCTTATCAGAACCATGACCGTAGTAGTTTCTTGTTGGTGAAAACTCACCAAGCTTATGACCTACCATATTCTCAGACACTAATACTGGAATAAACTTTTGCCCATTATAAACACCAAACGTAACCCCTACAAATTGAGGGATAATGGTGGAACGACGAGCCCATGTTTTAATCACATCTTTACGTCCAGAAGTCTTAACAACTTCCACTTTTTTTAAAAGATACCCATCAAAAAAGGGGCCTTTCCAAACTGACCTTGGCACAACTTCCTCCGTTACGCTTTACGACGACGTACAATCATTTTTGTTGTACGCTTGTTAGTACGAGTCTTCTTACCCTTTGTCTTCTTACCCCATGGTGTTACCGGATGACGACCACCAGAAGTGCGTCCTTCACCACCACCGTGAGGGTGATCAATTGGGTTCATTGCCACACCACGAACGATAGGTCTACGACCCAACCAACGCATACGACCAGCCTTACCATATGAACGGTTTGAATGATCCTGGTTTGACATTGCTCCAATTGATGCAAAGCATTCACCATTAACAAGGCGAACCTCACTAGAGCATAATTTCATAATCACATTATGACCGTCACGGCCCATAATTTGAGCATAATTTCCAGCAGATCTTGCTAGCTGACCACCTTTTCCAACTTTTAGCTCAATGTTGTGAACAACAGAACCAATTGGAATATTTTTTAGTCGCATTGCATTACCTGGTTTAACGTCTACCTTATCACCAGAAACAACTTGATCGCCAGCCTTTAATCGCTGCGGAGCCAAAATATATCTTTGCTCACCATCGCTATATTTAATTAAAGCGATAAAACCAGTACGATTTGGGTCATACTCAACGCGTTCAACTGTTGCAACATCGTCATGCTTATCACGACAAAAATCAATAATACGGTAGCTTTGTTTATGCCCACCACCACGATTCCATGAAGTAATGCGTCCATAGTTATTATGACCACTCTTCGAAGACTTACCTACTGTAAGCGCCTTTAATGGAGAACCCTTCCATAACTCAGAACGATCAATGTTAATTAGCTGGCGTTGCGACTGTGTCGTAGGCTTATATTTTTTTAATGCCATTTTACGCCCCCAAACCAACTGCTATTGAATCACCAGACTTAAGGCGAACAATTGCTTTTTTTGTATCTTGTCGCTGACCTTTACGGCCTTTGAAAACTTTATTCTTACCAAATTTATTCATTGTGTTAACTGATTCAACACTGACATTAAACATTGTTTCTACTGCTGTCTTAATATCAGCCTTTGTAGCCGCAGGAAGCACTTCAAATGTATATTGGTTTGATTGCAAACCCATTTGAGATTTCTCTGTTACCAAAGGACGCTTAATCACATCGTACAAGTGCAATGCTATTTGCTTTTCCTTACTCATTTCAAACGCTCCTCTAAAGCTTTAGCTGCATCTGATGTTATAATAACTTTTTCTTTTCTCACAATATCGTAAACATTCGCACCGATTTGAGGCAAAACATCTAAACCTATTATATTGCTTATAGAACGAGCAAAGTTAACATCCACAGCATTGTTAGCAACAAACAGCATTGAACTTGAGTGAAATGCAGCTGCTATTTCCTTGTTAATTCTTGGCTCTGAAGTCATCAGATTATCGACAATAATTAAATTACCTGCTTGAGCTTTCGCCGAAAGGGCCATACGCAAACCTAGTTTACGCACTTTTTTAGGCAGATCGTACTCATGCGAACGAACAACTGGACCAAATATAATTCCACCCTTACGAAACTGCGCACCACGTCTTGCTCCATGTCGAGCACTACCAGTACCTTTTTGCTTGTAAATTTTCCTAGTGGAACCACTTACTTCGCTTCTAACTTTCGTTTTATGGTTTCCTGAGCGACGCTTAGCTAATTGCCATGTAACCACTCGGGCCAAAATATCTTCGCGCGGAGTTAAGCCATAGACCAAATCATCTAATTCGATATCACCAACTGCTTTGGCATTTTGATTGACAACTTTTAATTTCATGACAATAACCTATCTTGCAACTTTAATTGCATCGCGAATATATACGATACCATTTTTAGAACCCGGAACACTTCCACGGATAAATACAAGACCGCGATCAGCATCAATATCTTCAACAACCAGATTTAAGGTTGTAACACGATCCACACCCATGTGTCCAGCCATTTTCTTATTCTTAAACACTTTTCCTGGGTCTTGACGGTTACCTGTCGAACCATGCGCACGGTGAGTAACTGACACACCATGAGAAGCTGGCATACCACCAAACCCATGACGCTTCATTCCACCAGCAAAGCCTTTACCAACAGTAATACCAGCAACATCTACAAGCTGACCCTTTAAAAAATGGCTAGCTTCTAACTTTACACCAGCATCAAGCATATTTGCTGCATCCACTCTGAATTCACGCAGATAGCGCATTGGCTCCGCTTGTTTCTTTTCGTAAAACACACGCATAGGCTTAGAAAGCTTATTTGCAGTGATTGGGTCTGTGCCCAACTGCACTGCATTGTATCCATCTTTTTCAGCAGTTTTTTGAGAAACTACCACACAAGGCTTTACCTGGACTACAGTTACTGCCACTTGGGCACCTTGTTCATTAAACAACTGGGTCATACCCAACTTACGTCCGATTAATCCACTACGCATAGGACCCGCCACCTTATAACTTAATTTCTACATCCACACCGGATGCAAGATCAAGTTTCATTAATGCATCAACTGTCTGAGGCATCCAATCAACTATATCTATAACACGCTTGTGTGTACGAATTTCAAACTGTTCACGCGACTTCTTATCGATGTGCGGTGAACGGTTCACTGTAAACTTTTGAATATGAGTTGGCATTGGTATAGGACCGCGAACATTTGCTCCTGTACGTTTTGCCGTATTCACTATTTCCTTCACAGACTGATCCAATAAACGGTGATCATACGCCTGCAAACGAATTCTTATTCTTTGGTTTTCCATAAAACTCGACCTTATTCCATCCCGTTTTTATTTTTGAATTTTAGCAACGACACCAGCACCGACGGTACGTCCACCTTCGCGA
>DYTB01000031.1 GCA_020726185.1 Candidatus Odyssella sp. | reverse complement strand
ACCAACGACCTTCAGGTTATGAGCCTGACGAGCTACCGGGCTGCTCTACCCCGCGACAATGTAAATAATGTATAGCTGCACTTATAAAAAAAAGCAAGATATTTTCCTGGACAATTTTCTTTGCATAATCTAAAACAAGAATGGTTACCGCAAGGTGATTTAGGAGTGTAGCTCAATTGGCTAGAGTGTCGGTCTCCAAAACCGAAGGTTGTGGGTTCGAGCCCCTCCACTCCTGCCATGTTAGTTTTCTATAGACATTTTCATTACAATCTTATACAAATTGCTGATGAGTCTGTTTAGACAGACATAATGCTTTTTGTTGTTCTTTTCTAAGGAAATACTTTATGGCCGATCATACAAAGACACCTCTTACAAAAAAGATCCCCGAGTTCTTTGCTCAGGTTCGTCAAGAAATGCGTAAAGTTACTTGGCCAAGCGGCAAGGAAACGCGCGTTACAACGGTGGTTGTGTTTATATTCGCAATTATTGCGGCAGCCTATTTCATGGTTGTTGATCAAGTTATTTATCGTCTATTACATTTAATTATTGGATAAAACGTTATGTCAGCTGCTAAGTGGTATGTGGTAAACGTGTACTCTGGGTTTGAAAAAAAAGTGGCCCAGCTTATTACAGAACAAGCCGATAAACATTCGCTAAGTGAAATGTTTGATCAAGTCTTGGTGCCTTCAGAAGAAGTTGTCGAGATTCGCAAGGGCAACAAAAAAGTAAATGCTGAGAAAAATTTTTTCCCAGGTTACGTTCTTGTTAAAATGATTCTTAATGATATTACCTGGCATATGGTGCGTGATATTCCTAGAGTTTCAGGTTTTCTTGGTGCTAAGGGTAAGCCAAGCCCCATTGGTGAATCAGAAGTAAAACGAATTATGCAACAGGTTCAAGATTCTATTGAAAAGCCAAAGCATAATGTGGTATACGAAATAGGAGAGCAGGTTCGTGTTTGTGACGGGCCCTTCACATCATTTAGCGGTTTCGTTGAAGAAGTTGATGAAGATAAGGGGCGTCTAAAGGTTTCTGTTATGATCTTTGGTCGACCAACTCCTGTAGAGCTTGAATTTGGTCAAGTTGAAAAACAGTAAGTAAATCTGTGGAAGGCTGCCAAGCCGCACCACAGCTCAATTTTATAGTGAGGAATTATGGCAAAAAAAATTACGGGCTATATTAAGCTCCAGGTGCCCGCTGGAAAAGCTAACCCATCTCCGCCAATTGGTCCAGCCTTGGGTCAGCGCGGTTTGAATATCATGGAATTTTGTAAGGCTTTCAATGCGCAAACCCAAGGGGTTGAGCCAGGGACGCCCTTACCGGTTGTGATTACTGTGTACGCGGATCGTACTTTTTCGTTTGTCACAAAGACACCTCCCAATACTTTCTTCTTGAAGAAAGCTGCGAGTATTCAAAAGGGTACGAAAACTCCTGGACGTGAAATTGTTGGAAAAGTAACAATGGCTCAAATTCGTGAAATTGCAGAAATAAAAATGAAAGACCTTAACGCTCATGACTTGGATGCAGCATGCCAAATGCTTATCGGTTCTGCTCGTTCAATGGGCTTAGAAGTTGTGGGGGCATAATTATGGCGGGTAAGCGTATTAAAAATGCACTCAAAAGCATAGATGACAAAAAAGTATATTCATTGAGCGAAGCAGTTAAATTGGTAAAAACTAATGCAACTGCAAAGTTTGATGAGACACTTGAAATTTCTATAAATCTAAACGTAGATGCAAAAAAAGCTGAGCAAAATATTCGCGGTGTTTTAAGTTTGCCTCACGGTACAGGTAAAGTTTATAAAGTTGCTGTTTTTGCTCGTGGCCCGAAGGCTGAAGAAGCTAAAAAAGCTGGTGCTGATCTGGTTGGTGCTGAAGAAATTGTAGATCAAATTTTAAAGGGAGATATTCCTTTTGATAAGTGTATTGCTACTCCAGATATGATGGGTGTGGTAGGTAAGGTTGCAAAAATATTAGGCCCTCGCGGTTTGATGCCTAATCCAAAACTGGGAACGGTTACTATGGATGTGGTTGCTGCTTTGTCTGCAATTAAGGGCGGTCAAATTGAATACCGTACTGAAAAAGCAGGCGTTGTTCATTCACGTGTTGGCAAGGCTAGTTTCACTGAAAGCGCGCTCCAAGAAAACATTAAGGCATTGCTTGATGTGATTTCAAAAGCGCGTCCGGCTGGCGTAAAAGGCACATATATTAAAAAATTGAGTTTAAGTTCAACTATGGGCCCGGGCCTACAATTTTCGGTTGAATAATGGCATTCTCATAGGGAAACCTATGAGATAGGAACAGGAGCCTATCCTGTCCAAGACTGTGGGTTCGGGAAACCGTTTAATAGTGTAAGCTGCCTACATAGACAGAATGGGTTGTGCATTTGCTCTTCCCTTTCTGTTTCAAAAAGTAACGAGTGAAGGAGTATAACAATGGACCGTATGCAAAAGGAAGCATTGGTTGCAGATATGCGCCAGAGACTAGAGGCATCAACTCTAGTTGTTGTTGCTCGTCAATCAGGCTTAACGGTTGATGAAGTAACAGGTCTGCGTCGTGATATGCGTGCTGCAAATGCAGAATTTAAGGTTTTAAAAAATACCCTCGCTCAGATTGCCGTTAAAGGAACTAAGCTAGAAGGCTTAACTGAAATGCTGGTTGGTCCAACTACGTTGGCTTATTCAGTAGATTCTGTTGCTGCAGCTAAAGCTCTTGTCGAGTTTGCTAACAAAAATGACAAGATCCAAGTTGTAGGAGCGTGCCTGGATGGAAAAGTTCTGAAATTAGCTGAAGTAAAAGCATTAGCTACATTGCCATCACTAGATGTGTTGCGCAGTAAGCTTATTGCAGTTATTAGCGCGCCAGCTACTAAGTTGGCTATCTTGCTTAAAGAGCCTGCGGCTCGTGTGGCAAGAGTGATTTCAGCAAAAAATGGTTAATCAATAGCGAGACAACTGAGGAGAATAATTATGTCTAAATTAAAGAAAATCGTTGATGAACTATCAACATTAACAGTACTAGAAGCTGCAGAGCTTTCAAAATTGTTAGAAGAAACTTGGGGAGTAAGTGCTGCAGCTGCTGTTGCTGCTCCATCTGCTGCGAATGCAGAAGCTGCAGAAGCACAGACTGAATTTGATGTCATCCTTGAAGATGGTGGCGCGAACAAAATTAATGCAATTAAAGAAGTTCGTGCAATCACTGGTCTTGGCCTAAAAGAAGCTAAAGATCTCGTTGAGGGTGCTCCAAAAGCAGTTAAGCAAGGTGTATCTAAAGACGAAGCAGACAAACTTAAGAAACAGCTAGAAGAAGCTGGCGCTAAAGTTTCTGTAAAATAATATAAACGCTTGGCAGGTTCTGATAAGGAGCTTGCTGAGCGTATTTTTTTACGCTAGTGTTACAAACTAGCGTTCAGATTAATTTTATTAAAAATTTTATTTTTGTTAGGTATGCGCTCAATATTGTTTTTTATATGTTTATACAAAAAATATTTACGTGTCCTTTTTTTAGCACCTTTTTCATCGTGTAGGAGTTTCGTGCATGGTTCGCTCATTTACAGGTCGTAAGCGATTTCGTAAAAATTTTGGTCGCATCCAAGAGGTTGCGCCACTACCAAATTTAATTGCTTTGCAAAAAAATTCTTATGAAGCATTTTTGCAGCTTAATGTAAAGCACGAAAAGCGCTTTAATACTGGACTTTTGGAAGTTTTTAGTTCCATTTTTCCTATTAAAGATTATTCAAGAAAAGCGCATTTAGAGTTTTTTCATTATGATTTTGAGAAGCCAAAATTTGATGAAGAAGAGTGTCGTACGCGTGGTCTGACTTACGCTGCCCCTCTTAAGGTCACATTCCGTCTCGTTGTTTGGGATGTTGATAGTGACTCTGGGTCACGTTCAATACGCGACATTAAAGAGCAAGATGTTTACATTAGCGACACACCTTTGATGACAGACCGTGGAACTTTCATTGTTAATGGTATTGAGCGAGTTATTGTTTCTCAAATGCATAGAAGTCCTGGTGTGTTTTTTGATCACGATAAAGGAAAAACCCATGCATCAGGCAAGATTCTCTACGCTGGGCGAATTGTTCCTTATCGTGGTTCTTGGTTAGATTTTGAATTTGATCCAAAAGACCAAATTTGTGTGAGGGTTGACCGTCGTCGCAAGCTACCCGTTACTACACTTTTGATGGCACTTGATAGTGATTACACTGAAAAAGCGCGAGAAAAAGCTAAAACAGCCAAAAAAGCTCTTGATGCAAAAGATCTTATGGGAATGTCTCGTGAAGAAATTTTGCACACATTCTACGAAAAAGTTACATATACACGGAATAAGAAGCTTTGGGTGACTGATTATATTGCAGATCGCTGGAAAGGCGTGAAGCTAACTCATGACTTGATTAATGCTGGCACTGGTGAAGTTGCTGTTGAGTCGGGCACAAAAATCACACCGCGTCTTGCGAAAAAATATGAATCTGAAGGATTGAAGCAAATTGCCTTTTCTGAAGAGCATTTGCAAGGTAGTTACTTGGCTGATGACCGCATTAATACTGAAACAGGTGAAATTTATATTGAATCTGGTGATTTACTTTCTGCAGAGACAATGGAAATTCTAAACGAACAAAAAGTTAAGTCTTTTGATCTCTTGAATATTGACCATGTTAACATTGGTGCTTACTTACTGAATACGCTTCAAGCAGACAAAAACCAAAATCGCGACGAAGCATTAATGGATATTTATCGTGCCTTGCGCCCAGGTGAGCCACCAACCGTTGAAGGTGGAGAAGCTTTATTTAGAGCCTTGTTCTTTGATCCTGAGCGTTATGACTTATCAGCTGTTGGTCGCGTTAAAATGAATGCACGTTTGGGCTTAAATACGCCAGATGATGTTAGAGTTTTGAAAAAAGACGACATTCTTTCGATGGTGAGAATTCTTTTAGAATTGCGCGATGGTAAGGGTGAGATAGATGATATTGATAACCTTGCTAACCGTCGTGTTCGATCTGTTGGTGAGCTTTTAGAGAATCAGTTCCGGGTTGGCTTGGTTCGTATGGAGCGTTCTATTCGTGAGCGCATGGGGTTGGTTGATATTGACACCGTGATGCCAAATGATTTAGTAAACGCTAAACCAGTTGCAGTGGCTATTCGTGAATTTTTCGGCTCATCTCAGTTATCTCAATTTATGGATCAGACCAACCCTCTTTCTGAAATTACGCACAAGCGTCGTTTGTCAGCATTAGGACCTGGTGGTTTATCACGTGATCGCGCTAGTTTTGAAGTTCGTGACGTTCACCCGACACACTATGGTCGTATTTGTCCAATTGAAACTCCTGAAGGTCAGAACATTGGGTTGATTAACTCATTGGCAACCTATGCACGAGTAAACAAGTATGGTTTCATTGAAAGTCCATATCGTAAGATTTCCGATGGTAACGTTACCGACGAAGTGATTTACATGAATGCACTTGAAGAAAGTCGTTACATTATTGGCCAAGCAAGTGTAGAGCTTGATGAAAAAGGTCGTATCATAGAAGAATTCGTTACTTGTCGTAAATCAGGCGAATTTGGTATTTTTCCACGCTCAAGTGTTGACTATATTGACGTTTCTCCAAAGCAGCTGGTTTCTGTTGCGGCATCTCTAATTCCTTTCTTGGAAAACGACGATGCGAACCGTGCATTGATGGGTTCGAACATGCAACGTCAGGCTGTTCCTCTTTTAAGAGCTGAGGCGCCTCTCGTTGGAACAGGCATGGAAGCTATTGTTGCAAAAGACTCAGGTGCTGTAATTACAGCTAAGCGCGATGGTGTTGTTGATCAGGTCGATGGAAAGCGAATTGTTATTCGTGTTACTGAAAAAGACAGCGATAACAAATCAGGTGTTGATATTTTCAATTTGCTGAAGTTCCAACGTTCAAATATGAGCACATGTATTAACCAGCGTCCTTTAGTTAAAAAAGGCGACGTAGTTAAACGTGGAGATATTATTGCTGACGGTCCGGCAACTGAGCTTGGTGAATTGGCATTAGGGCGTAACGTACTGGTTTCATTCATGTCATGGCAAGGGTACAATTTCGAGGACTCAATCGTTATTTCTGAGCGTATTGTTCAAGACGATGTGTTTACTTCAATTCATATTGAAGAGTTTGAGCTTATGGCTCGTGATACAAAGTTAGGTAACGAAGATATTACTCGTGATATCCCAAACGTAGGTGAAGAAGGCCTGCGGAACTTGGATGAAGCAGGTATAGTTTATGTCGGAGCAGAGGTTAATCCTGGTGATATTTTAGTTGGTAAGGTTACTCCGAAAGGAGAAGCTCCTTCTACGCCAGAAGAAAAGCTTTTGCGAGCAATTTTTGGTGAAAAAGCTTCTGATGTGCGCGATAGCTCACTTCGTGTTCCGCCGGGGGTTTCAGGAACAGTTGTTGAAGTACGTATTTTTTCACGCCGCGGTATTGAACGCGATGAAAGATCTATAGCATTGGAGCGCCAGGAAATTGATCGTCTTGCAAAAGATCGTGAAGCAGAGCGCGCCATTCTAGAACGTAGTTTTTCTCAACGACTTAGAGATCTTCTTGTTGGCAAGAAATTTTCATCTGGTTCAAAGGCTTTGACAAAAGGTAAAGAAATTACTACTGAGATGCTTTCTGACCTTCATCCTGCAGAATGGAAAAAAATTATTGTTTCAGAAGCGGAGACAATGACTGAAATAGAAGACATGAAAGCTGAATTTGATGGTTCATGTGCTAGATTGCAAGCTACATTTGAAGATAGGGTTGAAAAATTACGTCGTGGAGATGAATTGCCACCTGGAGTTCTAAAGTCTGTTAAAGTCTTTATAGCTGTTAAACGCAAACTTCAGCCAGGTGATAAGATGGCTGGTCGTCACGGTAACAAGGGGGTTGTGTCTAAAGTTGTTCCAATGGAAGATATGCCACATCTTGAAGATGGCTCTCCTGTTGATATTATTTTGAACCCACTTGGTTTGCCTTCTCGTATGAACGTTGGGCAGATTCTAGAAACTCACTTGGGTGCTGCGGTTGCTGGTATGGGGCGTCAAATCAATGAAATGATAGAAAAATATCGTGACAAAGAACTTGAGGTTAAAGATATTCGCAATAAATTGTTAGACTTCTATACAGATAAAAAAGATCAAAAAGATATTAAGTCTCTTGATGATGAGCAACTTATGGAAATGGCAGGCAATCTTCGAAAGGGTGTGCCTATTGCATCTCCTGTGTTCGATGGTGCCAGTCATGAAGAAATAAATAATGCGTTGACTTATGCCGGGCAACCAACTTTTGGTCAGGTTGATTTGTTTGATGGACGTACTGGAGTGCCTTTTGATCGTAAGGTCACTGTTGGGTACATTTACATGTTGAAGCTTCACCATTTGGTTGATGATAAGATTCACGCACGTTCAATTGGGCTATATAGTCTTGTGACTCAGCAGCCTCTAGGTGGTAAAGCACAGTTTGGTGGCCAGCGTTTCGGAGAAATGGAAGTCTGGGCACTGGAAGCTTATGGTGCTGCATACACGCTTCAAGAAATGCTGACAGTTAAGTCGGATGACGTTGTCGGTCGTATGAAAGTATACGAGGCCATTGTGCGAGGAGACGATAATATGGAAACAGGTATTCCAGAGTCCTTTAACGTATTGGTGAAAGAACTTCGTTCGCTTGGCCTAAACGTGGCATTTGAGCAGTTTGAATAATTTTGTGAGGAGCCTTGGGCTCCTCATATTTACTAAATCTAATTTTTACATTTTGTTCGGGAGTAACTCATGAACCGAGAGATTAAACGAAGCTTCAACGCAATGGATGTTCTTCCAGATTTTGATGCAATTCGTATTACTATTGCAACAGCAGAACGTATTCGTTCTTGGTCATATGGGGAAGTAAAAAAGCCTGAAACTATTAACTATCGCACCTTTAAACCGGAACGTGATGGTTTGTTTTGTGCACGTATATTTGGTCCAGTAAAAGACTATGAATGCCTGTGTGGTAAATACAAGCGTATGAAATATCGCGGTGTCATCTGCGAAAAGTGCGGCGTAGAAGTTACATTAAGTAAGGTTCGTCGTGACCGCATGGGGCATATTGAATTAGCTGCTCCTGTTGCGCACATTTGGTTTACTAAATCTTTGCCTAGTCGTGCAGGTATGCTGCTTGATATAGCGCTAAAAGATCTTGAGAAAATTCTGTATTTTGAAAGCTATGTGGTTCTTGATCCTGGCATGACAGCAATGTCCTATGGGCAGTTGTTAAATGAAGAAGAGTTCATGCAAGCTCAAGATGAGTACGGCGAAGAAGCATTTAATGCTGGCATTGGTGCTGAAGCTTTACGTGAAATGCTTCGTAAAATAGAGCCAAAAAGCGAAAGCGAAAAGCTACGTCAGGAACTTACAGAATGTTCATCTGAAATTCGTCGTAAAAAAATAATGAAGCGCTTAAAGCTTCTGGAAGCATTTTTAGAGTCAAATACTCCACCTGAGTGTTTGGTCATGGAAGTTATTCCAGTAATTCCACCAGAATTACGTCCTTTGGTTCCTCTTGATGGCGGTAGATTTGCTACTTCGGATTTGAACGATTTGTATCGTCGCGTTATTAACAGAAATAATCGTTTGAAGCGTCTTATTGAGCTTCGTGCGCCTGAAATTATTATCCGTAATGAAAAGCGTATGCTACAAGAATCTGTTGACGCGTTGTTTGACAATGGTCGTAGAGGTCGTGCAATTACTGGGACTAACAAGCGCCCACTTAAGTCTTTAGCAGATATGCTCAAAGGTAAACAAGGTCGTTTCCGCCAAAACCTACTAGGTAAGCGAGTTGACTATTCTGGTCGTTCGGTGATTGTGGTTGGTCCAGAATTAAAGCTACATCAATGTGGTTTGCCTAAGAAAATGGCCTTAGAATTATTCCGTCCATTTATTTATGCGCGCCTTGAACGTTATGGTCTTGCTAGCACATTGAAAGCTGCAAAGCGAATGGTTGAAAAAGAGCGTCCTGAAGTTTGGGATGTTTTAGAAGATGTTATTCGTGAGCACCCAGTATTATTAAACCGCGCTCCAACTCTTCACCGTTTAGGTATTCAGGCATTCGAACCTGTGCTTATTGAAGGTAAAGCAATTCAGCTGCATCCTCTTGTTTGTACAGCTTTCAACGCTGACTTCGATGGAGACCAAATGGCAGTGCATGTGCCTCTTTCATTAGAAGCTCAGCTTGAAGCTCGTGTATTGATGATGTCGACTAATAACATTCTTAGCCCATCTAGTGGACGTCCAATTATTGTACCTTCGAAAGATATTGTGCTTGGAATTTATTATCTAAGCTTAATGGCTGATGGTATGCCAGGTGAAGGTAGTCTGATTTCAGATATTTCTGAAGTGGAGCATGCATTATCACAAGGGCACTTACACATTCATTCAAAAGTGAAAGCGCGTGTTCCTGTCTACCATGAAGATGGAAGCGTTACTTATCAGCGAGTAGATACAACTCCAGGTCGTTTGTTCCTTGGTAACTATTTACCAAAGCATTACAAAATGCCTTATGAACTTGTAAACCAAGTGATGACCTCAAATGAAATCAGCTCACTAGTTGATGACGTTTATCGTCATTGTGGACAAAAAGAAACGGTTATATTTGTTGATCGTATTATGACCTTAGGTTTCACTTACATGACGAAGAGTGGTGTTTCCTTTGGTAAAGACGATTTGATTGTTCCAAAAGAAAAAGAAGTACTGATTGGTCAAACAAAAGCTGCTGTTGCAGAATATGAGCAGCAATACCTAGACGGCCTGATTACTCAAGGTGAAAAATATAACAAAGTCGTTGATGCTTGGGGGCGTTGTACTGATAAAGTTGGTGACGCCATGTTACAAGCGATGTCAAAAAACCTTCCTGGTGAACCATTTAATGCGGTTTATATGATGATTCACTCAAAGGCTCGTGGTTCAGTTACGCAGATGCGTCAGATGGCGGGTATGCGTGGTTTGATGACAAGACCTTCCGGTGACATTATGGAAACGCCAATTATCTCAAACTTTAAAGAAGGTTTGCATGTTCTTGAATATTTCATATCAACCCATGGTGCTCGTAAGGGCCTTTCGGATACAGCTTTGAAAACAGCAAACTCAGGTTACCTAACTCGTCGTTTGGTTGACGTTGCTCAAGATTGTATCATTGTTGCTGATGATTGCGGAACTACGCAAGGTATCCACATGAGATCCGTCGTTGAAGGTGCCAATACTGTGGTTCCATTGACTGATCGTATTTTAGGGCGTACTGCCTCGGAAGATATTGTCCACCCATTAACCAATGCAGTTATTGTAGCGGCTGGTGAAATGATTGTAGAAGATACAGCAGAACTTATTAGCGAAGCTAGTATCCATGAAGTCAGAATTCGTTCTGTTTTGACATGTGAAATGGAAACAGCCATTTGTGCTAAATGTTATGGCCGTGACTTAGCGCGCGGAACTACTGTTAACGTAGGTGAAGCAGTTGGTGTTATAGCTGCTCAGTCAATTGGTGAGCCTGGAACACAGCTAACGATGCGTACTTTCCACATGGGTGGTGCTGCGCAACGAAGTGCCGAGCAATCAAGCATAGAAAGCTCAATGCCTGGTAAGGTTCGATACAAGAACATTAACGCAATTGATAATGCATCTGGTCAAACTATTGTGCTTTCACGTAACGGTGAAGTCATCATTCTTGATGATCAAAATCGTGAACGTGTGCATTACCGTATTCAATATGGCGCTAAGCTTTTGATAAAAGATGGCGCTGCGATTAAGCAGGGTCAAAAAATTGCTGAATGGGATGCATATACAATTCCTGTAATAACAGAAAAAGAAGGTATAGCTCATTTCGTTGACTTGATCGATAGTGTAACGATGCGAGAAGTAGTAGATGAATCCACTGGTATTTCTAGTCGTGCTGTTATTGACGCAAAATCATCTCGTAGTAGCGCTGAGCTTCGTCCAATGATTAGTATACGTGACGCAAAAGGCACTCCGATTAAATTATCAAACGGCCTTGAAGCGCGTTATTTCCTGCCAATTGATGCGATTATTTCTGTTGAAAATGGTGCTAATATTCCTGCTGGTGAAGTGATTGCTCGTATTCCGCGTGAAACTTCAAAAACTCGAGATATTACCGGTGGTTTGCCACGTGTTTCCGAATTGTTTGAAGCACGTCAACCTAAAGATGCAGCAATTATTGCTGAATTTGATGGTAAAATTGAGTTCGGTAAGGACTATAAAGCAAAACGTCGTATCGTTGTTATACCTGAAAATGAAAACTTGCAACCAGTAGAATATTTGGTTCCACGTGGTAGACATATCGTTATTCAAGAAGGCGATTATGTACGTAAAGGTGACCTGATAGTCGAAGGAAACCCAGTTCCACATGATATTTTACGTGTTATGGGTGTCGAAGCGTTGGCAGTTTACTTAGTCAGCGAAATCCAGCAAGTTTACCGTTTGCAAGGTATTGCTATTAACGATAAACATATCGAAGTTATTGTGCGTCAAATGCTACAGAAAACCGAAGTGTATGATGCTGGAGATACCAATTTCATTGTTGGTGATCACGTAGACCGTGTTATCTATGATCATACAAATAATGCACTTATTAAAGAAGGTAAGCGTCCTGCTTCAGGTCAGCCTATTCTTCAAGGTATTACAAAAGCCTCATTGCATACGAAATCATTTATTTCTGCTGCATCATTCCAAGAAACAACACGCGTTCTAACTGAAGCGGCTGTTTCTGGTAAGCTTGATGTTTTGGCAGGCCTAAAAGAAAACGTGATTGTTGGTCGTTTGATTCCGGCTGGTACTGGTAGTGCTATGCGTCGTATGAAAGCAACTGCTCAAGATCGCGATAAAGATATATTGATTCAGGCTGCTCCAAAGAGTAAGGAATCTAAACAGTCTGTTGCTTAGGCGATAGCATTTAACTAAATAAAAAAGCAAGCTTTATGCTTGTTTTTTTATTTTTTAATTGGTAATTTAATCTTTCATTTTCCTGTTTGGTTTTATGAATATTTCTAAATCTAAAATTCCTTTATCAATTTGGGCTATTGGCTTTGCCAGTATGTTGCTTAACATCTCTACCGTTATGGTCTTTGGAATAATCGCTTTGTATCTAAAGCAAATTCTAGGGGCAGGAACGGGATTTATTGTTATGCTAGAGGGTTTCTTTGAAGCCATGGCTTTTGTTATGAAGCTTCTTTCTGGTTTGATAAGCGATTACTTTAGACGTCCAAAAAAAATAATGATGATTGGCTTTTCAATGGTTGCTATCTCAAGGCCAATATTTGGTTTATTTGCAACTGTACCTATGGTAATTATTGCTAGGCTTTTTGACCGTTTGGGTAATGGTATGCAGTCAACCCCTCGTGATGCTTTAGTTGGTGACTTAGCTCCTGAAAGCACAAAAGGTGCTTGTTTTGGCTTGCGTAACGCAATGACTACAGCTGGTTCTTTCATTGGTGGTGGCTTAGGCTTCTTGGCAATGTATAAATATGATCTTAGCTATCAGAACGTTTTTTTATGGGCAAGTGTTCCTGCTTCATTGGGCTTTTTACTTTTACTTATTTTTGTGCATGATCCCCATGAAAAAGAAATTACTGCTGATAAAAAGCCAATCCATCACCCGTTACACCTTAAAGATTTGGCGCGTCTCGGAAAGCCTTATTGGATGCTGATGATAGTGGCAATGGTATTCATGAGCTCTCGCATTGGCGAATCTATGCTCGTATTACACGCTACTCAAAGCTTTGGCATGGATCCTAGTTTTGCTCATGGAATTTTGATTTTGTATAATTGTACAAATTCTTTGTTTTCTTACCCTATTGGTATGCTTTCTGATCGTTTGGGACGTTATGGATTTTTAGCATTAAGCTTTGTAATACTGATTGTAGCAGATGCCTTTTTGGCTTTCTCAGGTAGCTTACCGATAATGCTTATTGGTGTGGCATTATGGGGTATTCAAATTGGGATGAGTCAAGATATGTTTTTATGCATTGTTGCAGATCAAATCCCAGAAGATTTACGGGGTACAGGTATAGGATTTTACAATTTAATTAACGCTGCTGGTATATTGCTTGCTGGTCTCATTGGTGGTTTGCTTGCTGACAAATATGACCAGTTCGTGACTTTCATGGGAAGTGGGGTAATTGCCTTATTTGCTTTGATATTGCTAATAATTTTACGTCCAGCAATTGATATTAAAGCTCATGAAGCCTAGCGCTATTTTTTTGTAAGTTTTTGCAGGGCAATAGTTTGCTTATGCCATTCTCTTATTGGAATGGCAGGTGAACCGGAAATAGTTTCTCCTGGTGCAACGTCTCGCATTAAACCACTTTGAGCAGCAATTTTAACGCCATCACCAATTGTTAAATGTCCAGCAATGCCAACTTGTCCTGCAGCAATAACAAATTTACCTAGCTTAGAACTTCCAGCAATGCCAACTTGAGATACAATTACACAGCCGTCTCCTAGCTCTACATTATGAGCAATTTGCACTAGATTATCTATTCTGCAAAAATTTCCAATAATGGTGTCATGCTGGCTACCGCGGTCAATTGTTGTGTTGGATCCAATTTGCACGTCGTTTCCGATACGAACGCATCCAATTTGAGGAATGTCAAAATGTCCTTTTTCATCCATGTGGAAGCCAAAACCAGGCTGACCTATGCATGCACCAGGCTTAACATAGAAGCGGTCTCCTACAAGCGTATTTGTGATAGTAACGCTATGTTCAAGTAGACTATCGTTCCCAATTCTTACATGCTCCCCAATTACACAATGACTTCGAATAATAGTGTTATCTCCAATTTCTGCAAAAGCTTTTATTGCAGTGAAAGCCTCTATTTGACAGTTTTTCCCTATTTTTGCAGTTGGATGAATATCAGCTAATTTAGAAATTTCTCTCGTAGATTTTGGTTTTGCGTAAAAATACAAGGCCGCTTTTCCAAATGCACGATATGGTGTTGGTGTAAATAAACCAATTACACCTTCCCCTAATAAATGTCTGTCATCTTCTTTTAAAATACAAAATCCACTTTTGGCTTGTGCCAGAGAAGCTTTATATTTTGTATTGTGATAACAACCAAGAATGCCTTGATCTAGATTTTCCAGAGGGCCAACGTCACTGATAGGAATGCCAGAAACATTGGTTTCAGCACCAATTATTTTTGCTAATTGCTCAATAAGAATGGGGGGGGATTTTTGAAAAAACATCTTTATTTTTCTAGTTTGTCAATATTTGGTATTTTTTTGTTCAAAAGCTCAATTATTTTATCTGTATGATTGAGACTTTCATCTGCTACTAGCGCAACTTCTTGACCATTGTTTGTTGTATTCAGAAACAGATCAATCTTATGCTTTTTACAAAAACTTCGAATAATACTTTCTAGTTCAGATTCAATGGCCAAAAAGTTTTTATCAAGTTTTTGTTTTATTGAATCTCGTTCCTGATGAAAATGCTGATCTAAATCAGCGACTTTCTTATCAAGAGCAAGTTTTCGTTTTGTTAGCTCATCTGTTTTTGCATGTTTTTTTTGTTGTAGCGTTTGCAGTTCGTCATATTCTTTACGCATGCTTTTTTCTAAAGTTTCTAAGCGTTCTTGTGCTTTTGAGCGTGCATCAAAATCTTGCTTATGTAACTGCTGAAATGGCGTTGCCTGAGAGCGAACACGTTCCATATTTACCAAGCCTATAGTAAGGCCAGTAGTTTTGTATTGCGGTTTTAGCACACAATAAGCCGCTATAACGGTAATAACCGCAAAAGCAACTTGAATTAGGTAAGGTCTAAAGTCTTTAAACATTTCTAAAAAATGTTGCTAAATTGCAGTTGCAAACGGCGTGCTTCATCATATTTTTGACTGCGGTATGGAACGGCATAAGATATTCCAATCGGGCCAAACGGTGATGTCCAAAGTATACCTGCCCCAAAAGAAGCACGCATTTTTTTGCTATCTTGTGTGTTGCTATCTTTTTGGCCTGGTTGCCATAAACATCCAAATTCATTAAATACGCTGGCGTTAATTTTCCAGTCATCAGGTAAACCAGAAGGAAACTTTATTTCAGTTACTTGACGCCACATTCTTGTGCCATTTAAAGGATCTCCTGTTTTTTTATCACGTGGACCTATACCTTGGAAGTCAAAACCTCTGAAGTTTGTGTAGCCCATTTGAAAGCTATCAACAACTCGAATAGGCTTGCCCATTCTTTGCATCATCCCTGTTTCACCGGAAACTTTTAAAATAACATCTTCAGTAAATAGCGGATGATAGAAAGTAGCATTCCATACATGTTGTAGGTACTTTATTGTACCGCCTAGTCCTGCAAAACTAGTCTGATAACTTAAAACATAACCCTTAGTAGGATTTGCTCTGCTATCTAGTTTTCCAAAGTTAATAGTTTGGCCAATCATTGACAATAAAGCGTTATGACTTTGGTTGCGAATAATCGCAGAAGCCTTGTCATTGAAGCCAGTTTCTTTCTCAGAACGTATAGTATAGTCTAAGTTTTGCCACCACATTTCGCTTAGGTTATATCCCAAACCAAAGGTTGTACCAAGGGTGTTATGTTTATGTGAACAAGAATATTTTGACTGATTTGCTGATGCTGTTACTGATCCTTCAAGTTCCCGATCTAAGAATGCTGGCTCAATAATACCCGCATCTATGCCCATACTTCTTTTAGAAATCATGGCATTTGAATGCAGAGTCTGACCGCTTCCTCTAAAGTTTCTTTCACGAACGCCTAGCGATGTGAATGGTCCGTCTAAAGTAGAGTAACCAACGCCAACATTTAGCTCTCCTGTTCGTTGTTCTTCAACATCAACATTTAGCTTGGCTTTGTCTATTGCTGAACCTTCTTCAGGTTGAACATGCGTTTCTTTAAAATACCCAAGGTCTTTTAATTCCTGTTCAGCATCCTTGATTTTTTTACTGTTATACGCATCACCTTCTTGAATTCTAATTTTACGGCGAATTACATGATCTCTTGTGCGATCGTTTCCTTTTATTTCAATGGTTTCAATGTAGACTCTTGGGCCTTCTTTGATTGTGAATGTAATCTCAGCAATGCCTGTTTCTGCATTTTTTAAAGTTTCTGGCTCAATATTAATAAAAGCATAACCCATTGTTCCTAAAGATTCTGTAAGTGCTTTAATTGATTTATCAATAATAGCGCCGCTGAATTCTTCACCTTTTTCAATGAGAATGCATTCTTTAAGCTTTTCAATGTTTACTGATTTGATTTCAGAGTTAATCTTTACATCGCCAAACTCGTATTTTCTACCTTCATCAATGGTGAAAGTTAAAAAATATGCTGTCTTATCTGGGCTTAGTTCAGCAATAGAAGAAATTAAACGTACGTCTGGATGACCATGATCATTGTAGAATTTTTTGATTTCTTGTTGATCATTAAGGAAACGGTCAGGGTCATAAAGGTCATCATTCACAAAAAATCTGTACCAATGCCAAACTTTGCTTTGCAAAACCTTTTCAAGTCGAGAACCTTTAAAAGTTTTGTTTCCGATGAAATTAATTTTGCGAATGAATGTAGTTGGTCCTTCTTCAATTTCAAAAACTAAATCAACGCGATTTTCAGGCAACCGAATAATTTTTGGGTCTACCTTTGCACTGAAACGCCCAAGTCGACGATATATTTCTAAAATGCGTTGCTGTGCAGCTTGGATTTTTGCATATGAAAGGACTTCACGTGGACGGAGCTGTATTTCTTTTTTAAAATCAGCATCTTTAATTTTGTCATTGCCTTCATAAGCAATCTTATTGATGATGGGGTTTTCTTCAAGTTGAATAACTATCGTTGCACCTTCTCGGTGCACTTTTACATCATGAAAGTACCCAGTATCGAACAACGTTTTCAAGCATTGGTCGTTTGTATCAAGATCTGCTGAATCACCAACTTTTATTGGTAAATAAGAAAGAATCGTTTGATTTTCAATGCGGTTATTGCCTTGAATGCTGATGTGTGAAATTTTTTGTCCTTCACCATAAGCTAAATTCAGAGATAACAAGAAAGCAAAAAAGAAATATTTTATCATAGGGGTAACCATCCTCTGACTATTTGGAATAGTGAGTAAATTTTTTGAATGACATTGAATCGTACTATATCGTTCCAGGTGGAATAGAGCATTAAGCTAATTACGAGAGCAAAACCTGATCCAAAAATATATTTTTGAATTTTTTCAGGAAGCGGTTTGCCAATGACCCATTCAATTGAGGTCATGAGCATTTGCCCACCATCTAGAACTGGAATTGGGAAAAGATTAATTAATCCAAGATTGATTGACATGATAATCATGAACCACAACATACCTGCAACGCCTAGCTTTGCACTTTGTGAAGCCATATCGCCAATTGCTAGAATTCCCCCCAGCTCATCGCCTTTACGCTGTCCAGTTAAAAGTTCACCTAGCCCAACTACAATTGTTTTGCACATACCCCAAAAGGTTGAAAAAGCCGTTTGCACAGCGGCACCAAACGACACTTCCTTGTATTCTTTAGAGGGGTTTGGCTTAATGCCCAGAACTTTTATTTTTTGAATTTCGCCTGTTTCTTTATCTTTCAAAGTTAAGGGAATATTCAACTGAACTTGTTTTTTAGCGCGTTCTAATTTTATTGAAAGGACTTCATGCTTTCCACTGCGAATAAAAGGCAGCATATTCTCAAAAGAATGAATTTTCTCATGGTTAATTTCAACGATGCGATCATTTTCTTGCAAACCATGTTTAGCACCAACACCAGCAGGGTCAACAAATCCAATTACAGGTGGTGTAATTGGTTCCCCAAAAACCGCAAATAAGCCAATCATCGCAACAATTGCAAAAACAAAATTTGCTAGTGGTCCGCCTGCTGCAACTTGAATGCGTTGCCATGGGGTTTTTGCATGAAGAGTTTGCTTTCTTTCTTCTTCAGTAAGTTTTGTAATAATTGCATCATCAGCTGTAGCGCTGGTTGCATCAGCATCGCCTAGCATTTTTATGTAACCACCCAACGGCACTAAACGAAATGCCCATCTGGTACCTTTTTTATCGGAAAATCCAAACAGTTCAGGGCCAAAGCCAATGGCGAAATCTTCGACTTTTACATTATTTCTACGGGCAACCCAAAAATGACCCCACTCATGAACAAAGACAACAACGGACATTAATATGATAGTAGGTACAAAAAATTCTAAAACCCAAGTGAACAAGAAAGGCTCCTGCCAAAATACAACTAGATAATGTTTATTGATACGGTATCTGGCGTTGAAACGAAAGAGGGTTTTTCAAATAATCTTTAAAAGCCTATATATTTTCTTGGCTAGTGTTGCTAAATATCCTTGGTTTTTATCTGATTTACAAAAAAGGCTCCACAGCAATATGCTGCAGAGCCTCAGTATTAGTAATAGAAAGCGTTAAATTTAGCTAAAGGTACGCTTGCTTGGCGCTCCACTTTTTGGGCGATCAGAAAAAGAGCTTTTTGGTCCACGAGAGTCAGGTTTTGAAAAATTGCTTCTTCCTTCTCCGCTAGTGCCACCGCTTCTTGCTCCACCTCTAGAAGCACCTGCACCACCGAAACCACCGCTTCTTGCTCCGCCGAAGCCACCACCTCTGGAAGCGCCTCCACCGAAGCCGCCGCCGCGTGAATTTCCTCTTGATTCGCCGCCGCGACAGTTTCACAATGCCCTCACGCTATCTCCTC
>DYTB01000030.1 GCA_020726185.1 Candidatus Odyssella sp. | reverse complement strand
CAGATATATTTGATCACGCACAGGGTAGTCATGGATAATATTGGCGTGTAAGTTGTGGCTCAAGCTTTTCACTGGTTTGCTAATCTCTCTGCTCTTGCTGATATAGCGCGCGTATTAAAACAAAATGGCTACCTAGTAATAATATTTCAAGAACGAAATGATGCAGTGAATTGGGTTCATGAATATCATAAAATACTTTTCTCCTATCCTCATGACGAAATTGTACGTTTTGATCTCGATAAATGGAAAAAGGTATTTAACAATCAAGATCATTTTTCTTCTTTGCAGCATCAACAATTCAATTACTCTCATCATTTTTTTTAAGAAACCCTTACTCACCGAGCATTAGGCATGAGCTTTATTGCAGCCTTACCTGACCATAAAAAACAAGAGGTAGCGCAACAAATGAAAAACTTATGCACAACACATGAACAACTTAAAAATCACGAGGTGATTGAATTTCCCTATATTACCCATGTATATTGGGCAAAAGTCCTGAAATGAATCTGCAGCCGTGCATAAAACTATCGCATTTAAATATCTCCAGGATTTATCAGATACTTTAGAAAATGATTGGGATGCAGATTACGTTGAAGGCGCTTTGTTAATCAGATGCCCAAAAGGTCAATTTCTCTTAAATTATCACGGCACAATGGAACAAATTTGGTTTTCTTCCCCAATAACTGGAGCGCATCATTTTTCATATCGTTCAGGAAAATGGTTATGCACTAGAACAGATAAAGAGCTTGAAAGCGTTCTAAGGCAGGACCTAGATGCGTGAAAAATCTTTTTATGATGATGTTACACCCAAAAATGAATCAAAGGCCCCTATAGGCACATTATGGGCATTGCTGGGAAAATATGTTTCTACGTTTTATAAACCAATTATTCTAGCTTGTATCATGCTTGGTGTCGCAGCTGGCATGGTTCTTGGTTTTGGAAAGTTTTTAAGCTTTTCAGTCAATACGGGACTGCTGACAAAAGGATCAGATTATTTCGGCTGGGTTTTAATAGGGCTGGCTATTAGCGTAGTATTACTGGCTTTTGCAAGTTACGCACGTACCTATTACATTAGCTGGATTGGCGAACAATTAATGGCGCGTCTGCGATATGATCTTTTTGATCATATTCTTAAATTTCCTATTTCTTTTTTTGAAGAGTACCAACCGGCAAATTTAGTTACACGCCTAACAAGTGACATGAATTTATTGCAACTAGTACTCACAAACAGCTTAGGTATTTTCATAAGAAATACACTGATCATTCTAGGTGGCATCGTCATGATGGTAACAACCTCTGGAAAATTATTTGTATTAAGCTGCGTAATTGTCCCTGCCCTATTGTTACCAGTTGTTTATTTTGGAAAAATTGTTCGCGTTCACGGGCGTTATGCTCAAGGTGTGTTGGCTGACCTTGCTCAGTTTATTGATGAAACATTGAACAATATTAAAACCGTGCTGTTATTTTCCCATGCTGCACAAGATCGTTCTTCATTTCACGGGTATAACACCAACTTCGTTCAAGCTGTTTTAAAGTCAGCAAAAGCACGGGCTAAATTAGTTGGCTTTGCCATGGTGCTGATTTTTTCAGGCCTATGCGTAATCGCTTACCTTGGGGCACAAATGGTTTTTGAGCAAACCATGACCAAAGGAGACTTGCTAGGATTTTTATTTTATGCAGTTGCGGTAAGTGGAGCTTTAGGATCATTTTCGGCACTTTTTGCTGATTTTTACCGCGCAGCAGGAGCAGGCGATAGAATATTAGAAATACTGAAGTTAGAGCCGCCTAAGCAAAATACGATCAAACAGCGCCTTGTACAAAATCACGGTATTCTTGCAATGCATCAGGTAAATTTTGCGTATTCTTCTCGCCCTGAAACCAACGTTCTTAGTCAATTAAATTTAAGCGTACTACCAGGTGAAACTGTTGCAATTGTTGGCCCATCTGGTGCTGGAAAAAGCACAATATTTTCTCTGCTCTTGAAATTTTACGAACCCAACTCTGGTAATATTTACCTTAACGGCGTGAATTACCAAGACCTATCAACTGATAGCATTCGTCATCAACTTGGTTTAGTAACACAAGATGCTGTGATTTTTTCCACAACAATTTTTGAAAACTTAGCATATGGTCTAGATACCGTTGATGAAAATGATTTGTGGCAAGCATTAGAAATGGTTCATTTAAAAGATTTTGTTCAAAGCTTACCTTATTCATTGCAAACAAAAGTTGGTCATCGAGGCGTTAGACTTTCCGGCGGGCAAAAACAGCGTCTAGCTTTGGCACGAGTGTTATTACGACGACCAAATATTTTGCTTTTAGATGAAGCAACCAATTCACTAGATACCGAAAGTGATTTTATTGTGCAGCAAAACTTAAAGGCGCTGAGTGCAGAATGCACAACCTTAGTAATTGCTCACCGTTTAAGTACCGTGATGGAAGCAGATAAAATTATGGTCTTAAATCACGGACATATAGAACAAATAGGAACGCACAACGAATTAATGCGTCAAGAAGGACTATACCGAAATTACGTAAATCTTGAATTTGAACCGTCTCAAATTTCAAAAGCCATTTCTGTTTAAGGGAAGAATTTGTGAAAATTAACAGAAATATTTTTATTGTTTTTTTGTCGTTCTATTTTGTTTGCTTGCTAAACATTCCCTTTTGGAATGCAGTTTTTAAGATAGTAAATTTTGATAATGCTTCTGATTTAATTTATTTAGTGTCAATGTTCATAGGGTTAAGCGCCATGTTTATCATTGCTTTTAACCTTCTGTTATTTCCGTATGTTCAAAAAACGTTGATATTTGTACTTGCTATTGCAGGCATATTTTCAAGTTATCACATGCATTACTTCAAGGTCGTGATTGATGCAGATATGATCCAGAACGTACTGCAAACTGACATTCATGAATCGTTAGATCTTTTAAGTGCTAAATTTGGAATATGGTTTCTCGTACTGGGAATTCCACTTTTATCTTTATGCTTTTTAAAAATAGTTTATCAACCCAAATTTTTTTCAGAACTAAAATCTAGATTAATAGCAATTATCATAGCCGCGCTATTAATTGCTGTTTCAGTAGGCACTGCTTATAAAACCATCGTTATTATTCATAGAAATAATAGAAACCTTATCAGCTTAATTACCCCTATAAATTGCATTTACTACTTAGGAAAATATGTAAAAAAGCAAAATCAAACGCCGCAAGAGTTCACCAAAATTGCTTTAGATGCAGCCAAAGGCCACCTTTGGAAAAATGTTACAAAAAAGTCATTACTTGTTATTGTGGTGGGCGAAGCTGCACGTTCCGATAATTTTTCACTAAATGGCTATGCACGCGAAACGAATCCCTTACTCAAAACTAAAAATGTTATCTCGTTGAAAAATGTTTCATCCTGTGGAACATGTACAGCCGTTGCTGTACCTGGAATTTTTTCAAAATTACCAAGGGAAAACTATACGCCAGAAAAGGCCGCACAACAAGAAAACCTACTAGATGTATTATCAAGAATTGGTTTTTCAATTCTTTGGCGTGATAATAACAGCAGCTCAAAAGGGGTGGCAGCCAGGCTAAAAGAAGAAAATATAAGACATTTAGATCAAAATGATGAAGCCTTACTCACCAGATTAGATGGTTACATCAAAAACCTAAAACATGATTCTATTATTGTACTGCATCAACTTGGCAGTCATGGCCCTGCCTACCACAAACGTTACCCTGAAGAATTTAATAAATTCAAACCGGGGTGCAACACCAATGAAATTCAAAGCTGTAAAAAATCGGACCTTGTTAACACCTACGACAACACCATTTTATATACCGATTACATTTTGGCAAAAATCATCGAAACACTTGAAAATAATCATCAACTGAACACTGCAATGATCTATGTTTCTGATCATGGTGAATCATTAGGGGAATATGGTATTTATCTGCATGGCACACCGTACCTAATTGCCCCTAAAGAGCAAACTCATATTCCATGGATTATGTGGTTGTCCGATGGTTTTAGCCAAGAATTTGGCATAGACGTAAATAGCTTAAGAGTTAAAGCTGAAACAGGAAAATATTCTCATGATAACTTTTTTCATTCAGTGCTTGGGCTGTTAGATATAAGAACCCACGAATACGATCAACGCTTGGATATTTTCAAAAATTAGATTCGAACTTTACGGCGAATTTTCACATAAAATGCACCACTACCACCATCATCTGGTTTTGCGTAAGCATAGCCCGTTACAAATTCAGGCATTGATTGAAGCCACTTTGGTGTTTGTTCACGAAGAATACTAGGGTTATTAGGAGACCCTTTTCCGGTAATAATCCGCACCCAACGCAAATTCCTGTACAAAGCATTTTTTAAAAATTCGCGCAAAGCCATTTCGCCTGCTGCTTGGGTAAAACCATGCAAATCAAGCTGCGCTTCTGGACGAACATTTCTTAAATCATTCGCGTGAAGTGCTTCAACCTTTTGTGTGCGACTAATGCCAGGTGTTGGCAAAAGTGGCCTTTCAGGGATCTTCAAAACGTTGGGGATTTTAGCAACCACCGTATCGTGCTTTATAGGCTTAATGCTTTTTACAACAGCATCCCAAAGGGCTTGTTCGTCAGGAGGTAATTTTTTTGTCATACAAAATCTTATCCACATTATTGGGCTAGGTATTTCATATACCCCTTAACAGATTTATGGTTAAATTAGCCAGATTTTTAAATTTTTAGCCCTATGACTAGTCTAGCACAGCGCATGAATTGGATAAAACCCTCACCTACCCTTGCCATGACTGCAAAAGCCATTGCTCTAAAAGAACAGGGGAAAGATGTTATCAGCTTAAGTGCAGGTGAACCTGACTATGACACCCCTCAGTGGATTAAAGACGCCGCCCTACAAGCCATGAATAATGGCCAAACAAAATATACCCCGGTTGGTGGTACTGCGCTTTTGAAACAAGCAATTATAAAAAAGCTAAGCCGTGATAATGGCTTTACTTATGAAAGTAATCAAATCATTGTAAGTACAGGCGGCAAGCAAGTCATTTTTAACGCGTTTATGGCTAGCATTAATGCGGGTGATGAGGTTATTATCCCTGCTCCTTATTGGGTTTCGTATCCTGATATAGTTAGCTTATTTGAAGGCATTCCTGTTTTTGTTAATTGCCCAATTGAAAATGAATTTAAGCTTCAACCAAGCCAGTTAGCGGCTAGCATTACGCCCAAAACAAAGTGGTTGATTTTAAACTCTCCATCAAATCCAACGGGATGCGTTTATACGAAAGATGAGCTTTTGGCCCTAGCGGAAGTGCTGCGTGCGCGCCACCACGTGAATATTTTAACGGACGATATTTATGAATACCTTCTGTATGATGGCTCAGATTTTTCAAATATTTTAAACGTTGCCCCTGATTTATATCACCGCACTTTGGTGGTGAATGGTGTTTCAAAAGCATATTCAATGACCGGGTGGCGCATTGGGTACGGAGCAGGCCCAAAATACTTAATTCAAGCCATGGTTGATTTACAATCACAAATAACATCTAACGCATGCTCTATTTCGCAAGCTGCTGCTGTTGCTGCTATTAATGGCCCTCATGATTTTTTAAATGAATGGCGTGTCAGTTTTGCAAAAAGACGTGACTATGTATTGGAAGCATTGTCCACCATTCCAGAGTTACAGCTTATTAAACCCCATGGTGCGTTCTATTTATATATAAGGTGTAATGGCGTTATTGGAAAGGTAACGCGATGTGGAAAAACCATTCAAAATGATAATGATTTTTGCACCTATTTATTAGAAGACCATAACCTTGCAACCGTGTCTGGTGATGCATTTGGCCTATCGCCATATTTTCGCATTTCCTACTCAACAAGTTTAGAAAATTTAGAAAAAGCGTGCGACAGAATTAAGACCGCAGTTATGGAATTAAAGGCACCATAATGACCAGCAATGATATTTCAGATTTTGTTGTCACTAATTTCCCTGGCCTTAATGTGGTAAATGCATGGGGTGAGAAAAGCTTCTTTTACAACCCCGATAATTTGTTAAAAAGAGGTGTCTATTTTTTGACCTTAAAAGAAAAAGACGGAGACAACGATAAAGCCTCTGCCCTAGATAGAGAGAATATTTTCAGAATAAATTTTGGCATTTCTAAAAAAACATTTTCGCAGCATTTTTCAACACTGCCTAAGCGCCCTGCGAAAAGTCATTCAGTTGAAGGTACCTATGATTTTCAAAAATTAAACACATTAACCCCTCATCCAGTTTATGGCTGGATGGCTTGGGTTTCAATTTTAAATCCTTCAAATAATTCATTTGAAATGCTCGAAAAGCTAATCAAAGAAAGTTATCAAATTGCTTGCGATAAATATTTGGTACGAGTGAAGGGATTATTATGAAAATTAATGACAAAGTCTACGAATCTTATGAGAAAGTAGTAGAGTGGTACGACAAACATCGATCACGTGATTTGTTCGAAAAATCATACCTAGATATAGCAATATCTTATCTTAAACCAGGCGCAAAAGTTCTTGATCTAGGATGTGGCATGGGTGAACCCATTACAAAATATTTTATTGATAATGGCTTTTTGATTACCGGTATCGATGGAAGCCAAAAGCAAATTGATCTTGCAAAATCTCGTTTTCCTGAAAGCGTATTTATTGTTAAGGATATGCGTAACATTGTGTTAGGTGAAAAATTTGATTGTATTATTGCTTGGGATAGCCTTTTCCATTTGTCTCAAGATGATCAAAGAGAAATGTTTAAAACCTTTAAGCAGCATCTGAACGAACGCAGTATATTGCTATTTACTTCAGGATCTAATGCTGGGGAAATTTATAGTGACAATGGTGGAGAAAGTTTATATCACGCATCACTATCACCTGACGAATACAAGAAATTGCTTATTCAGCATCATTTTGAGTTGGTTGCTCATAAAAAAAAAGACAAAGACTGTCATGGTCATACAGTCTGGTTGGCAATTTATAAGAGCAGACAAAATTCTTTCGAAGAAAATAAGGAATAATCATGACAATCACTTGGGAAGAATTCGAACAAGTTAACATACGCAGCGGTACTATTGTGAAGGCTGAAGAATTTTCTAAAGCTCGCAAACCTGCTTTTAAGGTGTGGGCAGACTTTGGTCCTGAAATTGGAATATTGCAAACTTCTGCGCAAATCACGGTGCATTACAGACCCGAATCTCTTATTGGTCGCTCTATTATGGGCTGCATCAATTTAGGCGAAAAAAATATTGCGGGCTTCATTTCACAATTTTTACTTCTTGGCTTTGCAGATGAAAAAGGCGCTATTTGCCTTGTCACATCTGCCCCCAAAGTACCCAATGGAATGAAACTACAATAATAAAGTGCTTGCATTTCTTGTAAAATTGAAGAAAATGATAGGCCTAAATAGTTCTTGTGGTTTTAAATGAAAAAGTCTTGGAAGATGATTGGAACCAGCGCCCTAGGAAATGCGCTAGAGTTTTATGATTTTGTTATTTGTGGCGTCTTTATTGCTAAAATTTCTGAAGTTTTTTTCCCGAGCACGTCGCCGACCATAGCGCTTTTTGCCAGTATTTTTGCTTTTTCTGCTGCATTTTTCACGCGTCCACTTGGTGCTTATGCTTTTGGTTTAATTGGTGACACCTTTGGACGAAAGGTTGCACTAACCTATTCTGTCATGTTAATGGGATTCCCAACATTAGTAATATCTCTACTTCCTGGATACGAAACGTTAGGAATTGCAGCGCCAATTATTTTAGTATTTTGTCGCATAGTTCAAGGACTTTCAACTGGCGGAGAATATAACGGAGCCGCGATTTTTGCAATTGAACATGGACAAGCTAAGCAAATGGGCTTAATCAGCGGTATTATTGCAGGTTCATGCATGGTAGGAGCTGTATTTGCTAGCTTTGCAGGTTCATTAATGTTACGCCCTGGAATGCCAGACTGGGCATGGAGAATTCCATTTTTTATTGGCTCTTTAGTAAGCTTCATGGCTTTTGTGTTGCGAAAGAATGCTAAAGAAACCGATGCTTTTATTCAAATTAAGGAAAAGAAAAAAGAACAGAAGCAACCAATGAAAGCTATTTTTAAAAATCACAAAAGTGCATTTTTAATGAATATTGTCGTTGGAATTTTCAAAGGCTCACTTACCTATACGGTATTTGGATTTATGAATATATACATGACAAAGTTCCAAGGTTTTGAGATGTCCACAGCCGTATTTTTAAATACCTTTGGTTTACTAGGATACACCTCAGGGTGCGTATTTTTTGGTTGGTTAAGTGACAAAATCACTATGCGCAGATCTGTTTATCTATCATGTTTTATGTGCTGCACGCTTTCTTATTTAAGCTTCTACCTGCTGCAAACAAAAGATTTATTCTTAGTCGGATTAGGACAATACGGAGTTGGACTATATGTAGGAAGCTTTGTCGGCTTAAGCCATGCATTTATGCAAGTGTTATTCCCTGCTGAAACTCGTTATACAGGTGTTGCTGTTAGTTTCTCTATTGGTATTGCTATATCTGGCGGGCTAATGCCTTCAGTCTATACATTTATGACTGGTTATACAGAAAACATGTATATGGCAGCCATCATTATTTCTGTGTACGCTATTATATTTACGGCCATTTCTAGGTTCTATCGTCGTAACGCAAAGATGTATAGCCCTGCCCCTCATGGCATTAAAGCAAAAAAATAAGCGCAACAAAAAGGCATTAAGTAAAAATTGAATTTCCTCTTGCCTTTTAGCCTTTTTCTTACTATAAATGTAAGCTACAAGTAAGGTCCTTGCTTCCTAAAGCGTTTAGGCAGCTGGTGCTTGTTTTAAGTACCCATCCATAAGGAGAAAGTTTAATATGCAGCGTTTCTATGAAACAATTTTCATTGCACGCCAAGACATTACCGCTAACCAGGTAGAAGCATTGGCAAAGCAATATACAAACGTCATTAAAGAATTTGACGGAGAGGTTACAAAAACAGAATTTTGTGGCCTTCGTAATTTAGCCTACAAAATCAAAAAAAATCGCAAGGGTCATTACGTTCTAATGAACATCGCTGTAAAGTCTGATGGAATCAAAGAAATGGAACGTCAAATGAAAATCAATGAAGATGTACTTCGTCATTTGAGCGTACGCGTTGATGAACTTGACAATGCGCCATCTGCTTTAATGCAAAATCGCGGTTTCCGTGAAGATGTTGTTCGTGAAGAAGTTCGCCCAGATGTTGTTGCTACCGAAGTTGTCGCGGAGACAGTAACGGAAGAAGCAACAACCGAACCAACAGCGTAAAGGATTCAAAATGTCAGATTATATTGAAGAAGGCGAAAATCTAAAGCCAAGCGTACGTAAGCAATTTTTCCGTCGCCGTAAAAGCTGCCCTTTCACAGGCCAAAATGCCATGAAAATTGACTACAAAGATACTCGTATCCTTGTGAAATTTGTGTCAGAACGCGGCAAAATGATGCCAAGCAGAATAACTGCAGTTTCCATAAAGAAACAACGTTTGCTTGCTGTTGCTGTTCGTCGTGCACGTTTCTTGGCTCTAATGCCATACGTAAATGGCTAAAAACGACATACCACTTATTATTAAGGGCGGCGCTTTGTGTGCTGCCCTTTCTTTTATGGCGCTATTTATTCCTATTCCAGGGATAGTATTTCATTACTTTGCTTTAATGCCCATTTTTTATGTTGGAATGTGCTTGGGAATTAGAAGCTATTTATTAGCAATCAGTATCCCTTTGCTGGGCTACCTTGTTTTGCTGGGCCCAGTAGGCATAGGTGTTTTTGGCATCACTCTATTTGCCCCATCAATAACAGTTCTATACTGGCATTTTTTAAAAAACAAAAACACATACAAATTTTCATCAACAGATATTTTGCACCAATTATCAAGCAGGTTTTTAGCTTTAACTGCTGTTGGGTTCGCTTATTTAAAATTAACCAACAGTGATATGCTTGACCAGCAAGCCAAACAAATTAAAGAAATTTTTAAACTCATGAAAATACCTATGTCTCCTGATTCATTCATAGAGATTCTCCCAGGAATGCTTGCTTTTTTTACGCTTCTAATCATCTGGATGAATTTTCAAATGGCTTACTCATTGGCATTAAAATCGAATAAATCTATTCGCAAACAAACCATTAAACAAAATATATTTTTACCACCTGTGTGGGATATTGCCCTGGTTACATCCCTATGGCTAATCATTGCGAATCATCTATTTATTGATTCACCACTACTTGGTGTTTTTAGCCACGCAGCCGTGTGCATTTGCGCCTTTCCTTTGTTTATTGACGGCCTTGAAATTGCTCAACTTATGACAAGATCATATCAACTTCCACGCTACGCAACAGTAATTTTCATAACGCTAACATTTTTACTTGTCTGGCCAATGATTTTTGTAGTAGTGTTAGGGCTTGTAGAGCCATTATATGGCCTTAAGAAGAAGTATTACTCAAAATTTAATTAGGAGCTCAAACCATGTTGAAGCGTAAAATGCAAGTAATTCTAATGGAGCGCGTCGAAAAATTAGGGCAAATGGGGCAAATTGTTGCCGTAGCTCCTGGTTATGCGCGTAACTTTTTGTTACCAAATAAAAAAGCACAACGTGCTACAAAAGAAAATATGGCTCAGTTTGAAGTGAAAAAAGCTCAACTGGAAGCTACAAACCTTAAGCAACGTCAAGATGCTGAATATGTAGCGAAGTCAATGGAAGGCACGCAAATTATTATCATTCGTCAGGCGAGTGAAGTTGGTCAATTGTATGGATCAGTTCGTAGCCGTGATATTTCTGAAGGTTTAACAAAAGGTGGTTTCACTGTTGATAAATCACAGATTGTTATCACAACTCCAATCAAGAATTTAGGTATTCACACGGTTTTTGTTTCATTACACCCTGAAGTGCGCGCGCCAATTAGTCTTATTATCGCTCAATCTGAAGAAGAAGCAGCGCTAAAAGCAAAAAAAGCTGATGCAGAAGAAGCTCCAGCTGCTTAAGTCTAAATGCTAAATTAAAATTAAAAACTGGTCGCTGCAAAGCGGCCTTTTTTCTTGAGCATCATATGTTTAATCTTTCCGGTAAAACAGCTCTTGTCACTGGAGCCAGCAGTGGGCTTGGCTGGAATTTTTGTCAGACATTAGCAAAAAATGGTGCACATGTTATCGCTGCTGCTAGAAGAGCTGAAAAACTTGAGGAATTAGTTAATATCATAAAACAAGAAGGCGGATCAGCAGAAATTCTGGAGCTTGATGTTTGTAATTTTGAATGCGTTAAAAAACAAATTTTAGCTCTTGCTAAACCTATCGATATTTTAATTAATAATGCAGGCATTGCTTTGGAGACATCTATTTTTGAAGATGATGGTCAAAATATTTTTGAAAACATCATGCAAACAAACCTCATGGGAACTTGGTACGTCACAAAAGTCGTGGCAAATATAATGAAAAATCACAAGATAGAAGGATCAATCATAAACATTGGCAGCATTAACGGAGATGTCATTCCATACATTTTGGTGCTAGCTACAATGCATCCAAAGCCGCAGTCATGCATATGACAAAAAGCCTGGTTGGCGAATTATCACCACACAAAATCCGTATTAATGCTATTAGCCCAGGATTTTTCAAAACTGATATGACAAAAGAAATTCCTAGTGAAAAATTATCTCAAAAAATTCCCTTAAGTTTTATTGCCAACCCAAGCGAATTAGATGGTACCATTCTCTACCTTGCTTCCAATAAAGCTTCCAAGTATGTAACAGGTACCGTTATTACAGTTGATGGAGGCATAGCTGGGGAGGTCATGAACCATTATAAATAGTTTCAATATTCTAGAGAAAATTTAAGCCCCATTTTTCTTATATCGGCATCCTGTCATTAGGCAGGCTTTATAAATGCCCCCATAGGTTAGAATACCAATACCAACAAGCCCAACAACATAGATAGCTTCATTAACAAACGAACTAGGGCAACGTACCTGCAATTGCAGTTGATAAACAACCCCACCCATGCAAGAACTTGCTAAAAGTACATAAGCTAAATCGTGGAAAAATGCTTTACTTAAGTGAATCATCGATTTTTGAGATAATTTCCATGCCAGTAAACCTGCTTGCACCCAAGCCGCCAAACCTGTAGCCAATGCCATGCCTACGTGCAAAAATGGTCCGATTAACAATAGGTTGAGAGCCAAATTCACCCCAACTGTAATCATGCCAATTTCTAAGGGGGTTTTTGTATTTTGCTTTGCAAAGAACCCAGTCGTAAAAACTTTACTTAAAGTATATGCGGGTAACCCAATCACAAACGCTGCCAAAGCTGGCGCTGTGGCATCAACATGCACCGTAGAAAAGCTCCCGTGGCCATATATTAGGTCAATAATAGGATAGGATAAAACAATTAGTCCAATTGCCGATGGAATACTCAATCTTAACCCTAACAAAAGCGCTTTTTCCTGTAAGCTTATTGCCTCATCTTGATTACCAGTACGCAGTGCTTTTGAAAGACTTGGCAGTAATGCTGTCCCAATAGCTACTCCAAAAATTGATAATGGCAACTGATTAAGTCGATCTGCATAGTATAAATAAGAAAGTGATCCTGTCTGTAAAGTCGAAGCAAGCATCATATCTACAAAAATATTGATCTGCATCACTCCAGCACCAATTGCACCAGGCACCATCAACTTTAAAATTTTAGAAACTGAAGAATTTAAAACGGGCATTTGTAATCGTAAACCGAACCCTTGCTTGCGCGCCACAAAATACAACCACAAAAACTGTACAATTCCAGCAAGAATAACCCCAACGCACAAAGCAAAACCAGGCTCTTTAACTGTTAGTAACAAAGCCCCTATCATGAAAAGGTTCAATAGCACAGGCGTTGCTGCAGCTGCAGCAAAACGATCTAGCGAATTCAAAATTCCAGATAATAATGCAGCTAAAGAAATAAACAAAATATATGGAAACGTTATGCGCGTAAATTCAATTGCATATTGAAGCCTATCGGGAGTATTGCAAAACCCCGGCGCTATTAAATGAATTATTGTAGGAGTAAATAGCACAACCAAAATAACAAATGCGCACAAAACCAAGGTTAGCCAACTAAAAACTTGATTAGCAATTTCATTTGCTTTTTCTTTGCCTTCACTAGCAAGAACGCCAGCAAATTCAGGTACAAAGGCCGCATTAAAAGCACCTTCTGCAAAAAAACGCCTAAAGAAATTAGGAAATTTGAAAGCTACAATAAATGCATCTGCAACAACGCTCGCCCCTAGAAAATGGCTCATTAGCATTTCACGTAATAAACCAAAAATTCGGCTTACTGAGGTTAACCCTCCTACAGTTACAATAGCTTTTCCTAATTGCACTAATTTACCTAACTAAAAGTGACTCCTGTTATTCCTAACCTAATCCAGCAATAAGTGACGCAGGATCAATGGGTTGCTTATCAATTCCTCGAATTTGTAAATTCAGCTGAGGTTGTGGGACATTACCCGTTGACCCTATTGTTCCAATTTTAGACCCAGCAGAAACAACAGCATCTTGTTTTACAGCAATGCTATTAAGGTGCGCATAGGTTGAAATCTTACCGTCTCCATGCTTAATCATAATCATATTACCGTAGCCCTCAGCTTTTGAACCGGCATACTTAACAACACCATCAGATATAGCCTTAACGGGAACTCCTTTTGGTGCAGCAATATTGATACCTTTGTTAAAACTGCCGTCTCGTTGTTGTCCAAAGGTTTTCACAACATTACCTTGTACTGGAGAAACATAACCTCCTGAATGCGCTACAGGTTGACTCATAGGCATTTGTGACTGCGATGAATGCATAAGATCAGACGTTGGCATTTCACCCGGAAGCTGTTGATCACCAACACTTAACCCATCTGGCTGCACTTGCCCAAGATCATCTAAAGGCTTCACTGTAATGTCATCCGCCAGACGTTTCTCATCTTGCTTATTACGCGCCTTTAAAAGTAAACGCTGCCCTGGCACAAGCATGACACCTTCACTTAACTTATTAAGCTTTAAAAGCTCTTGTGGGGCTACACTAAATTTTCTCGCGACAGAAGCAACTGTGTCACCAGCTTTTACAAGGTAATAATCGCTTTTGATAGGAGCTGGTTTTGATTTTTTCATAGATGTAACAACTTCAGCAGGTTGCTCATTTGTTGCGCAGCTCGTAAGCAGTAACAAAGCCACACATGCTAGTATATTCTTCATGAAAATTGTTCCTTTAATTGTTCAAAAGTCTTGTCGTGCGTTATATCCAAAGAAAGCGGAGTGACTGAAATACATCTTTGTCTTATTGCTTCTATATCTGTACCTGGCTCAGCACTCTCTAGCATATTACCATAATGCTGACTGCCAGGTCCAATCCAGTAATTGCCTCTAGGATCTTCTCGTTTTACAATGCTGCCAAAAAACTTTCGTTTTCCTTGCCGTGTTATACGCACACCTTCTACAGATTTATGAATAACATTTGGAAAATTCACATTAATCATCACATGCTCAGGAATAGAAGATTTTAATATTTTATCCAAAACAACCGGCCCCCAATGTTCAGCTGTTGCCCACTTAACAGGGTGACGAACTTCAATAACAGAACTGAAAGCAACTGCAGGTATTCCTAAAATTGTGGCCTCTAAGGCAGCAGCTACTGTACCAGAATAGGTAACATCTTCGGCCAAATTTGCCCCATTGTTGACTCCTGATAACACCAAATCAGGCATATGATCGGTCATCAGCATTTGAACAGCCGCCAAAACACAGTCCGTTGGCGTTCCAGAAACTGCATATTTTTTTTGCGATATTTCATTAATACGAAATGGCATTCTCAATGTTAATGAATGACTTACGGCACTTTGATCATGTTCTGGAGCCACATCCACACGTCATCGGAAACGGTGCGAGCTATTGTTTCAAGCACCTTTAAACCTGCTGCATTAATTCCATCATCATTGGTAATGAGAATACGCAAATTATCCGCCAATCCTATCAAAATTAGTATATTTACGAAGAGCTTCAGGAATGGTAATTGAGCCATCTGCTTCTTGGTAATTTTCTAAAATTGCAATTAGAGTACGACCAACAGCTAGACCTGATCCGTTTAATGTATGCACATATTGTGGCTTAGGTTGATCGCTACGGTAGCGTGTATTCATACGACGTGCCTGAAAATCACCACAGTTTGAGCAGCTTGAAATTTCACGATAAGCTTGTGGTCCTGGCAACCAAACTTCTAAATCGTAGGTTTTTTTAGCACAAAACCCCATGTCTCCAGTTGAAAGTAGCATTTTTCGGTATGGCAAATTTAGTTTTTGCAAAATTGATTCTGCAGCAGAAGTCATTCGTTCATGTTCTGCTTCTGATTGCTCAGGCGTGGTAATACTAACCAATTCAACTTTGGTAAATTGATGATTACGAATCATGCCTCTTGTATCGCGACCCGCTGCACCAGCCTCTGCTCTGAAACAGGGTGTATATGCAGTCACACGTATAGGTAATTGTTGCGGATTTAATATATCGCCAGCCACCATGTTTGTAAGGCAAACTTCAGAGGTTGGAATCAACCAATGGTTATGATTTGTTTGAAAAGCATCGTCTTTAAGATGAAGCTGTCCTGTACAAAACATGGCAGTATCATTGACTAATAAAGGCGGAGTGATTTCTGTGTATCCAAATTCATTTTCGTGGTTATCAAGCATAAATTGAGCAATCGCACGCTCTAGCTTACTCAATGCCCCTCTTAATAGAACAAATCTTGAACCTGAAAGCTTTGTCGCTGTCTCAAAATCCATTAACCCAAGTGATTCACCTAATTCATAATGCTGCTTTGGTGCAAATGAAAAGTTCTTCGGCACACCCCATTTAGACACTTCAACATTAGCATCCTCGTCTTTTCCTACCGGCACATCATCAGCTGGAAGGTTGGGAATTTCTGCCAAAATATCGTGAAGCTTATGTTCTTCTAAGCGAGATGTTTCTTCTAAAATGCCAATATGTTGCTTTATTTTTTCACTCTCGTGCGCAATTGAATCGGTATGCTCGCCATTACGCTTAGCGTCTCCAAAGGCTTTTGCCATTGCGTTACGTTGACTTTGATACGTTTGCAGATCAGTCAAAATTTGGCGATGTTGCTTATCTAACTGCATAATCCGATCTGCCATTGCTGCCAAACCTCGGCGTTTTAACAGCTCATCAAATTGTTCAGGGTTTTCACGAATAAAACGAATATCATGCATAATAAGATTCTTTATGGTTTTTGGTTCTAGCTTGACTGCATTGTATCACAAGGATTGTAACCCCATAAAGAACAATCATTGGTATAGCCAAAGCCATCATGCTCAAAGCATCAGGTGGAGTAATCACAGCGCTTATAGCACACAGTATAAAAATCACCATTCTCCAGCTAGATTTTAATTTCTGTAAGCTCAACAAACCAAAACTAACCAATGTAAAAAGTATAACTGGCAGCTCAAATCCCAAACCAAATACAAACATTAATCTTTGGCAAAAGCTTATGTAATCACTAAGCTTTGGCAAAAAATATAATGGCAAGTCTTTATGTTCAAAACCGATAAAAAAACTAAAGGCGCGTGGCAACACAACAAGTTGAGCAAATGCCACTCCTATGTAAAACAAAGCCGGAATACACACCATGACGCCGCGCAGAACCTGACGTTCAGCTTTAAAAAGTCCAGGTCTTAAGAACAACCAAGTTTGTATTAAAAAAAATGGAAACGTCAATAACAGGCTGGCAAATAAGGTTACATTAATCTCACTAAAAAATGCCTCGGGAAGACTTGTGTACACTAACGATCTTCCTTGTTTTAAAATTGGCGATAAAGGCTGTATAAAAATATTTTGTAGTTTTACTGAAAATCCATAACACGCAATAAAAAATACAACAAAGCACAAAGCAACTTTGACCAAGCGATTGCGTAGCTCTGTTAAATGAACATAAATAGCTTTTGGTTGGTCAACTAACATTTAAATGTTTGCCCAAGGCTTGCAATGCCTCATCAAGAGTGCTTGCTTCATTAGCACTATCTAATTGTACTTTTTTCTTTAAAATCTTTTTGACTTGTCCCTGAGTAGTTTTAATCGTCGCTATATAAGGGGCACCAAAAAACTGGTTAACGCGTTGCAATAAAGCAGGTTCAACGTAGCGTGCAGTAGCCATTCCAGAAGATGAAGTCACTAACTTTAATACCCTACCAGAAGGTTGACTGTAAATTTCAACGGGGGAAAACCCCCTAGAAAATTCAGCGCCAACCACAGTTTCCCAATCATGGAACAGCATAGCTTCCTTGTACGCTTTTTGAACGCGTAAAGGTTTTAATGTTCGCGATACCAAGTATTGCAACGAAGCCATGATTAAAGAGATAAGGATAAACTGGTAAATAGTAGCACAAGCTAGCTAAAAGAAGAAAGTGAATCACTTAGAACAAATTTTCTTCGCTTGGTCAGCTAAGCCTTTCCAGAACTTTATAAAATCGGCTTCTGAAATATCTTTTGGTGCATAATCAAACGCTCCTTGATATTCAATACCGACAAATAAAATATTAGGATGACTTGTAGCCAAAACACTTTTAGTATCTTTAATATTTGCTTTTTTGTCATCAACCATTACAATAACTTTTGGCTCGTACACACTCGGTGCCTTACAATGATGAGCTTCAACATGCCTATCTTTGCTAAAAAGAATATGAGATTTGTGGTCACAAATTTTTGGTGAACATTCACTAAGAAATGCCACTAAAACTTTACCTTTTCCAATACCATTATTTTCACCATTTGCACAAAGGATTCCATGATAAAACATAGGATAGCCATCAGCATATTTTTCAAAAGCAATCCTCGACCAGTGACAACCATTATGCTCGCGCACCATCTGTTGAAAAGAAAAATCAAAACCCATGTTATGCAACGCATCACGACGTTTAAAAATAGTTTTGCTTTTATTGTCATTTTTATGACCGGTTAAAGAAGCTGTAAATGCAATAACTTGCACACCTTTTCCTTGCATAGCTTTTACAAGTTTTGGAGGATTTTTTTCGACTAGTCTCTGCGGTAATTCAGTAGTAAGTGTTAAAGCAATATCACGCTGAGCAGGTGTAAGAAGCTCAAAAATATTTTTTATAATGCTCTTGAATTTTTTAATAGCAGGATAATATGTCGCAGGATGATCGGGTTGAGTCAGTGTCATATCGACATCAAAAACAACTAGCACATCTTCTGGTTTTTGTGTTTTTAAGATCTCATCAACTTTAGCTTGCACTTCATGAATTGAACGAACTGATATGATAGGCTTCTCCTCTTTGCAAGCTGTTAATAAAATCAGCAAAAACACGATTTGGAAAATTTTTCTATTTTGAAGAAATGTCATTTTTACAATTCTCTTAACTTTTGTATAATTTGCCAATTAGTTCGATAATGAGCAACTATTTTATAATCATAAAGAATATCTTCTTCTTTAACTCCGGAGGAAATATTATGAATCACAAGTGGAGTTTTTGAGCTAGAATTCACTAATGTTTGCAGAAGAGAAATATTAGAATCACTAAGTATTCCGATATGCAAAACTCCCCCACCTAAATCCCAAACCACTATATCACCTGAGATATATGCTTTATCTTGTACTTGCATCCCGTGAGTTCTAAAAAAATACATCAGGTTAGGGACACGCCGATGATCAATATTTGTATCTGTTTTTGAACTGTTCCAAGAGTTAGGGTATTTTGTCCAATTTATTTTTTTGTCATCATGAACAAGTTTTTGTAAATCGAGACAAAAAGCCTTACGAAAAGCACGCACAATAACGTCTGTACATACACCTTCTCGAATACCCACATCTCCATTAGGATACATTATTTTTTGATAAGCAGGGTTATATGAAATTGTTTTACCTATTTGATCCCTTGCAGCACTAACAAGAACTCTTTGAACTTTCTCATATGAAGCCGAAAGACTGGAAAAAGACAAGAAGAACGATAATAAAAAATTAAACAATGTCATTTATTAGCACTAATAAATCATGATTACATAAGTAATATGCCACACAAGCACGATATAAACAAAGAAAATATGTGGGTTTAAGTTGGAG
>DYTB01000029.1 GCA_020726185.1 Candidatus Odyssella sp. | reverse complement strand
AAATCTTGAAAAACTACTCAAACCCTTCTTATCGTTCTTTAGTTAAGTGTCTCGATGCGTTTAAGCGTCAATATTTATAATGTATGACCTGCCATACGTTGATTATGGAAGCTTAGGCGTTAACACATCAAAATCTGGCTCTATTGATACAACAGGCATTCAAATTGGTACCGGTGTGCAAGCTGCAGCTGTATATAGGGTTTTTTCACAAGGTGAAGCGATTCAAACTGGTAGAAGCTTAGATGTAATGATTGATGGTGATGGATTTTTCTTAGTGAATTTGCCAGATGGAACCACTGCTTACACAAGAGTTGGCAGCTTCAGCCGTGATCAAAATAACACGTTAGTCATGCCAAAAACTGGTTACACAATACAGCCCGGCATTACGCTTCCATCAAACACATTAAAGGTCTCAATTAATCAAGCAGGAGAGGTGTACGCTGAAACAAGCCCTGGGCAGGAAACGTTAGTGGGACAACTTCAGCTTGCTACCTTTTTTAACCCTTCTGGTTTAAAGGCAATGGGAGATAGCTTGTTTGTGCAAACAAATGCTTCAGGACAACCAGACACAGGCACACCAGGGACAAGTCAACGTGGATTTCTTAAGCAAGCATACCGAGAAGGATCCAACGTAAATGCAGTAGAAGAAATGACCGATTTAATAAAAATTGAAAAGGTTTACGAAATGCTTACAAAAGCCGTAAAAACCGGTGATGCCATGATGAATGCAGTAAATGGGATGGGCAAATAATGAAAATAATAACCTTAATCGCGCTTCTTTTTAGCTTTGTTTGCTTAAATGCAGAGGAATCACCTTCAAGGAAAAGTTTTTCAAAACAAGAATTTGTTCAATTTCTACGCCCACTTTTAGGACAAAAAATAAATACAAAAGATTTTGATGTGCTCATTGAAAAAATGCCAACAGAAGATTTTGCTGAAAACACGAGTTTGGAAAATGCAAATATAGATGAATTAGTTATATCTCCACAGCAACGAAATTTTCAGGTTTCTTTGAAATTAAAATCTGGTGAAAGAATCGCCGTTTCAGGACAAATTGAATGGCTAACCAATATTCCTATACTGCTGCGACCAATAGGATCGGGCGATATTATTAATTTATCTGATATAGGATATCAGTCTTTCCCCGTAGACCAGCTATCAGCAATGGTAGTAATGGACGCAACTGACCTTGTTGGAAAATCATCTGCGCATGCAATTATAAAGCCAGGCATGCCTATTGAAAGATCTGTACTTAAAAATCCAACAATCATTAAAAGAGGCGACATGGTTGACGTAGTTTATCGCAGCCAATGTCTAGTTGTTAGTGCAAAAGGTCAAGCAACCCAAGATCTTGCTTGCGGCGACACTGGCACGTTTGAAACACAACACGACAATTCAAAGCAAAATGTTAAAAAATATCTGCAAAAGTTGTAGGTCCTAGCACAGCGGAAATTATTCATGGCATTATGTAATTTTTATTCTTTTCTTTTGATATTCACCCTGTTGCTTCCTGGTTGTAATTTAGCAACGAGCCTTTCAACAGTTGGTGAACCACCTCAGATGACGCAAATAAAAGATCCACGTGATGTTCCAGGTTATGAACCAGTACATATGCCAATGCCTGACCCGGTAACAGCTTCATCAGGCACGAATTCTTTGTGGCAAACAGGGTCTCGTGCATTCTTTAAGGATCAACGCGCTGGCAAGGTAGGAGATGTATTATCTGTTTCTGTAATCATAGATCGCAAACAGTCTATGAAAATGAATCCCAATATTGAACGAAAGAGCTCTCTCAATACAACTGTAACTGAAGTGTTGGGTCACGCATTACCTATACAAAAAAGATTAGCAAAAACTCTCCCTGGGAAAAGAACTAGTGACACTGGACGCCTAACAGACTGGGTAGATATGGAAAGTAATCCATCTCAGAAATCAACCGCAACTTATGATGTGCAAGACCAAATGCAATTCACCATGGCCGCTGTAATTGTTCAGATTCTCCCCAATGGAAATATGGTTATTCAAGGTCGTGAAGAAGTACGTCTTGTGAATGAATTACGTGAAATAGAAATCAAGGGTATCATCCGCAGGGAGGATATTGGTTCAAACAATACAATTTCCAGTCATAAAATCGCTAATCTTCGTATCAGCTATGGCGGGAGAGGTGATCTTAGTGATGCTCAATCGGCTCCCTGGGGTCAGCAATATCTTAATAAGCTTTTACCATTTTAAAGTTTTGTTCATACTAATAGTAGGAATTTTACTTTTGTGTATTTATGGTCGAAGCTATTAAATCTGGATTACTGTCATCAGTTGGCCCAATACCTTCTCAGAAACTATCAACAGCATCTACAGATGGAGGCAGCTTTGGAGATTTTTTCAAAGCCGATATGAAAGGGTTTTTGAACAAAGCTCAAGAAGTTGAAACAAAAATGACAAATTATGCAGGTGGCGTTGGTGACATTGAACAAATTGCCCCCATGCTTAAAGAGCTAATGTTAGAGTTTGAAGTCAAAACAAAAATTATTTCTTCGTTAGCCAACATTCTAAAGACACTAACGTCAATGAATATATAGTTCTTGATTTACAACATACCATCAAGCTAGCCTGATACATGATCGATAAAAAATTAGCTTCATGTCTCTAAACTCTGCAAAAAAAACGTTATACGTTGGTAATAAGAATTATTCTTACTATGCAATTGATACCATAAATAATACTTGCTCCCTGCCCTTTTCTTTGAAAATTTTACTAGAAAACCTACTAAGACATTTCGATGGAAAAAGAGTAAAACAAGCTGATTTGGATGCTGTTATTAATTCAGTAAACCCCGAGGCAACTTTATCTGAAATCTCGTTTTTTCCTTCTCGTGTATTGATGCAAGATTTTACCGGCGTTCCCGCTGTTGTTGATCTGGCAGCTATGCGCGATGCCATGGCAAAAAAAGGCGGAGATATTGAAAAAATCAACCCTCTAATTCCTGTAGATTTAGTTATCGATCATTCAATAATGGTTGACCAATTCGGCTCAAAATTGGCTTTGGATGAAAATGTTAAATTAGAATATCAACGCAACATAGAACGATATAGTTTTTTGAGTTGGGGACAAAAAGCATTTAAAAATTTCAGGGTCGTTCCTCCAGGCACAGGGATTTGCCATCAAGTAAATTTAGAATACCTTGCGAAAGTTATTTGGACCTCTGAAGGAAAAGGAGAAATTGTAGCTTACCCTGATACCGTTGTTGGCACTGATAGTCACACAACCATGATTAATGGCCTAGGTGTGCTAGGATGGGGGTTGGAGGTATTGAAGCGGAAGCAGCAATGCTTGGGCAACCACAAACCATGCTTATTCCTGAAGTGGTTGGAATGCGACTGGATGGTGCTTTAAGTGAGGGAATAACAGCCACAGACTTAGTGCTAACAATCACAAATCTGCTTAGAACAAAAGGCGTCGTTGGAAAATTTGTTGAATTTTATGGCCCCGGATTAAAATGGCTCTCTTTAGCTGACCGCGCAACTATTGCGAATATGGCTCCTGAATATGGTGCAACTTGCGGTTTTTTCCCAATTGATGAGGAAACTATTAAGTATCTGAAGCTTACCAATCGTGATGCAGATCAAGTTGCCTTGGTCGAAGCATACGCAAAAGCACAAGGGCTATGGAATGATGGAGCTGAGCCTACATTCAAAGACTCAATTGAGCTTGATTTAACAACTATTTTGCCAAGTCTAGCTGGCCCAAAACGCCCGCAAGATAAAATATTATTGAAAGATTTAAAAGCGACAGCTTTAGCTTTGACTAGTGCAGCTAGTAGTGTGGCCATTGAGGGTAAAGATTTTAATTTAAGTCATCACGATGTAGTAATTGCGGCGATTACCAGCTGCACTAATACATCAAACCCATCCGTTATGATTGGAGCTGGCTTACTTGCAAGAAAGGCCAGACAATTAGGTCTTAGAGCTAAGCCTTGGGTAAAAACCAGTTTAGCGCCTGGTTCGCAAGTGGTAACAGAATATTTAGAACGCAGCGGTTTACTTGAAGATCTTGAAAGTCTTGGATTCCACATTGTTGGTTATGGCTGCACAACATGTATTGGCAACTCTGGACCGTTAGATACAGCAATTACACAGGCTATTGATACAAATGATTTGACTGTTTCGGGAGTACTTTCTGGAAATAGAAATTTTGAGGGTCGCATTAACGCTCATGTTAAAGCCAATTATCTAGCTTCCCCCCCTTTGGTTGTGGCTTTTGCTTTAGCAGGAACAACCGCTATAAATCTTGCACAAGACCCTATTGGCAAAGGCACCAATGGACAAGATATTTTCTTAAAAGACATTTGGCCAAGCACTCAAGAAATTAAAGATATTATTGAAAAAGTAATTACCCCGGAAATTTTTGCGGAACGCTATAGCACAGTGTTTGATGGTGATATTTTGTGGAAAGCCGTGGAATCAACGCTATCAAAAACTTACACTTGGAATGATAGCACCTACATAAAACATCCACCATATTTTGAAATGAAAATTGATAAACCGGCAGATATAGAAAATGCAAAAATTCTTGCATTACTTGGCGATAGCATTACCACAGACCATATTTCACCAGCAGGTAGCATTAAAGAAAATAGCCCTGCAGGTAAATATTTACTATCAAAATCTGTTCCTGAGAAAGACTTTAATTCATATGGATCCAGACGCGGTAATCATGAAGTCATGATGCGTGGAACATTTTCTAATATCCGCATAAAAAATGAAATGCTGCCAGGTGTTAGCGGTGGATACACTAAGTTACTTGATGGACAAGATCAGCAAATGAGCATTTATGATGCATCAATAGCGTATATGAAAACGAATGTACCGTTAGTAATCATTGCCGGTAAAGAATATGGCACAGGCTCATCGCGAGATTGGGCAGCTAAAGGGACACGTTTACTTGGTGTTAAAGCTGTAATCGCTGAAAGTTTCGAACGTATTCATAGATCTAATTTAGTGGGCATGGGGGTATTACCATTAGAATTTATGCCTGGAACCTCTAGAAAAACTCTTAATTTAACTGGCACTGAACAAGTTAGTATTCAAGGACTTTCAGCTGATATTTACCCAAAAATGGCTTTAAAAATAATTTTTAAGGGCACAACTGAACAAATAGTCCCAGTTTTAGTGAGGATTGATACTGAAGATGAAATACAGTACTTTTTAAGTAGTGGTATTTTACCTTTCGTACTTAACATGTTGGCTAAACAATGACACACGATCTTATCTCTTTAAGTATTTTTCAAGGAATTGCTGAGTTCTTACCAATAAGCTCAAATGCACATCTTGTCGTCTTAGAAAAACTTTTTGGAATCCACACCAACGGACTTGAAACGCATGTTGCACTACATTTTGGGTCATTACTTGCGTTGTTTATTTATTTCTTCAAAGACTTTTGCCTAATGATTTTCGGCATTTGGGTTTACGATATAAAAGGGCTTAAAAAGCACCCAGGTAAACAGTATCGTGACTTAGCTTGGATACTCGTATTATCTTCTATCCCTGCATTAGCTGTGGGTTTTCTTATTAAAAAGTTCTATGGCGGGACTTCTGAGAGTTTTGTGGTTATGGGAATTGCGAGCATAGTATTTGGTATATTTCTCATTGTAGCTGACTCTAACCCTGTAGATCGATTTGTGACTTACAAACGAGGAGCAGCAATTGGAATTTCTCAGTGCCTTGCTTTTATTCCAGGAGCAAGTCGTTCAGGTATATGCTTAACAGTTGCTAGATTTTTAGGACTTAGCAGAATTGAAGCGACTAGATTTTCATTTCTGATGGCTATTCCAACTATTTTAGGTGCTTCTGCTTTGGTAATACTTGATACGCCCAATGCCAGCACACTATTTACAACACAACAATTTATTCTCATAGGAATCACAACCGGCTTAGGTATTTTGACTATTCAGAGTCTTTTGTGGTTTTTAAGCAGACATAGTTTGTGCTTTTTTGGTTTTTATAGAATTATTTTCGGCATATTGCTGTTATTGTTCTTCTGATTTACTTTATCCAAAGAGGCAGCCTGATATTGAGAATCGGTATGCAAAATAGTAATGCTTACTCGTCTATTTTCAGGCGCACTTGAGTTAGATTTATTCAGCGGGTCTCTATCAGCTCGCCCATGAACTTCCGCGAATTGCTCGCTTCTCACTCCACTCTCTTCCAGAATTCTACGGGTTGAATGAGCTCTATCTGAAGAAAGCTCCCAATTTCCGTATCCTTTTCTATAATATGGTTTTGAGTCAGTATGTCCGGTAATATCAATTTTATTAGGTAGTTTTGTAAGAATTCCTCCTAAAGCTCTAATCATTCTTTCAGTAACTTTCATAGGTATAAAACTACCACTTTTAAACATTTCTTGATCATGACTATCAATAATTTGAATTTTAACTCCTTCGTCTGTTAATTCGATAATAAGATTATGTTTAAATTCACACACTTCTTTCAAAGAATTAAAAGCAACCCTTACTATATTTTCTACTTTCTGAAGCTCTTTTTTTTGTTTTAGTTTTTTTGCCGTAATTTTTTTTACTTCATAATTTTCCGTTGTCACTTCATCAACATTTTTGCTGTCTTTTACTGATGCTTTTTTTTCTGGAAGATGCTGATTATTATCAGTTAAAATTTCTTGATCGCTGTCTCCACTTTGTGTTGCCAAAACTTCTGCTTCAATCGCACGTGTACCAGCACTTGATGAGTCCATACTAATTACACTTGTTGTAAAATATTCTGAAATTCCTCTTTTGGTTTCTTCTGTTACCACGTTCACTAGCCACATAAGTAAAAATAACGCCATCATCGCGGTAACAAAGTCAGCGTAGGCAATTTTCCATGCTCCGCCATTTGATCGGTGATGAGATTTCTTATATTTTCTAATGATTATTAGCTTATCATGCATTGCTTAGACTAAATTTTGTGTGGTTTTTTCGAGTTCATCGAATGACGGTCTCAATAATGAATCAATATTTTTTCTGGCAAATTCAACAGCAATGATAGGTGCCTGACCATTTAAATAGGCTAATAAGCCTGTTCGAATTACAATTAAAAACCCTCGCTTTGCTGCGTATGCTTCTTTTAATGAATGTGCAATCGGTCCTAAGAATCCGTATGAAACTAACACGCCTAAAAAGGTTCCAACTAGTGCACCACCAATTAATCTTCCAAGAGTAGCTGGTGGTTGATCTATAGAACCCATTGTATGAATAACACCTAAAACAGCAGCAACAATACCAAGTGCAGGAGTAGCATCTGCTAAATTTTGTATTGCTGAAGTCATGTGGTTATTTTCTTCTTCAAGCATATCAATCTCCTGATCTATAAGACTTTCAAATAGAAAAGAATTCTCGCATCCCATAGACATGATTCGTAAGTAATCACACAAAAAGGTAAGTGCCTGAACATTATTAAGGAACAAAGGAAATTTTTGAAATATAGCACTTTTTTGAGGGTTATCTATATGAAGCTCCAAATTCATCACACCTTTACTGCGAGCAAATTTAAAGATTGTAAACATGAGTAATAAAGACTCAAGATAATCATCTTTTGTGTAGGAATCACCTTCTCGTGCTATTTTAAAAGCAGCTCTTACATGACGAAGAGTTTTGCTAGAGTTGGAAATAATAAATGAACCAATGGCAACGCCTATTATGATAATGTATTCAGAAGGCTGAAATAGAACCTTAAGATTTCCATCACCTATTAAGTATCCTAATATGATGCAGGATATTACTACACCAATACCAATCCAGAATCGCACGTCTATACAACCACTATTTTTTTTCAGTATGAAATAAGGACGTTAACAATTACCTAATAGAATTTTTGCTTTTAATTATCTTTACTCAGGTATTTTTCCAGCCAATGAATATCGTATTCACCTTTACGCATGTCTGGATTATCAACAAGAATACGATGCAAAGGAATGGTTGTTTTTATGCCATCAATTACGTATTCATCTAAGCTACGCTTAACACGCTGCATAGCTTCTTCACGATTTTTCCCATGGACGATTAATTTTGCAATCATGCTGTCATAGTATGGTGGCACAACGTAACCATCATACATGTGGCTATCTACCCGAACACCAAACCCACCTGGCGTATGATAAGAAGTGATTTTTCCAGGAGATGGCACAAACGTTTGTGGATCTTCTGCATTAATACGACATTCAATTGCATGCCCTGTAATTTTGATATCGTTTTGCGTAAAGGATAAAGGGTGCCCTGCTGCAACCATAATTTGCTCTTTGACCAAATCAATGCCTGTTACCATTTCAGTTACTGGGTGCTCAACCTGAATACGTGTATTCATTTCCATAAAAAAGAATTCACCGTCTTCAAAAAGGAATTCAAGAGTGCCAACACCACGATAGCCCATTTTTTTAATAGCTTGGTTTACAATGTTTCCAAGCTCAGTCCGTTGTGCTGACGTTAAAGCAGGAGATGGAGCTTCTTCCCATATTTTTTGGTGACGACGTTGAATAGAACAGTCACGTTCACCAAGGTTTGCCACGTTACCGTGAGTATCACCCACAACTTGTATTTCAATGTGACGAGGATGACGTAAATAGCGTTCCATATAAACTTCGTCATTGCCAAAGTTAGCTTTAGCTTCAACACCGGCAAGACGAACTGCATTAACTACTTCATCATCTGAAGTAGCGACTTTCATGCCTTTTCCGCCACCACCGGACGTTGCTTTAATAATAACGGGGTAACCAATTTTATTAGCCCATTCAAGCGCATTGTCAACAGTAACAGCACCTTCAGTTCCTGGAACTACAGGCACCCCTAGTTCGATCATTGTTTTTTTAGCTGTAATCTTATCGCCCATCATGGTGATGTGCTTTGGAGTTGGACCAATAAAGGTTATGCCATGTTCTTCAATCATTTGAGCGAAGGTTGCATTTTCTGATAAAAACCCAAACCCTGGGTGTATTGCATCAGCGCCTGTAACTTCGGCAGCACTTATAATTGCAGACATTTTTAAATAACTATCTTTTGATGACGGTGGACCAATACACACGCTTTCATCAGCTAATCGTACATGCTTGGAGCTTTCATCGGCAGTAGAATGCACAGCGACAGTTTTAATGCCTAATTCTTTGCAGGCACGCAAGATGCGCAGAGCAATTTCTCCACGATTTGCAATAAGGACCTTTTCAAACAATTTCATTACTACTCAATAACCAACAAAGGAGTATCAAATTCAACAGGTTCAGAATCGCGCACAAGAATTTGCTTAACGACACCAGCTTTTGAAGCCTTAATAGGATTCATTACTTTCATGGCTTCAATAATTAGTAAATTTTGCCCAACATTCACGCTATCGCCAACTTTAACGTACGGCATAGCACCAGGCTCTGGTGATAGATAAACAGTTCCAACCATTGGTGACTTAACCGCACCAGCATGACTAGCAGCGACACCTGAAGATAGAGCAACATCAGCACTAATAGCTGTAACTGGCATACTTGCTGCGACAGACGTATGGACGATCTGCCTTGCTACACGAATTTTAACACCACTTGCTTCGTACTCAATTTCCGAAAGATCAGTTTCTTTTAAAATCTCTGCTAATTCTCTAATTGCTTCTTTATCAAGTTTTCCCGCAGGCATACCATAACTTTTTTAAAATAACATAGAATTAGGTATAAAGTGGTTTTAGCATTCGAGCAAGATTATTTTTAGGTAAAGCGCTCAAAAGCAGGTGCTACATGGTAAAATTTTTCTCCATCAAGAATTCTTTACGCCACCCAGAAATTGAGCTTTTTTTTCCAGAGACAATCAATTGCAACTGCTGCTTGTTTAAAACACAATGCGGCGGTATATCTAGCTGTTTTGCAATAATTTTGGATCTTGACTGCCATTTTTTCAAAAGCTTACGTTGCGTAAGTGTAAAGTCTTGATGATGCACTTTAACCATTTGGTTTAAAATAGGTCTGTCCTTTTTATATTGATTATGTTCACGACCAAGTTTTTCCCATACTATTTTTAAATCTTCAAGGGCATCTAGCTTGCAGTTATTTTCATTAATATGGCTTAAACTTTTTGTACGCAATGCTTGTTCTAGCAAATTATCTCCAATGACATGACGTTTCGGAATATCAAGCTTTTTTGCCCATCCTTCACGCCATTTTGAAAGTTCTAACGCATAATATGGTGTAGGCCATTTGCACCCTGTAGCGCATAGCTTTAACCAGTCTTTTGCTGGTGTATCACTTTGATATTTTTTTAAAAGTGTTTTCATTTCTTGAGTTACCCAAGTATCACGTCCTAATTCAATAAGCTTTTGATTCAAAAGAGGGTAAATTTTAGCAACGTACGCTGCGTCTTGCGCTGCATATTCTAGCTGATCTGGCGTTAATGGACGTTTTACCCAGTTTGTATTTTGCTGTGACTTATCAATTGATATTTCCAACAACTTCGAAACAAGGGATTCAAGACTATTACTATGCCCTAATGTTGCAAAAGCTGCCATTAACTGAGTATCAGTGAAGGGACATGTAATAGCGCCGGTCGATTGTTTTAATATTTCCCAATCTTGATCACCTGCATGAAAAATTTTTTTTATTTTTTTATTTTCTAAAAGTATTTTTAGAGGGGTTAAGTCAGTACAACTTAGTGCATCGATAAGCCAAATTTTTGATTCAGTTGCAATTTGAATAAGACTAAGAATGGGGAAAAACGTAGTCTCACGCTGGAATTCAGTGTCAATTGCAACCCAGGTTATTGGTGTTTTTTTTATCTCTTTAATAAAACAAAGTAATTCATCAGTTGTTTGTATTTTTAAATACATTTAAATATCATTTTTGTTTTTGTTAAGCGAATAGTAACACTTCATGAGATATGATGATAGTATTCCAGAAGCATGTAGCTTCTATAAAATGTTATGAGGACAAAAGTGCGTCGTGTATTAGATTCAGGTTCAAAAAAAGAATTCAAACGAAATAATTATCTTACCGGTAAACTATTGGTTGCAATGCCATTTATGGAAGATAGCAGATTTGACCATGCAGTAATTTATGTTTGTGGTCATGATGAATATGGAGCAATTGGGCTTATGATTAATAAGTCCTTAAATTCTCTTACATTCGCTGACTTGCTTATGCAGCTTGATATAGCTCCTTTGCCTGTTACACGTCCTGTACAAATGCAGGCAGGAGGGGCAGTTGAAGTAAGTCGTGGTTTTGTGCTGCATTCAACCGATTATCATAGTGATTCAACAGTGCGCGTAGGCGAACAATTTTGCATTACAGCAACGCTTGATATTTTGCGCACCTTAGCCCAAGGGCAAGGACCACGAAAGTTTCTTTTGGCTTTAGGCTATACAGGCTGGGGATCAAACCAACTAGAACAAGAAATTCAAGACAATTATTGGATTGTGGTTGAACCAAGCGAAGAGATTGTGTTTAATTCGGCTCTTGATTTTCGCTGGAGGGCATCAATGGCTTCTCTGGGAGTTGATCCGCTGACACTGAGTCTAGAATCGGGTCGGGCTTAACTGAACGCTTATTTGGCTTTAGCGATGGATTGTTGATAAGTCTGCGATATACTGCTTGTAGTTGCTCAGACGTCAATAACTTGCCTGCTTCATCACGATAAATTGCAGCGTCTTGAGCCATTTCATCAAGTCCCTCATTCATTGTGGCTAAACATAAATAATAATACGCTAAAGCATTATCTTGATTTTCAGCATAACCACGAAGCAAGATAACGCCAGCGTTGAATTGAGCAGCACCGTCGCCTAGATCAGCAGCGCGAATATAGAATAACAAAGCTTGATTTTTATCTTCATCAACGCCATCTCCCGAATAATAGCTATCCGCAAGTGCTTTTATTGCTGGCGCATAGTCCATATCAGCAGCCCGTTTAAAATGTTCATTAGCAAGATAAGGATTGATACGCACCCCAATAAGCTCTTCAATACCCTTCATATAATGCCAAAGTGCTGTTCCTGGTAAGGGTTCATCACAAGGCGCACACACAAGAGGCTTTGATAGAGCTTGGGTTGCTTCAGCGCTGAGAATGCCCGAAAAACAAATCGCTACAAGTACAATAAAATTCTTTAACATTTCTTACCCCTATTGCGCATTAGCCTGGTCTAGTAATCTATCCATTTCAATGTCTTGCTTTTTTGTATTCATTTTCTTATTTACTTTATTTTCGCTTTGCTCTCTTGGCTTCAAGTTTGCTAAGTCTTCTGCTGATACTTGCTTCTCATTTGCTCTGTTAATTGCCGCTTGAACAACTGGCGCAACCTGTGAACCAACCTCAGCAACAATTTGCCCTGCTTGCTTAATATCATCAATTGAAGGGGGCTTACGTTCGCTCAAACGCTTTTCTTGCAATGACTTAATCCAATCCTGAGCTTCTTTTGGCAATATTATGTAAAATGTATCGCTACCTTTGTACATGAAGTTTACAAATCTGCTTTCTTTTATAATCTCTGGGTGATCAGGACGTAACCACAAACAACTAATAACGAGCTCAAAAATGAACAAGAGAGCACAACCACGTAATAATCCATAACCAACACCTAAAGACCGATCAACGCCACTTAGTGCACTTGCACGTACACACGATGTTAGGAAATGGCTAACTAAAGTTAGAACAACCAAAAAAATAATAAAAATAGCAAAAATAGTAACGCCGTCAGCCAACATAGGATTAGTAATTTGCGTGCGAGCAAAATGCTGAATCACCGGGAATAATATGTACGCCATAGTGACTGCACCAACCCATGACAGCAAACTAAGTATTTCCTTTGTAATACCACGCACAACGCCCATGCACGCTGAAAGGATTAGCACACCTACAAAAATGAGATCAAACTTATTCATAATAATTTACATTTCTTATGCTTTGACTGGACTATAGCATAGCACACGTATGATACCAGATAGATCTGTGAATACACTTTCATTTGCCAAACCAGCAGCTATTGCGATTTTTTCAACACACAATTCTTGCCCTCGACCAATTTCAAGAAATATTTTGCCATTGGGTTTTAATAGGCATTTTAATTTTGGAAGTATTTGTTCATAGGCTTCAAGACCTGTTTGGCCCGAAAACAATGCCATTGACGGATCATGCAAAGTTGATGCATCAAGCTGTTCACTGGTTGCAATATAAGGAGGATTACTGACGATGATATCAAAACTTCCTTGTAACGCTGAGGTCCAGCTACTTTGAATGAGATTCGATCGCTTTGTAAGATTTAAATTTTCTTGATTCCGTTTTGCAACTTGGAGTGCTTCCCAGCTGTAATCTACACCTATGCCATATGCATTGGGGAATTCACACAAAAGAGTAAACAATAAGCACCCTGTACCTAGGCCCAAATCAAGAATTTGATATTGCTCTGCAGATGAAAAATATTTATATACAGCATCAATTAATGTTTCAGAATCTGGTCTTGGGTCTAACGTATGGGCATTCGTGAAAAAATGTCGACCGTAAAATTCTTTATAACCCAATATTTTGGCAATAGGCTCTCCATTTACACGGCGTTGCACAAGCTCATTTAATTTTAGTTTTTGTTCGGCAGACAAAATCAGCGTAGGTAAATGCATAAACACCCACTCGGGTGATTGCCCTAAAACAGCTCCTATTAGAAGGCGATATTCAGAAACTTCAATAATTTTTTGCAGAGGAACCAAAGCCATATTCTATTAAAATTTCCTTGCGGAATTTAACCACATTAGCAATACTACCACCATCACTTTTTAACATAAAATTAATATGACAGAAACGCACGCTCAATTAGAACCAACTTTTAGCATTGTTGCTCAAGGAATTCGTGATTTATCTTTTGAGAATCAAATAGGTTTTGGCACTAACATTAGTGAACAGCCTGAAATAAACATTAATATCAATGCTAATGGAAAAAAAATTGACGACGAAACCTATGAAGTCATGTTGATGATTAATGTAGAAGCAAAGCAAGAAGACAAACCATTGTTCTTGATTGAGCTTCAATATGTAGGACTATGCCAAATTGAAAATGTGCCTGATGAAGTTCTACCAGGATTGTTGATGATTCAAACACCAACATTGCTATTTCCTTATGCGCGCCAAATTCTTTCTGATGTTACAAGTAATGCAGGATTCCCTCCACTTTTCTTACAACCAGTAGATTTTGCAGCGCTTTACCACAGCCAACAAGCTAATGTTGGCGTTGTAGGAAATGCGTAAATAATGATTAAGCGCTCGGTAGTTGTGCAAGGGCACGCTACCAGCGTACGTTTAGAGCCCCAATTCTGGGAAGTTATTGATGCTTTTTGCGCATCACAAAATATATCTTTAAGTCAGCTAATTATATCTTTAGAAAAACAACAGCAAACACAGCAGAACCTGGCTAGTCAGTTGCGGGTGTTTTGTTTGGAGAGTGTAATGGGAAAGCTGACTAACAAAGCTTTCTAAAAAAATGCTTTGCCAGCCAGCTATACTTAATTTTTGAATCTATCCTGCTCTTTCAACGACAGAATCCCAAGAACTCTTCTTTATTTTTTAGAGGATTTTCTTTTTTTGGCATTATTTTTTTCTGAAGTTTCCCCATTAAATTGTTCTACGTCGCGTTTCATTCCTGCGACACTTACCATTTTATTAAACCAATCATGAGCTTGTTCTGGGTCGGAAAAAGTTTGGGAAAAAGTATTGGAAAAAAGATTATTGCGAAAAAATTTTTTCTTAAAACGAATTTCCACTTTAATTGGACTCCTAGTTTGAGTAACCAAGTGGTTATGTTTAGGCTTATTCTCTTCTTTATCATCTGAATCCATTGCCAAAAGACTGCTAGTTTACATACAAGTAAGCAGCAACGCTACAGAGCACTTAGCTAAAAAATTATTTAAAATTATCATAAAATTCCTATTTGATTAGTAAAAAATATTTGAAATATTATATAACTAAAATGGTTATAAAAAATCAAATATTTTTATTTTACTAAATTTTAGCGTTATTTTATGGTATTTTTGGTGCTTGTTTCCAACATAGAGAAATGTCAAATTAACAATACATGATAGATAATATTGCTAATTGCTATTGGTAAAGGACTATTTCCTTGTGACCATCCAGCACTTTTTCAAAAGCTTCTTTGTTACTAAAACTCAAGGTTTTTTAAAGCTTCCTGAAAACAATACTTTGCCAACCGGATATGCTTATTTTTGAATCAACCACAAAGCCGCAAGTCATATATGCTTGAATCACCATCTGCGCTTGTTTATCAAGCAAACCTGAGACGATAATATATCCATCAGCTTTTATGTGACGCTGCATATCGGGCGCTAAACGCATAAGGGGTTTGGCTAAAATATTTGCAAAACACAGGTCATATTGCTGGTGCGTTTCAGGGGCTTGAAATCCAACTGAACAAATAACTTTATAATCACGCTCACACTTGTTTAGCTTGGTATTTAGACGCGTTCGCCTGACCGCTTCTTCTTCAATATCAACAGCCATTACGCTTATGGTTTGCTGCAGCTTTTTAGCAGCAACACTTAACACACCACTACCACAGCCCATGTCTAAAACATTGTGAAAGCTATGTTTTTTAGCCAGCTTTACAAATAGCTTTAAGCACCCTTGCGTTGTAGGGTGCTCCCCACTTCCAAATGCGGTTGCTGCATTAATTTTTAAAGGAATTTGCCCAGCATTTACAACAATTGAGCTTTCTGAACTATGAATGACAAAGGGGTGAATGTGCACCTCTGGTTGCCCCTGATGACAGGCCAACAGCCAATTTGTATTTTCCACTTCTTCTACAGAAGCTGTCATTTCAAGACCGAGCAAAGAAGCAATAGATTCTGCATGAGCCTTGCATTTTAAGGCATCAACATCTTCGCATAACATATCAACCTGAAATAAGCTGGCAATGGGAAATCCATTTTCATCCATTTCATCAGATGGTGGAGCGTCAACATCTTCAAAAACCATGATGCTTTCTGCTACATTTTCCAAAGCTTTTTGAAAATTTTCCACTATGCTATACGGTACCACACACCGCACTAAATATTTAGCCATGGGCTGTTCCTTTTGATAATTTTTCTTGCAACTGTGTTGCCATTTTTGTGAAAATTTTTGTAACTGGATGAGATGGGTATTTTATAAAAAATGGTTCTCCACTATCAGCTGATTCCCGGAAGGCAATATCGATAGGAAGCTGCCCTAGCAATGGCAGATTTTGCTTGGAACTTTCAGCGCTGGAACCATTTTGAGGAAAAATATGCGAATCAAGTCCGCAACCTGGACACTGAAAATGGCTCATATTTTCAACCATCCCTAAAACAGGAATGTTCACTTTTTCAAACATTTTAATGGCGCGACGTGCATCAATAAGAGCTAGCTCTTGTGATGTTGCAACAATTACTGCCCCAAAAAGATTAGACTTTTGAGCAATGGTTAGCTGTGCATCGCCTGTTCCTGGAGGAAGGTCTATAAGCAATACATCTAACGGAGTGCCGTCATGGTCCCACAACACATCCATAAGCATTTGCCCAATAGCGCTTTGCACCATTAGTCCGCGCCAAATAACTGCGGCATCCTTTGGTACCATGAATCCCATGGACATAAGCTTTAGGCCAAATTTATGGATAGGAATAATTTTTTTCTGCTGCGTGGCTTCCGGCTTTTCAAACACGCCAGTCATGGTAGGCAAAGATGGACCGTAAATATCAGCATCAAGCACACCAACATTTAGCCCAAGATCTTGTAAAGCTAAAGCTAAATTCAAACAGATAGAGGACTTACCTACCCCACCCTTACCTGAGGCAACCGCAATCACATGGCTAACTCCAGCAATGCCTGATGCAACTTTAGGTTGGTCCGCTTTATGGCGATTAAAGGTAATCATAACAGGCAACGTGCAAACCTGTTCACAAGCCCGCTGAATTGCATTTTCCCAAGTTTTATCAACAGTTGCAAAGCTATCAGGCAACCTAAAAACTAAAAACGCTTTGGTTTCATCAACCTGAATATATTCAAGCAAATCAAGCGCTAAAAGCGTTGTGCCGGGCAGCACAAGATCACGTAATGACTGACGAATAGCTGCTTCCACAAAAAGTCCAGATTTTTAAAATATCGCCAGCTTAACACTGGAGACGAGGAAGCCTCAATACATAACAATGTCTTTAACAGATGCGACAGAACCTGATATATTTTTGGTATGTTAGAAAAGCAGCCAATTTCTGAGCAACGTATGGTTGATTGCCTAATCACTGATTATGGCATTGACGTTTCAACACTTACATTCCTTCCCCTGGGTGCAGATATGCATGCATCAGTATATAAAGCTCAGGCACGCGATAAATCAGCTTACTTCATTAAGATAAAACGTAGCCATGGCCCTGATGTTAGTTCGCTCATCATTGATCATTTACAAGACGCTGGAATCAAACAAGTTATTCCCATTTTAAAAACAATCCATAACCATCCCACTCAACGTATTGGCGAATTTACATTGACTGTATCGCCTTTTATAGAGGGACAAGACGGGTTTAGCCGAGCGTTAACAGATGATCAATGGATTACGTTTGGGGAAACTTTGAGAAAGATTCATGAAATTGAACCACCTCCTCCGCTTCAAGCCATATTCCGACGAGAGTCTTATTCCTCTCAATGGCGAGAAGCAGTTCGCTCGCTTTATGCGCATATTGAATCGGAACCGAAAGGCGATGAGGTTGCGGTACAATTACAAATATTTATGAAACAGCATATTTCTTTAATTCACCGATTGGTAGAAAGAGCTGAACAGCTAGCGCAAAAGCTTCAGAAAGAATCGCCTGAATTCGTGCTTTGCCATTCAGATATTCATGGTGGCAACCTACTTATGGATAGAAGGGATGCTATCTATATGGTCGATTGGGACGCACCTATCATGGCACCCAAGGAGCGTGACCTCATGTTTATTGGCGGAGGTGTTGCTAATGTTTGGAATCAACCGCGCGAAGAAGAGCTTTTTTATAAAGGTTATGGAAAAGCTGAAGTTAATATGGAAATTCTGGCATATTACCGCCATGAACGAATCGTGGAAGATATAGCCGAGTATGGTCAGCAGCTGCTGTTAACTTCGACGGGTGACCAGCAAGACAGACTCCAATTATACAAACACTTTGTTGCTCAGTTTGAGCCTCAAGGAGTAGTGGAAATAGCATTCAAAACATATATTGATCAAATTTTTAAAATAGGAACGAAACTATCGTGAAATTATTCTCCAAGCTTAAATTCTTCAAAATTCACCTTCTCGGGCTTTTTTTGATTTCTTGCACTCATGAAAATCAGAACCATGAAACACAAGCGCTTTATGCTTACCAAGACGAACAAACAGAATACTACGGTCTAAAAAATGCAGCGGGGAAAATTATTATTCCAGCACAGTATGAAATTGTTTACAGCGGTGATTTTAATCAGGCTCTTTTTGTTGACGCTCCTTATTCAAGCAGAGAAAATATATATTGTTTGCCCACAATGATTGTAGTTAAGAAAAATAGTAAAATGTGGTGGATTGATCGCGCGGGAAAAAAATTATTTGAATCTTTCTTTTTTGATAACGGCCCTGATTATTTTAAGAAAGGATTGTCACGTATTTTAAAGGACAACAAATTTGGCTTTATCAACAAACAAGGAAAAGTTGTAGTTGAACCATTGTATGACTTTGCTAGTCCGTTTGATGATGCAGGATTCGCCTGTGTCTGCAATGGTTGCTGGTTAAGCTATCCGGCTTCTACAAAGTTTTCTATTGCCCACAGATTTGCGTGGGATGCTTATGGTGACATTGTCGGGGGCAAATGGGGCGTTATTTCTTGTACAGGACAAGTAGTTGTGCCGCTTGTGCATAGCTCTTTCGAAGACGCCCAAAAACACTTACCCAAAGCATAAATATAGAATCTTAGACAAAGCTGAGATTAAAAGACGTGCCACTACTTTGCAAAACCAGCTTTTCTACTGGACACCGGAAATTCACCAAGCAGCGTTTTTATTGCCACCTTTTCTGCAAGCATTAAGAACAAATAAAAAGTCTCAAATTTCTTGACGAAAAGGCATTTAAACATTATAGTTCATTCCAAGTCCCCATCGTCTAGTGGCCTAGGACGTCGCCCTTTCAAGGCGGGAACACGGGTTCGACTCCCGTTGGGGACGCCAAACTTTGTTTTTTCACCCACCTTGAACCACTATATTTAGAGCCATTTCATATAAAAATTAAGTGTTTTTACGGCTGTTTTTTTGAGTGTTAGTT
>DYTB01000007.1 GCA_020726185.1 Candidatus Odyssella sp. | reverse complement strand
TGTATTACCTTCCATGCGAGCCGTTGCTCGTTTAAGACCTTCATCAACGTCAAGATCAAACACAAAAGTACAATCCGGCTGAACATCACCAACGATGTATTTGTATAAAAGCTGTAAAAATTCTTGATCTACTCCCCTGCCGTACCCTTGATATGCAACAGTTGAATCGGCAAACCTATCACAAAGCACCCAGCTACCTTGAGCCAGTGCGCATTGAATTGTGTTTTGCCAATGATCAGCTCGTGCAGCATACATTAATAATACTTCACTCATTGTTGACCAGCGATCAACAGAACCAGTAACTAACAAATTCCGAATAATCTCAGCTCCTGGGCTTCCGCCAGGCTCTCGGGTTAGCACAACTTTAACATCATGCTTTTTTAGAATTTCAGCCAGTATTAAAGCTTGAGTGCTTTTTCCTGTGCCTTCTCCACCCTCAAAAGTAATAAACATAGTCTCTCCATTTCGATTATGGTATAGCTTTTGCTAATAATTTTCTAGAAGCTAAACCCAACCTATAAAAGCTAAATAAAATTTTTCATTAACCATCTCTTAGTAATTTGCATGGCACAGTTGAGGTATACACAACAACCCATGAGGATTTCATGCTGCAATTTATCACGATTTTAGGAATTTCAACTATTTTATCAGTTGCTGCATATAAAATTCAGCACGGAGAAATACAAGAACATAAAAACTTGTTGCTTGCATCAGACATTACAACATCTGAAGTCACAAAAATAAGTTATCTACTCGCTGACTGAAGTAATAGGTGGCGTAACTTTAACTAAAGTAATTTGGTTACGTTGACGCCTCAAAATTTCAAAGCGGAATCCTCGCCAATTAAAAATTTGACCAACTGTTGGTAACACACGAAACTGAGTAATCAAAAGGCCCGCAAGCGTTGCAGCAGCATCATCTGGTAATTCCCAATCAAACTGTCGATTCAAATCACGCATTGTAACGTTTCCGTAGATAACAAAACTTCCATCAGGCTGAGGACGCACACCACGCACATTAACGTCATGCTCATCAGCAATATCTCCTACAATTTCTTCTAAAAGGTCTTCAAGAGTAACAATCCCCATAAGAGCCCCGTACTCATCAACAACCAAAGAAAAATGCTCTCGTCTCTTACGAAACGCATGAAGCTGCTCTAATAAATCGGTACTTTCGGGAGTAAACCAAGGTTTATGAGCAATATCTACGATATCTAAATCATCAAGTGAACCAGAATGAGCACGCACAGCGCGAAGCAATGTTTTTGTATTGATAATACCGACAATATTGTCTGAATTCCCCTGCCATAACGGCAGCCGCGTAAAAGGACATGCCAATACTTGATCAACAATTTCTGTAGGTGAATCATCTGCATTAATCATTGTCACATTTTGACGATGTACCATAATTTCAGAAACTTGCACGGTACCCAAATCGAGAATACTTTTTAGCATGGCTTTTTCATGCGGAGTATCTTGTCCTGGACCATCGTGCATATCAATAGCACCACGAAGTTCTTCCACGCTTGCATTATGGTCTTCTGGTTTTACTCTGAAACCAAAAAATTTTAGCAACATAGTCACAAAAAATGACAAAGCCTTATTGATAGGCAGAAACAAATTATAAAAAAAACGAATCCCAGGGGCCGCAAACATTAAAAAGCGAATTGTATCTTGTATAGCTAATGTTTTTGGAAGCATTTCAGCAAAAACCAACACTATAGTACCGGTTACTATAGACGCTCCAACGGCCACTATGGTTGAATTTTCGCCCATTAAATCAAATGACAAACTCGCTAAAACAGATGCAATAGCGGCATTTAATAGCGTGTTGTATGCCAAAACAGCACTGACAACCATGCTAAGATGTTGCTGCAAGTCACGGATAATTTTTGCTGATTTATTACCTGCTTTAGCAAGCTGATGCAGCTTTGGCTTTGAAGCAAAAGTAATTGCCGTTTCTGATGCAGAAAAAAAAGAAGAAGTAAGCAGCAAGACAACAAAAATAATAAAAAGAGTAATCATTTTAGTGACCTATCACGGTTTCAAGATTTTCATCATCAACGTCTATATAACGAATTTTTATGTGCTCTGGCACCTTTTGTTCCTCTGATTTTTTAAGCAGTGCATCAGGCCTACCTACACGCTTAGCTGGTCGATCACCGCATAAGGTACCCCACAACTCATCGCTTCGTTGCTGATGACAATAAATTTCAAGTGGCTCTGGCTGATTACTATTCATTATAGCTAAAAGTTTCTGAAGAACTGCCATGTAGTGAGCAATCTGCTTTACAATGTCGTCTTTTTTAGCAGCTTGCTGATCGTTTGCAATTTGCTGGTCCAAAACTATTAGCAATTTTTTTGTGTCATCGACGTATTCATCAAACAAAGTAGCCAATGAAAAAATCACCTTTGCAGATTTTTTCTTTTGCACAAGTTTATTCAAATGCTCGATATTTTCATGAATGTATTGCTTAGGTTTTGATACAGCACTTGCATATACAGCAGCTATCATAACAACAACGCAGGATACCTTTTTAAAAAACACGGTCCTACTCCTAAATTAAAAGGTTGTAGTTATACAGATTTCAAAACGTAATAGTTCGGATACTTCGCCCGAATAAAATCGCTCATAGCCTGAATAACACGATCAACCGTAGCATTTGTAGGCTCATCCAGTGTTTGCACATGAACATCAGCCTCTTCAAATACAGGGTAGCGTTCCGCAATTAATTTGTCTAAAACTTCTCGGTGATTTGAATCAGTAAACATAGGGCGGTCTGTACGCCTTGAAACCCTGGCAACTAATGTTTCAACGTCTGCTTTCAACCAAACAGAAATAGCTTTTTCTTTAACAATTTTTCTTGTTTGTTCGTAAGCAAATGAACCACCACCCGTCGCTAATACGTGGGTTGGTTGATCAAGCAAACGCTTAATAACTCGCTGCTCTCCATCAAGAAAAGACTGCTCGCCAAAAATTTCATAAATTTCTTTGATAGGGTAACCAGCAGCTTGTTCAACTTCAATGTCTGAATCAAAAAAAGAAAGCTCAAGTCTGTTCGCAAGACGCTTTCCTATGCTTGTTTTTCCACTACCCATTAACCCAACCAAAACAATCGTTTTTGGGGGCATGAAGCTCACAGTTATTTGTGAGCGATTAGCTTGGCTGAAATAGTCTCTCATGAACCTAATATAACCATCATCTCTATGTTAAATATATTACCAGAAACCAGTAAGGCTTCAGCGCAGTATATCCAAAATACACCTAAGATACAAGTATTTCTCGCTTACCTTGGTGATTTGCCGCACTTACAATCCCTTGTTTTTCCATCTGCTCAACGATACGTGCTGCTTTGTTATAGCCTATTTGAAAATGACGCTGAATAAAACTTGTTGAAATTTTATTTTCCCGCTTAATCAATTCTACCGCTTGGGAAAACATAGAATCACCCGCATCCGCTACCTCACTAGACATAGAAAACATATCTTCGGTGTCAGTGGTAACATCATCAACATAGGTTGGCTCACCCTGTTCTTTCAAAAAGGCAACCACCGATTCAACCTCGGTGTCTTTCATGAATGGTCCATGAACACGGATAACACGTCCTGCACCACTCATATACAGCATATCACCTTGCCCCAGAAGCTGTTCTGCTCCTTGCTCACCCAAAATTGTCCGACTATCAATTTTAGAAGTAACCTGGAAACTAATTCGGGTTGGGAAGTTGGCTTTTATAGTGCCAGTAATTACATCAACAGATGGGCGCTGCGTTGCCATAATTAAATGAAGCCCTGCTGCACGTGCCATTTGCGCCAATCGCTGAACAGCTGATTCAACTTCCTTACCTGCAACAATCATTAAATCAGCCATTTCATCAATAACCACTATAATGTAAGGAAGCGGTTTAAGATCAAGAACCTGATTTTCAAAAATTGCTTGGCCTGTATCGGGATCAAAACCGGTTTGAACCCGCCTTGCAATAATTTCCCCTTTTGCTTTTGCTTCTTTCAGCCGCGTATTGTACCCCTCAATGTTACGCACCCCAAGCCGTGCCATGTTACGATAACGCGTTTCCATTTCTTTAACCGCCCATTTTAAAGCAACAATTGCCTTTTTAGGCTCTGTGACAACAGGAGTTAACAAATGAGGAATGTCATTATAAACAGAGAGCTCTAACATTTTAGGGTCAATCATAATGAAGCGACATTCATCAGGTGACAACCTAAACAAAATAGACAAAATCATAGCGTTAACGGAAACAGACTTACCTGAACCTGTTGTTCCAGCCACTAAAAGATGAGGCATTTTAGCCAAGTCAGCAATAATAGGTACGCCAACAATATCTTGCCCTAATACTAATGGTAAAATTGCAGTTGTGTTTTTAAATTCATTTTGAAGCAGCAAATCACGCATATAGACGGTCTGTCGCTTATGATTAGGCAATTCTATACCAATAACATTTTGCCCAGGAACAGTAGCAATACGAGCAGAGATAGCACTCATTGACCTTGCTATATCATCAGCCAAACCAATAACACGGGCAGTTTTTATGCCTGCCGCAGGTTTTAGTTCATACATCGTAACAACGGGCCCTGAACGAATACTTGTTATTTCTCCATTAATGCCAAATTCCTGCAAAACTTCCATAAGTAATTTAGCTTGTTGCTGCAGTTCCTGAGAATCAACAACCAACTTTTTTTGCTGTGTATCGTCAAGCAATTCAACAGGCGGATAAACATAACCATCTTCTCGATTAGATGCTATTTTATGGAATTTTTTCGTAAGCTCTCTCGGTTTTTCTATAGTTATATCGCTTTGTTTTTGTACAATATTTTCAATATTTCCATCCGCATCTTGTAAAAATTCGTCACTAGAGGTATTAAAAAAACCAATGTCCAATTCTGGCTCCAACTCAGCTTCTTTGTTTGCTTTCAAAGATATGGAACGCTGAAATATATATTCATTTGGTGCATCAAAAAGTCCCTTAATTCCTTTTCCAATGCCTTTCAAGCAGTCACGTACACTTTTGACGTGGTCTTCTGTAATGCCCAATCCAAATATAATGCAAAAAAAGCCAGATAATCCAACTACAAACACTAGCTCTTCAAGCCATTCCTTTAGTTGGTACATATCAAGAAATTTTTCTAAGCTTTTAAGCATAATCAATCCAAAAGCACCTCCCAAAGGCTTTCCGATTTTCATCAGAAAACCCTGATAATAAGTAAAAGTAATAAGTAACTGCAAAATCCCAAAAATAAGCAGAACAAATGAGTTTGAAAGAGGACGCTTAAAATAACTCATAACAGCGCGAAGCGCAGCTAAAGCAAGAACAAATGGAATTGCATAAGAAAAAACTCCAAAAAACTGACAACATATATCTGCAAAAAATGCTCCACTCCAGCCCAACCAGTTTTTAGTTAACTGCGGTGTCGAAGCATTAACTGAGTTGTCAAAAATTGAATAACTTTTTATTGCTAAGAATGACAATAATGAAGCAACTGTCATCACAACAGTATACAAATCTTTCAGGCTTAAAAATAATCCTTGGACAAAACTTTGAGGAAATATACGCATAACAAATAAAATTCAAATAATCGCTACCATAGCACAAGGAAATCTAAGTTTAAAATTGCAATTGAAATATTTTTTAAAAGCACAACTAAATTTCAAAAGCTAACTAACTTCTTTTTTGCGATTCATCTGTTTTTTTAACAATATCATCTAACAAACTTTTCTTTTTTTTCTTAGATTTTCCAGATTTAGATGAATCAGTCGAAGTATCGTCTGCAGCATTATCACTGGCTGGATTTCCATTACCTGAAGCAGCGGCTGAACTTGAATCACCTCCGGCTGCACCACCAGAATCACTTCCACCTGAAGCGGCAGCTGTACTTTTATCATTTCCACCTGAGGCTGCAGCTGTACTTTCATCATTTCCACCGGCTGCACCACCAGAATCACTTCCACCTGAAGCGGCAGCTGTACTTTCATCATTTCCACCGGCTGCACCACCAGAATCACTTCCACCTGAAGCGGCAGCTGTACTTTCATCATTTCCACCTGAGGCTGCAGCTGAGCTTGAATCATCACCACCGACTGCACTATCAGAATCTCCACCACCTGAGGCAGAGCTTGAACTTGACCCATCACTACTTGCTGCATCTGAAGCTGCTCGTCCATGACTTAATCCTAGCGCTCTCTCAGCTGCTTGCGCCGCTGCTATCTGCTTTTCACTCATCCCAGCTTCTTTCATTGCCTGAGTTGCCGCAGCTGTTGCTGCTCCCGTCACATCACCAGAAGCCAATGCAGAAGTCGCTGCTTGCGCCACTGCTATCTGCTCGTCACTCATCCCAGCTTCTTTCATTGCCTGGGTTGCTGCAGCTGTTGCTGCTCCCGTCATATCACCAGAAGCCAATGCAGAAGTCGCACCTATTGCTGGTTCTCCTAAAGAACTGCCATCGGCAGCATTATTTGAGCCCAAAGCATCACCAGAATCACTACCTGATGAATCATCATTGTCACCGTTTGAATCAGCACTCGATGCATCATTATCAGCAGCTACAGCATCAGTTACCGCTTGCTTATCATCACCCGCAAGAGATTTAACTGCCTCAACAGCAGGACTATCCTCTGCATTGGCAAGAGAATTTGATTCAACACCTTGCACAGCATCATCATTTTCAGTTGCATCATCTTGGTTATCAGTATCAGGATTGAAATCAGAATTAGGTTCCTCTTCAGCATCATCTTGTTGCTTTTCTTGCTCATCGTCCGCCTGTGATTCATCCTCTTCTTCCACCTGATCAGATTGATCTTCTTCATCTTCAGAGGGGCGATTGCTATAAATATGCACATCAATTTTTGGATTAAGGGTATAATCCATGGTAGCCATATCCTTACCTTCTAAACGACCATCTGTTCCATATTTATAAAGTGTGTTGTTGTACTTGGTGATTTTTAGCTCAACCAAAAGCCAATCCAACATTGGCTCTAGTTGCTGCACATAGCATTGTTCATATTCAATTTCTTGAAGCTTACCAATTACACCGTCCATTTCTGCAATATTAACAATCGTTATTTTATTAATTGGAGACGATTTATAGATATGACTTTCCAACTTGGTTTGCAGATTGCCCCTTGGAATATATAAAATAACGTGGCTATGACGCAAGGTGTTAGACGACAAAACATTAGCATTTGCAGCCATATTTGTGCCACGAGAAGTGCGCGCATAAAATCCACGAAGTGTACAGTGATCTTCGAATCCATGAATGGCTGATTCTGTATAATCAAGAATTTTCACCACCCAAGCAGGCATTTGGTTGGGCGGTGCCGTACCCGATACACTGACGCCAGAATCCATAGGAATCAAGCGATCAAAGGCTTGCATAAATTCTATAAGGTTTGATTTAGAGTCTGCCAAAACAATTTAATTGTATTTTTCTTAAATTGTAGGGAAAATCCACAAAAACTCAAAGCAATTAACGCATAAAATTTATGAAACTACTTCCGTCTAGTGTTCCTATAGCTTATAGACAATAAGAAACTAGAGTAGCGGTCCATCCATATTATGCTGCATTATGCAGTACGTTTTTTCAAAACGTTCGTAATTCGTAATTCTATGTAATTATCTACATGACCAATCATTTCTTCCAAGCTTTCGCTATAAAAATGATCTGTATTTTTTAATACTTGGTAATCAATAGCAATGCCTTTTTGGCTACGTAATTTTTGTACCAAGGCATCAGTATACTGGTATGGCACTACGGCATCTTGCTCACCGTGAATAATCTGACCAGAAACAGGGCATGGTGCCAAAAAGTTAAAGTCGTACATGTTTGTTGGTGGACTAAGGGCAATAAAGCCATCAAGCTCAGGGCGACGCATTAATAACTGCATAGCGATCCAAGCACCAAAAGAAAAGCCAGCAACCCAAAAACTATTTACTTGTGGATGAGTTGATTGCAACCAATCCATAGCTGCTGCTGCGTCAGCTAATTCGCCTTCTCCATTATCATATGCACCTTCTGAGCGCCCCACCCCACGAAAATTAAAACGAAGAGTTGAAAATCCTTTTTTAGCGAATGTTTGACACAAAGAATAAACAACTCGATTATTCATAGTCCCACCATGCTTTGGATGAGGATGTAGTATCAGCGCAACAGGGGATGAAGCCAATGGACCGGCAGTATATCGACCTTCAACACGTCCCGCAGGACCAGTAAAAATTACTTCAGGCATCTTAAAATAAATTCCTTTCTATATTTTACAAAACGTCAATAAAACAAAATATCCCTAGAAATAAAGCCTTTTAAAAGTTGACTTTTTTAATCAGGTATCTTAAGTTCGACACACAATATCAAAACATCTTGCCTCAAGGTAACATACCAACGGAAATATTGCTATGAAATTAAGCACAAAATCCAGATATGCCATTATGGCCATGGTTGATCTTGCTCAGCAAGATAATGGTTCTTGTGTACCTTTATCTTTAATAGCTGAGCGCCAAAGTCTACCTTTGCAATATCTAGAGCAACTATTTTCCAAGCTAAGGCGTGGTAATCTTGTTAAAAGTGCACGAGGCATAAATGGTGGGTATGAATTAGCTCGCGAAGCTAACAGCATACGAATATATGATATTATTTTGTGCACTGATGCGCCGGTTAAAGTGACCAGATGTAATTCTCATGAAGCAAATGGCTGTCATACAAGCGGAAAGCGTTGTAATTCCCATCATCTGTGGTACGAGCTAGAGCATGTTATGCATGACTATCTTATTCAAGTGAGTTTGGCTGATGTAGCTGGCGGCAATCATCATCACCCTATTGTTGTGCTAAACCGTGCAAAAATAGATAATATGGTCGCCGCATGATATACCTTGATTATAATGCAACGACCCCAATTACATCTCATGCACGACATGCAATGGTTGAAACATTTGATTGCTTAGGCAATCCATCATCTGTTCATGGTCATGGCAGAAATGCGCGAAAAATTTTAGAAAATGCCCGTACTCAAGTCGCTGATTATTTTGCAGTTCCTGCACGTAACGTTACGTTTACTAGTGGCGCAACTGAAGCAAATAATATGATTTTAAAAGGCTTTGGGGGGAATATTTTTGTATCTGCTGTTGAACATGACAGCGTATTAAATATACGGAAAGATGCAACAATTATTTCAGTAGATGGAAATGGAATTGTTAGGCTTGAAGCACTTGATCTACTTTTGAAAAATTCATCATCAGCCTTAGTTTGCATTTTAGCGGTTAACAATGAAACCGGTGTTATTCAGCCAATTGATGAAATATTACAAATCTGTAAAAGCCACAATGCCCATTTACATGTGGATGCCGCGCAAGCCGTTGGTAAGATTTCTTTTGACTGGAATAGCCTACCCAGCTTTAGTATTTCCGCACATAAATTTGGTGGCCCCAAAGGAATTGGCGCCATTATCATCAATGGATCACTTCATTTGAAAATTCTTATTGAAGGTGGCGGTCAAGAACGCAGTTTACGTAGCGGCACTGAAAATATTATAGGCGCTGTCGGTATGGGCGCAGCTTTAGCAGGCCCTCAGTTTGATTGGAAAACACTACTTCCCTTACAAAAAAAACTTGAACACAATATTCTTGAATATTGTCCTGAAGCAACAATTTTTGCAAACTCAGCAACACGCGTCTCTAACACAACATCTGTTGCCATGCCTGGCGTTCAAAGCGAAGTGCAGCTTATGCACTTTGACCTTAATAACATATCGGTTAGTTCTGGTGCTGCGTGCTCATCAGGGAAAGTAAAGGCATCCCATGTGTTAAAGGCCATGTGCGTGAGTGATGAATTATCAAAATGTGCATTACGCATTAGCTATGGCTGGAACACAACGGAAGAAGATATGAACCAATGCATTTCTGTTTGGGCATCTTTATATGATATCCAAACCAAAAAACACAACGAGGCAAACTATGGCTAAACAAATTTACCTGGATTATCAGGCAACCACCCCATGTGATGAACGCGTTGTTGCAAAAATGATTCCTTACTTTACGCAAAATTTTGGAAATCCGCATTCGCGCAATCATTCTTACGGATGGGAAGCGGAAGCTGCTGTTGAACATGCTCGCGAACAAATCGCTAATTTAATTAATGCCGATCCATGCGAAATTATTTTCACAAGTGGCGCTACAGAATCAAATAACTTGGCCATAAAAGGCGTTGCTGATTTTAACAAAGATAAAAAAAACCATATTATCACCTGCGTTACCGAACACAAATGTGTGATTGATAGCTGCCGTCATTTAGAAGAAAAAGGATTCAGAGTTACCTACTTACCCGTACAACAAAACGGATTAGTAGATCTGAATGTATTAAAAAATGCCATTACAGATCAAACTATTTTAGTTTCGATTATGATGGTAAATAATGAAATTGGTGTTATTCAACCGATTGCTGAAATAGGAAAAATTTGTCGGGAACATGGCGTTTATTTTCACACCGATGCAGCACAAGCAACTGGCAAAATTCCTATTAATGTTGAAGCTATGAACATTGATCTTTTAAGTATTTCTGGGCACAAAATTTATGGTCCCAAGGGAATTGGTGCGTTATTTGTACGCCGTAAACCACGCGTTCGTTTGAATGCTATTATTACCGGTGGAGGTCAAGAACGGGGAATGCGCTCAGGCACTTTACCCACCCCTTTGTGTGTAGGACTAGGTGAAGCATGCGCTATTGCCAAAACTCAAATGCAAAGTGAAGAAGAGCGAATCAAAAAATTATTCGATCGCTTATACAGAGGACTTCAGAAAAATCTTGATCAAATATATTTAAACGGTGACGCTACGCAACGTATTCCTGGAAATTTGAATATCAGCTTTGCATATGTTGAAGGTGAAGGCCTAATGATGGGCATTAAAGATTTAGCAGTTTCGTCTGGCTCCGCTTGTACTTCCGCGTCTCTAGAACCATCTTATGTACTGCGTGCTTTAGGCGTTGAAGAAGAATTAGCACATACATCATTGCGCCTTGGTATTGGACGTTTTACAACCGAAGCTGAAATTGATCAAGCAATTGATTCAATTACCGCATCAGTTAATAAACTACGCGCCATGAGCCCACTTTGGGATATGGCACAAGAAGGCATTGATATAAAATCCATCCAATGGGCAGCACATTAAGGAGAAAAATTATGGCGTACAGTGAAAAAGTTATTGAACATTTTGAAAATCCTAAGAACGTAGGTTCAATGGATAAAACCAGTAAAAATGTTGGAACAGGCCTTGTGGGCGCACCTGCATGCGGAGACGTCATGCAACTTCAAATTGCTGTAAACGATGATGGCACAATTTCTGATGCAAAATTTAAAACCTTCGGATGCGGTTCAGCCATTGCATCGTCATCTCTTGTCACTGAATGGATCAAAGGTAAATCAATTGATGAAGCATCCACTATAAAAAATACGCAAAATGCTTCCCATTTAGCATTGCCTCCTGTAAAAATTCATTGCTCAATTTTGGCTGAAGATGCAATTAAAGCAGCAATTGCTGATTTTAAAGCAAAGCAGAAGTCATAAAATCCTATGCGCCAGGCAGTCACCATATCTCAAGCAGCTCTTGAACAAGTTAGAGTCCTTTTGCAAAAACGCGAAAAAGCAAGCGTTGGTATTCGTGTTGGGTTAAAAACTAAAGGATGTAATGGCCTAGCTTATAGTATTGAATATGCTGATGATAAACATGCATTAGATGAGTGTATTGTTGTTGACGACGTTACAATTCTCATTGATCCTAAGGCCATTATGTTTTTGATTGGCACAGAAATGGACTTTGTAACCGATAAATTTCAGTCAGGATTTGTGTTTAATAATCCCAATGAAAAAGGCCGCTGTGGCTGCGGAAAATCGTTTCATGTATAAAAATCCCTTCGAACTTTTTGGACTGCCCATTAGCATTTATGTTCACCAAGCAACCCTTGATGAACGTTACGTTGAAATGATGAAAGATCTGCATCCAGATAAGTTTAATGGTGAAGATGCATTCATGAAAAAAAGCGCTGAACAAATTTCTGCATACGCAAATGAAGCATACCAAATTTTAAGGTCACCCTTAAAATGTGCCGATAACGCCATAAAAGCTAAAGGCTGGAAATTACCAAATGAAGAAACAACAAATGACTCAATTCTTCTAATGGAAATGATGGAACTTCAAGACATGGCAAAATCTGGTCATGACCTTAGACCATTTTATCAAGATGCACTTGTTCAGTTTGAATCAGCGCTGCAGGAAGACGCTGAAACAAAAACGCTGACAGCTTATGCCAGGCTTAAATTTTTAGCACGACTCTTAGGAAGCTCGATGCTACTGCAAATTAGCGAGCCAAGCGCAGGCACCATAAAGCCAGAAATAACATCACAAGCCATCGGCATTGATTTAGGCACAACCAATTCTGTTGTGGCCATTTGGCAAAATGGAAAGCCACAAGTTTTAGTAGATAACCTAGGTCCGTTATTTATGCCATCGGTGATTAGCACCCCAACAGGTGATTTGCATTCTACCAAACGAATGATGCATGAACCTACATCCATAATTTCTGGCGAACATACTGCCTTAACTGCCGCTCAAGACATTTTAAAACGTTTAAAAAACCGTGCAGAAAAAGCCTTAGGTTGTGAAGTCCACCAAGCAGTGATTACTGTTCCTGCGTACTTTGACGATACAGCACGTCAAGCCACAAAAGATGCAGCATCTTTAGCTGGCCTTGAAGTTTTGCGTTTAATTAATGAACCAACTGCAGCAGCACTAGCCTATGGCCTTGATACAGGAAAAGAAGGAATTTTTGCCGTTTATGACCTAGGCGGTGGTACTTTTGATGTATCAATTTTAGCTATGCGCAAAGGCGTTTTTCAAGTGCTTGCAACAGGTGGTCACACACAATTGGGTGGTGACGATATAGACACCATAATTACAAAACATTTTGGTTGGGATGATCACCTAAAAGCGCGTAGGGCCAAAGAAACTCTTGCTTATAGATTACGAAAAAGTACTGAGTGATCTGTGTCAGCCGCTTATCAAACAAACGCTATCTATTTGCGACCAAGCCATTAAAGATGCAAGCGTTACTAAAGATCAAATTGATGGAATTATTTTAGTTGGCGGATCAACCAAACTAAATGCCGTTAGAACATCTGTTAAAGAATTCTTTGAACAAGAGCCGCTTACCAAGCTTGACCCAGATTGTGTCGTTGCATATGGCGCAGCGCTGCAAGCTCATCAATTAACTTTTGGCACCGACACCCTACTTCTGGATGTTATTCCCATTTCATTAGGCATTGAAACCATGGGGGGCATTGTTGAAGTGATCATTCCTCGAAATAGCCCTATTCCTATTCGCATGGCTCAAGATTTTACAACATACGAAAATGGGCAAACAGCTATAAGCATTCATGTAGTCCAGGGAGAGAGAGAATTTGTAAAAGATTGCCGCTCTTTAGCACAGTTCACTTTAATAGGTATTCCCCCTATGTTAGCTGGCGCAGCACGTATTCGCTTAACATTTAGCATAGATGCAGATTCGCTTAACATTTAGCATAGATGCAGACGGCCTGTTGACCGTAAGTGCCACAGAACAAACAACTGGAATTATCCAACAGGTAGAAGTGAAACCTTCCTATGGATTAAGTACCGAAGATTACGCCCTCATGCTGAAGCAAGGTTACGAACACGGAGAAGAAGATCTGAGCAACCGATTACTTATTGCCGCAAAAATAAAAGCCGAGCAACTCATTGCTCAGCTGGAAAGTGCTCTAAATTTAGATGCTCACCTTCTTGACGAAGACCAGATAAATGCTTTAAAAGTTTGTGTTCGGGATGTAAAACAAAAGCTTAGCATTCAGGATTGTTCGTCAATCCAAAAAGCATGTGATGATCTAGCTTTATTAGCGCAACCGTTTGCTGAAAAGCGTATTGCACATGCCATAAAACAAAAATTTCAACACCAAACTATATAGTTAAGGAACTTTATGCCATCCATTCATTTTATCAAGCCAGACGGTGAAAAAATAACTGTTGATGCTCCTCTTGGTCTTTCTGTTTTGGAAATTGCCCACCGCAATAGTATTGATTTAGAAGGAGCATGCGAAGGCTCATTAGCTTGTTCAACCTGCCATGTAGTGGTAGATGAACCATGGTTTGAAGTTTTACCTGCAGCCACTGAAGATGAAGAAGACATGCTAGATCTAGCATTTGGCTTAACCCACACTTCACGCCTTGGTTGTCAGATTATTATAACGGAAGAGCTAGACGGTCTAACCCTTAAGCTACCAACAGCAACGCGCAACATGATGGTTTAAAATGCAACACACACAATCGCTTGACCCTAAAGACAGATTTTCTTTTGGTAAAAATTGGTCACGTTTTTTAACTACATTGAACGATGATCGTATAAAAGAAGCTGAAAAAAGCTTACAAGAAAAATTAGGGCTAGAAAGCCTTGAAGGCAAAATTTTTCTTGATGTTGTGTCAGGCAGCGGATTGTTTAGTCTTGCAGCTTATCGCTTAGGCGCAAAAGTTTTTTCATTTGATTATGACCAAGATTCAGTCAATTGCACAAAATACCTTAAAGAAAAATATGCCAATACTGACAACCGATGGACTGTTGAACAGGGGTCTGCACTTGATAAAGAGTTTTTAAAGAAATTCGGAAAAGTGGATATTTTATATTCTTGGGGAGTATTACACCATACAGGCCATATGTACGTTGCCTTTGAAAACACAGCAAATATGGTAGCTAGCAATGGTCATCTTTTTATCTCGATTTACAATGACCAAGGTGGAGCTTCAAAGCGCTGGAAATGGATTAAGGAAAAATACAATAAGGGATCATGCTTCATGAAAACCCTTCTAACTTACTACACGTTATTTAGACAATGGATCATTACCTTCATTAAAGATTTTCTCAAATCCGGAAATCCTTTTAAAACATGGATAACATACGGTAAAAATAATCGCGGCATGTCGGCCTACCACGATGTCATTGACTGGGTTGGCGGATACCCTTTTGAAGTTGCAAAACCAGAAGAAGTCTTTAATTTTTTCAAAGAAAGAAATTTTGAGTTACAGCTTCTTAAAACGTGTGCTGGTGGGTTAGGCTGCAACGAATATGTATTTAAACTGAAAGAGTAACTTCGTTGGATTACTAAATTTTTAAGCACTTTCCCCTGTGGATAAATTTTGATTTAGGGGTTGTATTTTTAGTTTCGCTCTTCTATTTTAGTGATTACATTATTCGTTTTCATTTTATAGGTACACAATAAATGGCCCAACCTCAGTTGGTCGATCAGGGAGCTGTTGTCGCTTCAGTAGACCGCTTAAGCCCTACTGCTATGCTAAAAGACCAGTGGAACATGGTCAAAGAGCTAGTAGCAACTGATATTGGTGTGAGCCACAGCAAAAGTTGGATAGAACCACTTGAGCTGTTAGGCCTTGATGGCATGATGCTTGTTCTTGGATCTCCAAATAGCTTTGCAAAAGACTGGGTTGAAAATCATTACTTAGAATCAATGGAAAAATCTTGGAAACAAATTAATATGGTTATCCAAGGCGTGAAAATTATTATTCATGAAGCACCTGTCACCATTGCGAACACTAACTCTAGCACGATTCCAGCTCAAGTAAGGACTCAAGAAAGTTTTGATTCATTTGAAAAAGAAGAAGCTGGCACATACACAGGCGCCCCTTTAGACAATCGTTTCACTTTTGAAAATTTTGTGGTTGGAAAACCAAATGAATTAGCTTATGCAGCAGCGTTACGCGTTGCAGAATCTTCCACACCACAATTCAATCCACTGTTTTTGTATGGCGGAGTTGGGCTTGGTAAAACACATCTTATGCATGCAATTGCTTGGAAGATTCGTCAATGTCACCCTGCTCGTAAAGTTATTTATCTATCAGCTGAAAAATTCATGTACCAGTTTGTACGTGCATTACGCTACAAAGACATGGTTTCTTTCAAAGACCAATTTAGAGCGGTTGATGTCTTAATGATTGACGATGTGCAATTCATTAGCGGTAAAGATACTACTCAAGAGGAATTTTTTCACACATTCAATGCTCTAGTTGATAAAAATCATCAAGTCATTGTGTCTGCTGATAAATCACCATCAGACCTTGAAAATATGGAAGAACGGCTTAAGTCACGTTTAGGTTGGGGACTTGTTGCTGATATTCACCCTACAACGTATGAATTACGTTTGGGAATTTTACAAGCAAAGTCTGCAGCCCTAGGTGTTAAAATGCCCAAAGAAGTTTTGGAATTTTTAGCATTTAAAATAACGTCCAACATTCGCGAATTAGAAGGTGCTTTGAATCGTATTTTAGCCCATGCAAGCCTTGTAGGCAGGTCAATTTCTTTAGACACAACGCAAGAAGTTTTGCGTGATCTACTTCGCTCTAATGACCAACGCCTAACGGTTGAAGAAATTCAGCGCAAAGTGGCTGAATACTTTAACATTAAAATGTCAGATATGGTTTCAAATCGTCGCATGCAAAATATTGCCAGACCTCGTCAAATTGCCATGTACATAGCAAAACAATTAACCAGCAAGTCACTACCTGAAATCGGACGTAAATTTGGTGGGCGCGACCATACAACAATTTTACATGCTGTTAGAAAAATTCAAGAATTGTGCGCAGATGATTTTGATTTTGCTAATGATGTTGAAATTCTAAAACGCAGCTTACAAACATAAAAATTTACAAAATATAACCTTCGACCAATTTTTGGAGCAATCATGGAACTCACAGTTCAAAAAAACTCATTTTTAAAAGCGTTGTCACACGGACAAAGTATTGTTGAAAAACGTACAACGATTCCAGTTTTAAGTCATGTTTTGCTTAGCGCAACTCATGCAGGTCTCACATTAACATCAACAGATCTTGATATGGCTTTGGTTGAGACTGTCCCTGCGCAAGTTCGTATTGCAGGACGCATATGCGTTCCTGCGCATCTGCTTCACGACATTATTAAGAAACTTCCAGACCTTCCAATTGATATTGAAATTAACCAAGAAACACAGCAATTAAGTGTTAAAGCTGGCCGTTCTCATTTCAACCTTCCAGGACTTGCACCTGAAGATTTTCCTGAAATTACTAGCTCTGTGCTTACTCATCATTTCGACATCGGTGCTAGCGATTTCCGCTACATGATTGACCACACAAGGTTTGCTATGTCGACAGATGAAACCCGTTATCATCTAAATGGCATTCATTTTCATTTTTTTGAAGAAGATGGCATGAAACTACGTGCAGTTGCTAGTGATTTGCATCGCTTAGCCTGCGTAAGCATCAATGCGCCTGAAGGATCAGCAGACATACCTTCAATGATCATTGGCCGTAAAGCCATTACTGAGATAAGAAAACTATTGGAGGAAGCACCTGAACAAGTAAAAGCAGGACTTTCGGACAGTCGATTCGAACTTAGCATACAAGGCGGTCAAAATCGTATGAGTTTTAGCACACGCCTTGTTGATGGAGAATTTCCAGAATACCAACAAACATTGACTGCAGACATTGAACGCACCGTAAAAGTAAACACACGCGCACTAGCAGATGCTGCTGACCGTGTCAGTACCGTTATCACTGATCGAGATAAAATTCTACGTATTAATCTCGAAAATCAGCACGCAAAGCTTTCAGCAATCAGCCAAGAACTAGGCGCTGCTCAAGAAGAAGTTGATGTAGAATCATCATGCAGTGACCCCATTCAAATTTGTTTTAACGTTCGCTACGTGCTTGACGTTGCTGGATTAATTAAAGACGAAGAAATGAATATGCATTTAACTTCTCCAGACACACCAATTATTATACGTCCAGCAAACACCAACAACGAAGCGTACGTTATTATGCCTTTGTTTGCGTAAGAAAAACTACCATCATATAGTTCGGGGGCATAACTCCCCCGAATATCTTTTTATACATTCAAATAACATCATTAGATTTTTTCTATAATTAAGCAGCATATAGCTCACTCTTAATATTTAATTAAACAATATAATATATATTTATATTATGAATTGTCTTAAATATATTAAAAATTATGAATAAAAATACTTTTGTCAAACTATTTTTCTTCATGTTATTCCATGACCTAGGTGGAAGCACACAAACATACTATGAATTTTTTGACCCACCATTTTCACATATAAATGGAAATCATGAAAAAGTTGGGATCGTATTTTTACATGGTCTAGGTGGAAGCGCAGAAAGTTGTAATGAATGGATTGATTTTGCAAGGAACGAAGGCATACGCCCCTCCTCTTCACAATGTGCGGTATACATCCCCGAAGCAAAAGACCATTCTTGGTTTGATGTGAATGAGTTGTTGCCCGATTTAGTGCACATATCAAATCCAGAAAATCAAACACCAGCAAATATTAAAGCGCTTTTAGAAAAAATAAAAAATATTGCCCCACAACTTCAAAGCTTAAAAGCAGGCATTAAAGATTTTATGAAGCGTGAAGGAATAACAATGAAGAATTTACATTTCGTTGGCTATTCTCAAGGAGGAATTCTTGCTCAAATGCTTGCTTATTCTTTACCAGATTCTTGCGGAAGCGTGTGTTTTGCTGGTTGTCCTTGGGTATGGACTCCTGATGAAGACATTAAGCTTCCCCATTCAATTTTGATGGCAATCAATAACGATGATCCGATCTTTGGAAATATCTATCATTTTTCACGAGATATTTTCAAGAAAAAGGTAGGATCAAAAAAATTTAATACAGCTGTAAAAGAAGTAATTGAACAAAAAGGTGGTCATAGTATTTCTCAAACTGCAAAAATTGTATGCGCAAAACATTTCAAAGAAATTTTAGGCGTTATTTCTTAGAGTTGATTTATCCAACAAAAATTAAATAACCGCATCTCGCAATTCCCCCTAACATGCTGCTATACTGGTGGGTATAAAAGCGCATCATCAAAAGTAATATGCACGTTCAAAGTGTTCAACTTCGGGTCAGCTTAACAGGACGTTATGCAACTGCCCTATATAAGGAAGCTTCCTCTACAGAGAGTACTGAAGCCATTTTGAGTGATATAAATACGTTCAATGAGATTCTAAAAAGCAATAAAGAACTAGAGCACATTTTAAAAAGTAACTTTTTGCGCGTAAAAAATGCGCTTCATATTTTAGGTGAAGTTGGAAAGCTTATGAATTTTTCCGAATTATTTGTGAATTTTTTAAAGATAATTGTGACTAACAGACGCGGCACTTTTCTACAAAATATTTTCAATGATTTTTTAGCTCTTGTTGATATTCAAACTAATACAACACCCATTCGTATAGAATTTGCACAAATTGAAAAAAGCAATATTAGTGCAATAGAAAGGTTATTGAAAAAAATGTATCCAGCCCAAGCTTACAGATTTGAACGTCACCGTGCTCCTGAGCTTTTAGGTGGGTTCAGAGTCTTTATTCGTGAACGTTGTTTAGACTATAGTTTAAAAAGTCGCCTAAATCGTCTATCTTACCAACTAAAAGAGGCCTAAATTTTATGCAGCATCGCGCTACCGAAATCAGCGATATCATCAGGAATACTCTACATCATGCTGATAAGGCTTTTGACAGTTATGAAGTTGGCACAGTCCTTTCTGTTGGTGATGGCATTGCTCGCATCTATGGCTTAGACAATGTTCAAGCTGGAGAATGGGTTGATATTATTACCAGCGACGGCACACCAGTACGGGGCATTGCAGAAAACCTTGAAGTTGATCATGTAGGCGTGGTGATTGTTGGTAATGATCAGTTAGTTAAGGAAGGCGACCAAGCACGCAGAACCCACCAGATTGTCAACGTAAGTGTTGGCAAAGGGTTGCTCGGTCGTGTGGTTGATGCATTAGGCAATCCCATTGATGATCTTGGCCCATTAGAAGATGTCACATCTACTCCTATCGAACGTAAAGCTCCTGGTATTATCGCCAGAAAATCAGTGCATGAACCAATGTTAACTGGAATTACTGCTATTGACGCTTTAGTTCCAATTGGACGCGGGCAACGAGAATTAATTATTGGTGACCGACAAACAGGAAAAACCACTATTGCTGTTGACGCGATTTTAAATCAAAGAGAAATCAATAAAGGCCCTGATCCTAAAAAACATTTGTATTGCATTTACGTAGCTATTGGCCAAAAACGTTCATCAGTCGCGCAATTAGTCAAAACTCTGCAAGACCAAGGTGCTATGGATTACACTATTGTTGTTGCAGCAACGGCTTCTGACTCTGCTCCTTTGCAATATCTTGCTCCGTACACTGCTTGTGCCATGGGGGAATATTTTCGCGACAACGGTATGCATGCACTTATTATTTACGATGATCTTTCCAAGCATGCTGTAGCTTATCGTCAAATGTCGTTGCTGTTACGTCGTCCTCCTGGACGCGAAGCCTACCCAGGCGATGTCTTTTACTTGCATTCACGTCTTTTAGAGCGTGCGGCGAAATTAAGTAATGAATTGGGTGGAGGCTCATTAACAGCACTGCCAATTATTGAAACACAAGCAGGTGACGTGTCTGCATACATTCCAACAAACGTGATTTCAATCACCGACGGGCAAATATTTTTAGAAACAGAACTATTTTATCAAGGCATACGCCCAGCAATTAACGTTGGACTTTCCGTTAGCCGTGTTGGGTCTGCTGCACAAACTAAAGCTATGAAAAATGTTGCTGGTAAAATTAAACTAGAGCTTGCTCAATACCGAGAAATGTTAGCGTTTTCCCAATTCGCTAGCGATCTTGATGCAAATACTCAAGCGCTTTTAGCTCGCGGCGCAAAACTTACTGAACTGTTAAAGCAAGACCAAAGAAAACCTTATTCGCTAGCACAAGAAGTTGTTGTGCTGTTTGCAGCTGTTCGTGGCTTTCTTGATAAAGTTCAAGTGGAACGTATTAAAGAATTTCAAAAGGACTATCTGCACCTTCTTGAAACTCAAGAACCAGAAATGATGTACGCTATAAATCATACTGGTATTTTAAGCAACGAACACGAAGAAAAATTAAAAACCTTTTTAGATGAATTCCTAAGCCGTTTTGCCCATGAGCCTAAAAGAACTACGTAGAAGAATTTCAAGCGTTAAATCAACGCAAAAAATTACAGCTGCCATGAAAATGGTGGCTTCGGCAAAACTACGTCGTTTGCAGGAACGCGTCCATTTTGGTCATGATTACATTGAACGCTTGAATCTTATTGGTAGTCATTTAGGAAAAGTCAGCCAAGATATTGAAACTGCGTCTCCTTGGTTAAATGCAGAAGGTGATCAAGATTTAATAATCATTTTTGGTGCAGAAAAAGGCTTATGCGGGAGCTTTCACAGTAACCTTGTGCGTAAAATAAACCAAGTATTAGAAGAACATTCTAACCCTGAACTGCTAATATTCGGTCCAAAGGCCGCGGATGCATTAAAAGACAAACAAACACAAAATTCAAGTTTTAATATCGATTTCACAAAACCGAGTGCGCAAACTTTTTTGAATCTTGCAAAAGCCATTGAGCCATTGAAAAAATCTAAAAAAATTGGCCGAATTCACCTTATTGGGTCAATTTTTAAAAATATTTTGACGCAACAGACATATTCAAAAATTCTTTGTCCTTTTGTATTTGAATCTACACAAATTAACAGTGATACAAATATTTTTGAGCCATCAGCAGAAGTATTCTTGCCTCACTTTTTTACACAATATTTAAGTGCGAATCTTCACCAAGCTTGGCTTGAAACTTTAACAGGGGAAATGGCTTCACGCATGACTGCTATGGATAATGCGACCAGAAATGCAAAAGATATGCTTAGTGACCTAAGCCTTGAATACAATCGCACGCGTCAAGCACAAATAACCACAGAACTAACCGAAATTATCGCAGGATCAGAGGGAGCACAATAATGACCACCCAACACAAAGGATATATCTCACAAATCATGGGGGCTGTTATTGACGTCTATTTTGAAGGTTATCTTCCTCCTATTTTAAATGCTCTAGAAATACCCAGAGAAGACAGTGAAACTAAAGGAAAATTAATACTAGAAGTCGCTCAACACCTTGGTGAAGGAACTGTGCGTACCATTGCTATGGATGCCACCGCAGGACTACATCGCGGCCAAGAAGTTATCGACACAGGCTCTCCTATTTATGTGCCTGTTGGTCCAGAAACTTTAGGACGTATTATGAATGTTATTGGAGAACCAATTGATGAGCGTGGCCCCATAAAAACCAAGCAAGTATCGTCGATCCACCGCAGCGCCCCTGAATTTATAGAACAGTCACCTGCCACTGAAATTTTAACCACAGGAATTAAGGTTATTGACCTATTAACCCCCTACCCTAAAGGTGGAAAAATTGGTCTTTTCGGCGGCGCAGGCGTTGGTAAAACTGTTTTAATTATGGAACTTATTAATAACGTTGCAAAAGCACATGGTGGCTATTCTGTGTTTGCAGGCGTGGGCGAACGTACTCGTGAAGGTAATGACCTCTACCATGAAATGATTGATTCTGGCGTGGTTAAACTTGATGAAGAAGGATCAAAAGCAGCGCTTATTTATGGACAGATGAATGAACCACCAGGAGCACGTGCTCGTGTGGCATTATCAGGACTAACCGTCGCTGAATATTTTCGCGATGTTGAAGGAAAAGATGTTTTATTTTTTATTGATAATATTTTCCGCTTTACCCAAGCTGGTGCTGAAGTTTCAGCTCTATTAGGGCGTATGCCATCAGCAGTAGGGTATCAACCGACATTATCTAGTGAAATGGGTAATTTACAAGAACGAATAACTTCAACGACAAAAGGATCTATCACTTCAGTTCAGGCAATTTATGTTCCCGCCGATGACTTAACCGACCCTGCCCCTGCTGCATCTTTTGCTCACTTAGATGCAACAACAGTATTAAGCAGAAGCATTGCTGAATTAGGTATCTACCCAGCAGTTGACCCGCTTGATTCTACATCACGTATTCTATCAGCTGACGTTGTTGGTGAAGAACACTATCAAGTAGCGCGCCATGTACAAAAAATATTACAAACGTATAAATCATTGCAAGATATCATCGCCATTTTAGGTATGGATGAATTATCTCCTGAAGACAAATTGACCGTTTCCAGAGCCAGAAAAATTCAACGTTTCCTTTCTCAGCCATTTTTTGTGGCAGAGGTGTTTACTGGCTCTCCCGGGAAACTTGTGTCATTAGCTGACACCATAAAAGGCTTCAAAGGAATTTGTGATGGAGATTATGACCACATCCCTGAAAGCAATTTTTACATGATTGGTAACATTGAAGAAGCGTTAGAAAAAGCAAAAGCCGCGTAATAGGAAGATAAACTTTATGCTAACACCTGAGACTCAATTGTTTCTGGAAGGTTTAAAAAATTTAAACTTGCCTGCTATCGATAAAATTCCTGTTGAACTTATGCGGGATCAGCTTGAAACAATGATCACGCTGTATGGTGGTAATCGACTTCAAAATGTTCCACATGAAGACAGCACCCTTGCGTTACAAAAAGTGGATCGACCAATTAAGATTCGCTCTTTTCAGGTTGAAGCACCTAAAGGAGTAATTTTATATGCACATGGTGGAGGCTGGACCAAAGGTAGCCTAGATACCCATCATGTCATGTGCCAAAAATTAGCACTGGCAACCCACAGTAACGTTATAGCAATTGAATACTCCTTATCTCCTGAACATGCATATCCAGTAGCTTTGAATGAAATTGAAGCCATATATAAATGGGCTATAGCTGAACAATCCCTTCCCATTAGTGTCGCTGGTGACAGTGCGGGCGCAAATTTAATGGCTGGGCTTATAGTACGATTAAATAATCAGCACTTTGCTTTGCCCAAGGAATGTATCTTTTTTTATCCATCTTTTGACCTTACAGGAAAATTGGATTCATTAAGTGAATTCGCAGAAGGCTATATGTTATCTAAACACTCAGTAATGCACTATATCAGCAATTATTCAGGTCATGACCTAACATTAACGAAACTCCCAGAAGTTTCGCCTCTATGGCAAATGAAAAATATTCATTTTCCCCAGACCCTAATTATCGCTGCAGAATATGATCCCCTTCGCGATGATTCAAGACTTGCTAAAAAAATATTAGAAGAAAAAGGGGAGCTAAAAGGTTATTTAGAAGTGCCTGGTGTCATTCATGGGTTTGCACAAATTCCTAATTTTTTCCCTGAAGCATCAAAAGCTTTTGAATGGATCAGCAAATTTTATAGCTAAGGAAACCGCCAATATTTTGATAGATGAGTCTTAAAAACTTGAATATTTTTTAAAAACACCCTATACCCTATCTATGGATTGATGACCTACGGCCATGAATAAATTTTTAGATTTTGAAAAACCAATTGCTGAACTTGTTGGTAAGATTGAAGAGCTAAGACACTTAGCTAACAACAAAGACCTTAACATCGCTGATGAGGTTTCTAAGCTGCAATTAAAAGCAGATAAGATGATGCGTCAGACATATACTCAGCTAACACCTTGGCAAAAGGTTCAAGTAGCTAGGCATCCGGACAGACCAAAATTTTCTGCATATATAAATGCAATTTTTACTGATTTTGTGCCACTTGCTGGTGATCGCTTATTTGCTGATGACCAAAGTATTGTTGGTGGCTTGGCGACCTTAGGTGGTGTATCTGTTTTGGTCATTGGCCAAGAAAAAGGTAACGATACAGAATCCCGTGTAAAACATAATTTTGGCATGCCAAAACCTGAAGGGTATCGTAAAGCTCAACGTTTAATGGATATTGCAAATCGTTTTAAATTACCAGTTATCACGTTTATTGATACGCCTGGTGCTTATCCTGGCATTGATGCCGAAGAACGTGGTCAAGCTGAAGCAATAGCTAAAAGCATAGAAAAATGTCTAACTATTGAAGTTCCCTTAATTACAATCATCATTGGTGAAGGTAGCTCTGGTGGTGCCATTGCTATTGCAACTGCAAATTCAGTATTAATGCTTGAACATGCAATTTATGCAGTAATTTCCCCTGAAGGATGTGCTTCAATTTTGTGGCGCAGCTCAACAAAAGCTGCTGAAGCTGCTGAAGCCCAAAAATTAACTGCTCAAGATTTACTAACACTTGGTGTAATTGATGCAATTATTCCTGAACCTATTGGCGGAGCACAACGCTTTCCTACACAAGTTGTTGAATCTGTAAGACGTCAGATAGAAATAGTTATGAATGACCTAATGCGCAATAGCGGACCACAGCTAAAACAAATGCGTCGTGAAAAGTTCCTGCATATGGGACAAAAGAGTTTAGGGTAACTTTTGAAAACCAAACATTTAACAACAAAATGGTGATACCAATTATGATGTTGAACTTAAATATTCCAAAGCATGTCGCAATCATTATGGATGGCAATGGACGTTGGGCGAAAGCAAGATCGCTTCCTACTATTGCAGGCCACAGAGCTGGAGCAAAAGCTGTTGAAGAGATAATAGGACGCGCTGCAGAAATTGGAATTGAGTATGTAACTCTTTGGGCTTTTTCTTCTGAAAACTGGAAACGTGAGCAAGAGTGGGTTGAAGAACTTATGGGTCTGCTTCGTTGGTACCTACAACATTCAATCGATAAGCTTATAAAAAACAATGTACGTGTGAAAGTTATTGGTGACCGCTCAGCGTTCGCAAAAGACTTGCGAGACATGATTGGCAGCGTTGAAGACAGAACCCAGGAAAACACAGGTATTACTGTTATTTTAGCGTTAAGTTATGGAGGCCGAGATGATATTCGCAGAGCTACACAAAAAATTGCAGCTGACATCAAAAGCGGAGCTCTGCAGCCAGAGGATATTACAGAAGACTTAATCAGCCAAAATCTTGACACTAAATTTTGCCCCGATCCTGATTTATTAATTCGTACCTCAGGCGAATTACGAGTAAGCAACTACCTACTGTGGCAAATGGCCTACACTGAATACGTATTTGTTGATTGCTTTTGGCCTGATTTTGGGGCAAAACAATTAGACTTAGCAATTGAACAGTATTCAAAAAGGCATCGCCGATATGGCTTATACAGTGTTGCAGCCTAAGGGAGATTTGCTCCCAAGAATCCTTACCGGATTAGTAGCAGTCCCGGCAGTTATTTTTCTAATTTTTCAAGACCCCATTTTTTTTAAATTACTTGGTGTGCTTGCAAGCTTTGGATTACTTAGAGAATGGTCACGGCTAAGTTTTGGTGAAAATTACCACTGGATGAATAGCATTTGTTTGCTGGCTATTCTCGTGGCTTTTGTGCCGACATTACGTATAGGTTCTGTTGCAATAATACTAGCTGGATGCGGCTGGTTATATTACTTAAACCTTTTGCCCGTTAATAAATTTGCAATTGTCAGCGCTGGTTATCTGTACATAAGCCTTGCAATGAGTATCATTATTCATATAATGCCTGAAATTGGGGGATCGTACTTTATTTTATTAGTTCTTGCTCTTGTTTGGTTTGTGGATACAGGCGCGTTCTTAGTGGGTAAGGTTATAGGAGGACCAAAATTAGCGCCAACTATTAGCCTCGGTAAAACATGGGCGGGATTTTTTGGTGGCATCTTTTTTGGTTTAGTGGGCGTGTGGTTTTTAACAAAAATAATGAGTATCAACGTAAGTCATTCATTTTGGGTTTTTGGAACAGCTGCGGTTTTTCTGGCCCATGGCGGTGATCTTCTAGAATCATGGTGTAAACGATATTTTAATGTAAAAGACTCTGGCAGCTTTCTTCCCGGACATGGCGGACTACTGGATAGGCTGGATAGCCTTTTGGCTATTAGCTTTGCAGTCGCTTTACTTTGGTATTTTGGTGAATAATTCAATAATTTTTAATAAGAAAATAATATGCGATTAGTCTCATCGGCACTTAATGTTGCTTTTTTCACAATCCTTAGTCGTTTAACAGGACTCTGCCGTGATATTTTGATGGCCCAGTATATTGGCACAAGCTTTGTTATGGATGCCCTTGTTATTGCCATTAAAATTCCTAGTTTTTTAAGAAGAATTTTTGCAGAAGGCGCGCTGAATTCTTCATTCGTTCCTATTTATTCCGCAATGCATGTTTCGCAAGAAAGTGAAGCTAAAGAATTTATCAAAGACATTTTTTCATTAATGACAGGAATCCTAATATTATTGATTATAATCTTTGAGCTAATCATGCCTTTCATCGTTACTCTTATGATTCCTGGAGTAGGTGAAGAAGTATTTTCATTAGCTGTTTCATTTTCTAGAATTACATTTCCTTTCATTTTACTTATATCATTAACAGCTTTATTCAGTGGCGTTTTAAATACTCATGATCGCTTTGGTGCTGCTGCATCATCACAAATTGCTGGAAATCTTTTCATTGTATTTATTATGAAGATTGTTGATCCTTCCATGTTAGGTGATGGAGGAGTTGTTGCAACTGCAATTATGGGATCAGGGTTTGTTCAGCTACTGTGGGTATATGTTCCTTGTTATTTTATGGGCATTCGCCCTTCGTTCAGAAAGCCAAGAAAAAATCAAGCAATGACAAATTTTGGTAAAAGAATGCTTCCTGCTGCTTTTGGTTCAGCCATTCTTCAAATCAATTTATTTATTGATACGATCATCGCGTCATTATTACCTATGGGTACTATATCGTATCTCTATTACGCAGATAGGCTTTATAATTTACCTATTAGTGTAACCGGCACAGCTTTAGGCACAGTTTTGCTGCCAATGTTATCCAAACAATGGAGAGAAAATAACGTTGATGGCGCTATGCACAATCAAAATCGCGCAATTGAATTCGCGATGTTAATTACACTCCCTGCAATGGTCGGATTAATTTATTTATCTTACCCTTTGGTCATGGTTATTTTTGAACGCGGTGCATTTGACCATGCATCAAGCGTTGCCACTGCAGAAACACTTGCAGGATTTGCCAGCGGATTACCTGCATATATATTAATAAAAATATTTAACACCAGCTTTTTTGCACGACAAGATACAGTTACGCCTATAAAAGTAGCTCTTGCTGGCATGGTTGTGAATGTAGTTTTGAACTTTGCCCTTATATACAAATACAAGCACCTTGGCATAGCTATCGCAACGTCTAGTGCATCTTGGTTTAATGCTGCCGTATTAGTTTATCTTTTGAAAAAACGTAATTTCATTAGCTTTGATGCTGCGCTTTGGAAATTCTTGGCAAAAATTCTAATACCTTGTGCTTTAATATTTTTAGTACTTATAACCTTGAAACCTATTGTTTCGCCTTACCTTCATTCAAATGATGGTATTCACATTCGCTCTATTGCCCTAGCCGTACTTGTTGGAGCAGGATTATTGGCGTATTTTGTTGCAGCTTGGGTTACTGGTTTATTGCGGTTCAAAGAATACATGTCATCGTAGATGGAAACGCTATCTCAGGTTATTAAAAGTTATCGTGCTTTTGCCGTAGCTGGACTTCTTGAAAAAACAAAATCCGCACTTATTATACTAAGCCGCGATAATGACATTTCCCAATTTACAGTTCAGCTTGAACGATTGTTAAAGCGAAAAATACTAGCGTTTCCTGCTTGGGACTGCTTACCCTATGACAGAGTTTCTCCGTCGTTAGATTGTATTAGTCAACGAGTTCAAGCACTAACTACCCTAGCTGAAGAACCGGAACAAATTTTAGTAACATCCGTTACTGCATTAACTCAATATCTGCCTCCGCGCTTAAGCTTTTTAGGAGAATCATTAACCTTAAAAAAAGGCCAGACTTATTCATTTTCAAAACTTAATTCGTATTTAATTGAAAAAGGGTTTAATCGCGTTGGTGTTGTATATGAACCTGGTGATTATGCAGTACGTGGCGATATTATCGATTTTTTCCCAATAGGTCATGAAAATCCGTACAGGATAGATTTTTTTGGAGATGATGTTGAACGCATCCGTCAGTTTGATGCAGCAAATCAATCAACATTGAATGAACTAGATGAAATTCTTATTAAGCCAGCACGCGAAATTACATTAACGGCACAAGCCATTCAATTTTTCAAAGAAAAATACAGATTACAGTTTCCTGAAAACTATAATCAAAATTCCTTATTTCAACACATTAGCCAAGGCCATTTGTACGCAGGTTATGAACATTGGCTTCCTTTGTATTTTGAAAATACAGAAAAATTAATTGATTACATAACTCCTGAAAAAACCATTTTAGAATTTGATGCATCTCAAACTTTTTCAGAGCATCACACCTTAATTCACGAATACTATCAGGCACGCGTATCACCTGTTTTTGGAGATCACACATACCAGCCAATGCCACCCGAAATGGTCTATTGGAATGAAAACACTTGGAATGCTTTCACAAAAAAAAACCATGTGATAATTTCTCCGTTTCATACAGAAGGCGCAACACAATTACCGGTTAGCGCTGCCCCCAGCTTTGAACAATCAAGGCAGCAAGGACAGTTATTTGAGCATGTGTTCGCTTTAAAAAATACGCATCCTGATAAGCAATTGATCATTGTTGCACAAACAGATGGTGCACGCTCTCGCCTTGAAGCAATGCTAAAAGAACACGGAAGCGTACAGATTCTGCCTTTGACAGAATGGCCACCTGTAAATGCTTCAAAAAAACCTATTTATTCTTTAACTTTTCCATTAGATGAAGGGTTTGTAACCCATGACCAAATAGTTCTTACTGAACAAGATATTTTGGGCGAACGTATTTCGCGTAAAATTCAAAAACCGCGCAAAAATGCAAACATATTCAAAGACCTTAGTGAATTAAATTTAGGCGATTATGTCGTTCACCGTGAGCACGGTGTAGCAAAGTATCAGGGGTTACAAACTGTAGATGTAGCAGACCACCCCCATGATTGTTTACAGTTGGAATATGCTGATAAAAACAAGCTATTCCTGCCCGTTGAAAACCTTGAGCTTTTAAGCCGTTATGGCTCTGACGACATGGTGGTTGAACTAGACCGTTTAGGCACTGCAAATTGGCAAAATCGTAAAGCAAAAGTCAAAAAACGTTTATTAATCATTGCTGACTACCTAATCAAATTAGCAGCGGAACGATCGCTACAAGAAGGAGAAACCTTCTTAACTCCCAAAGTTTACGATGAATTTTGCTCACGCTTCCCCTATCCTGAAACTGATGATCAGCTTCGCGCCATTGAAGAAGTGCTTGGTGATTTAGCATCGGGCAAGCCTATGGATAGATTAGTATGTGGCGATGTTGGTTTTGGCAAAACTGAAATTGCTCTACGTGCTGCTTTTGCTGTTGCAGCATCTGGCAAGCAAGTTGTGATTGTGGCCCCTACGACATTATTATGTCGTCAGCACTTTCAGAATTTTTCCAGTCGTTTTCATGGTTTTGGTATTCGTGTTGTTCAACTTTCACGTCTAGTTAAAGCGGCTGATGCGAAACGCACCCATGTTGAAATTACCAATGGTGATGCAAAAATTGTGATTGCCACCCATGCGGTGTTATCTGACAAGACAAAATTTCATGACTTAGGGTTGCTTATTATTGACGAAGAACAACACTTCGGTGTTAAGCAAAAAGAAAAGTTAAAAAAGCTAAAGCCGAATGTTCATATTTTAACTCTTACCGCAACACCCATTCCCCGCACCTTGCAACTAGCACTAACTGGTGTTCGTGAACTAAGCTTAATTGCTACTCCGCCAATTGACCGTTTGAGCATTCGCACTTTTACCATGCCGTTTGATGGAGTGGTTATAAAAGAAGCGTTGATGCGCGAATATCACCGCGGTGGGCAAAGTTTTTTTGTGGTGCCCCGTATTGAAGACCTTAAAAAATCAAAAGAAATTCTTGAAACGTTACTACCTGATTTTCGTATTGCCACAGCCCATGGTCAATTACCAGCAACAGAATTAGAAGACATTATTTCTGATTTTTGCGATAGAAAATACGAAGTGCTACTTGCTACCAACATTATTGAATCTGGCATTGATATGCCTTGGGTAAATACCATTATTATTCATCGTGCTGATCGCTTTGGGTTAGCGCAACTTTACCAATTACGCGGACGTGTAGGCCGTACAAAAATTCAGTCTTACGCTTACCTCACCCTGCCCCCTGATGTAATCATTAGTGACACAGCAAAAAAACGATTAGAGGTCATGCAAAGCCTTGATCAACTAGGTGCAGGGTTTAAACTGGCAAGCTATGATATGGACATTCGTGGTGCCGGTAATCTTGTTGGTGAAGAACAATCTGGCCACATAAAAGAAGTTGGCGTTGAACTGTACCAAACCCTATTACACGAAGCCATTTTACAAGTTCGTGCAGAACAGGAACACACAGTTGTGCAAACAACTGATTGGATTCCTCAGCTGAACCTAGGGCTTTCTTTGCTTATACCCGAGACATATGTTGCTGACCTAGGCTTGCGCTTAAGCTTATATAGGCGACTAGCAACATTAGAATCAGTCAATGAAGTGCACGCATTCGCTGCCGAACTGGTAGACCGTTTTGGCAAAATTCCTAATGAATGTGAAAACTTACTAAAAGTTATTGAGCTTAAAATTGCTTGCCAACATTTAAACATTGAAAAAATTGATGCAGGCCCTAAAGGCATTGTCATTGCCTTTTATAAAAATGAGTTTGCAAAACCAGAGGCTTTGTTGGCGTATATTGGTTCACTTGAAGCGCGTAAATTAGCTGATGTTAAGCTACGACCTGATCAAAAAATTAGCTTTTTACGTGAAGGCCTAAACACTGATCAGCGTTTAAAATTCTGCTTTGCGGTACTGAAACAAATTCAGGGAATTTTGAATCAGTAGAATTAGCACGAGCAACAAAAGCAATATTAATTGTTGAATTAAGTATCATAAAATGCTATTTAATAATTAAATAAACTTTTATCTGTATTTTTATTATGAAAATTCAAAAATTCCTCATTACACTAGTTTCATCTACATTTCTTTACTCAGCAGCTGTAGATGGATTAGCTGCTGATTTTCCATATGAACTTACTCCGTTCAGTTTTGAGGGACAAAGTGCGTTTGCGCAAGAAAGGAGTATAACTGGCTTACCGGTTGTTATACATTTTGAAGAAGCTGGTTATAAATCTTTGCGGTATATTGCAGCAAAGCATGCAGCTGGCCCAGTACCTTCAGAGACGGAACCAGGACATCCTACATTTGTTGCAATTAAGAAAGCATTTGAAGAATTCAACCCTGACATTTGTATTGTTGAAGGGTTCGACAGCGAAGTAGAAACGCTGAACTGGCAACAGATTTGTGATAGCTCTGAATTCAAAGATAATCCTGGATCGGAATCAATCTACACTGCACAGTTAGCAAAAGGAAGAGGAATTCCTTTTATTGGAGGAGAACCAACAAATGCTAGTATTTTAACCCATATTTTACAAAGTGGATTAAGCATAGATGATTATGCCTACCTTTCTATTACTAGGCAGCTTATTCAGGATTACAGAGATAATAAACACTTATGGGAAAATCCGGATGTTTACCTAGAAACCTTTGTCAATGATATGGGTGCTTTATATTGTGAACAAATTACTAGGAAAAAATATACTTTTGCTGAGTATGAAGACTGGGTAAAGGCAAACTACGACGGTCTTTTCTGTTTTGAAGAACTTTCTGACACACGTGCAGCGGCACCAGTAATTGACGGGACAAGACTTCAACAAATTGCAAGTGTTAATAGTAAGCATAGAGATCTAGAAATACTAAGTAGAATTATAATGGCAGCAGAAAAATACAATCGAGTCCTTGTTGTCTATGGTGGTACCCACTATTACACTCAACATAGAGAATTAGAACGACGTTTTGGAACACCACGATATGAGAATGGAGAGTTCTAGTTACGAGATGATATAAATACTGATTTGAATTTAGCTTGATGTTCTTTACACCAATCAAATGGTCAGATTAAGATAACCCGCAATGATAATGAGCATACCTTTTTGAAGGGATTTTTCTGTGATGACATTAATACCTAAGAAAATTCAGGAATTTCAAAAAACGCATGTTATGAACGGCACAATTGCAGTAGCTCATGGTGGAGAAACTGTTTATGCCAATGGGTTTGGAATTGCTGACTATTTAACAAATCAACTATGCACAAAAGATACACAATTTTTTATAGCATCAATAACAAAGCAATTCACAGCTGCTGCACTGTTGCACGTCTTATGGCACAAAGATCCATCTGTTGAATCGCTAAAAGCAGCTCTCCATAGCCCTCTCATCAATTACCTTCCAGCAAACGATTTCATGTGGTCTGGATCTATACCTGAATGGGCTGAGAAAGTCTCTCTACATCACTTGTTAACTCATACATCAGGCATTCCCACAACAAGTTTTCAAAAAGATGAAAGCACTGTAATACCCCCTGCTGAAGTCATTAAAACCTTAAAAGACAAACCACTATTATTTGAACAAGGCACAAAATATCAGTACTCTTACGCTGGCTACTTTTTACTAAGTGAAATTATTGCACGGTTAGCTGGGAAAAGCTTAAGTCAGTATTTAAACGATCATTTTTTTAAGCCGCTGGAAATGCATAATACTTTCATGCCTGAAACTGGAACATGCAGAACAATGAAAGCGTCTGGAGATTATCCAAATCTTGCCAGGGGTTACACCTGTTTCGAAAATTCACTTCCTACTGAAACAAAAACATATGGTCGAAATGCTCTTTTATGTGGCGCAGGTGGATTAATTTCCAACGTTACAGATTTGCTCAAGTGGAATGAAAATCTTTATGGCAATAAAGTTTTTCCAGGTGAAGTTACTGAACTCATGTTAAGCGAGCATGTGCAAATAGATTCAGAGGATGCGCCAAGCTATTACTGCTACGGAATTATAAAAATAAAACACACAAATGGAGATGTGTTCAAACATGATGGAGGCATGGCTGGATTCATTTCAACTTTACAGTATCGACCTTGTGACAAACTATCAGTCGTAGCTCTTGCAAATTTCAACATCTACTATTGTCAAAAATTTAGCCAAGCATTTGACGAGGAATACAAACGATTCTCTCATATCAAAAATCAAACAGATTTAAATAAAGTAGTAGATCAAGCGATGGAAGAAAGATTCCCCGGCTTTTTAGCAATAAAGAAAAGTCATGAGTTAATGCAGTTAAAAGACCTAATTACTCTAGACACATAATAAGTTCTATCTTGCTAGGTGTTTAAGCAAGCTATAGGATGAGCATACGTTTAATAGCAATTTAACATATGATTCAACGTTTACAATTGCAGTCTTTTAGAAGCTACAGCCAGTTGATTATTGATATCAACAAACCTTTTGTGGTTTTTTCAGGGCCTAATGGCGCTGGCAAGACAAATGTTTTAGAAGCAATTTCCCTATTTACACCGGGTCGAGGTTTGCGCAAAGCTGAACTGTTGGAATTGCAACAGTTAGAATCAACCTCCCCTTGGGCTGCATCAATTACTGTGAATGGGTATTCCCTTGGGACAGGCGTTAGCGATGTGGGTTTAAAAAAACGACTTTGGCATTTGAATCAAGAACCATTGAAAAGCCAGAAAATACTAAATGATATTCTTCGACTGTTTTGGCTTACGCCTGAAACAGATCGTCTATTTTTAGATACGCCATCGGTTCGTCGTCATTTTATTGACAGAATGATTTTTGTGCTGTGGCCAGAACATGCTGCCGTTTTAAAAGCATATGAACATTCAACTAAAGAGCGGTTACGATTATTAGAGATGAATGCCGATGCCGCATGGATTAGTAACGTTGAAGAAAATATTGTAAGTACCGGCATTCAAATGCAAAAAAACCGCAGCAGTTTCTTAGAACTTTTACCACTTGATGAATCACTAAAAGCATCAATGCGTGGTGCAGCAGAGCTTTTAGAAACCGAAGACGATGCCAAAACTATTATTTAAAGCAGCTTTCTCAAAATCGCCCGCGAGATGGCGCAGTTGGAATGACAACATTTGGCCCCCATAGAAGCGACTTGGAAGTATTTTACACTCCAAAAAATCAGTTGGCAGAAAAATGTTCAACGGGCGAGCAAAAAATGCTGCTTTCCAAATTTTTAATGGGATTTTTGAAGTATCTTCTAGAAAATATAAACACTCCTGTGATTTTATTATTCGATGATGTTATTTCACATTTAGATTTTGCTAATCGTGTGCTATTGTTTGAACAACTCATAGGGTTGCAACAGCAAACAAGTAATAAAGGTATGTTGCAGGTGTTTTTTACTGGAACACATCTAAATGCATTTGAAGCTATACTCCCCTATGCACAAAGTTTTGAAGTTGACCATAGTCAGGTAAGGACCGTTTAATGACCGCACCAAATACAATACCAAACGAAGAATACACCGCAGATTCTATTAAAGTTTTAAAGGGGTTAGACGCTGTTCGTAAGCGCCCAGGTATGTACATCGGTGACACTGATGACGGTACTGGGTTACATCATATGGTATATGAAGTTGTCGACAACGCCGTTGACGAAGCTTTAGCTGGCCATTGTGATCGCATTACTATCACTATTGAAGCCGACGGGTCAGTAAGCGTTACCGACAATGGTCGTGGTATCCCTGTTGATATTCATGAAGAAATGGGCGTTTCTGCTGCAGAAGTAATTATGACTCAACTTCATGCTGGTGGTAAATTTGACCAAAATTCTTATAAAATCTCTGGTGGTCTGCACGGCGTTGGTGTTTCTGTTGTTAACGCTTTATCTGAATTTTTAGACTTAACAATTTACCGAAACGACAAAAAGTATTTTTTGCGTTTCAAGCATGGTGTTCCAGAAGGATCACTAGAGCTTATTGGTTCTGCAGAAGGTAAAAAAGGTACAAAAGTTCGTTTCCTTCCTTCTTTAGAAACTTTTTCAGCAATTATATTTGACAGACCTACTATTGAACATCGGTTACGTGAATTAGCATTTTTGAATTCTGGTGTACACATTACGCTACGTGATGAACGCCCTGATCATTTTTACGAAACTGTCTTGTATTATGAAGGCGGACTCATTGAATTCGTTAAATATATTGATAAAGCCAAAAATACACTTCACGACAAACCTTTGTATTGCAGTCAAGTAGTTGACGCAATGACTATTGAAGTAGCTATGGAATGGACTGATAGCTATCATGAAAACACCCTTTGCTTTACAAATAATATTCCACAACGCGACGGTGGAACCCATTTGGCTGGTTTTCGTGGCGCATTAACTAGAGTTGTTGGAAACTATATTGCTGCTACTCCTCAAGGTAAAAAAGACTCAAAACTGTCAATTACGGGTGATGACATTCGTGAAGGTTTAAGCGCTGTTTTATCAGTAAAAGTGCCTGACCCTAAATTTTCATCACAAACAAAAGATAAGCTAATTTCATCAGAAGTTCGCCCAGTTGTTGAGTCAGTTGTTGGTCAAGCACTTGAACAATGGTTTGAAGAAAATCCATCTCATGCAAAAAGTATTGTAGGAAAAGTTGTAGAAGCTGCAGCTGCACGTGAAGCTGCACGCAAAGCTAGAGAACTTACTCGTCGCAAGGGTGCGCTTGATATTGCATCTCTTCCTGGAAAGCTAGCAGACTGTCAAGAACGTGATCCATCAAAATGCGAACTATTCATCGTTGAGGGAGACTCAGCGGGTGGTACTGCAAAAGGTGGGCGTAATAGAAACTATCAAGCTATTCTACCAATTCGTGGAAAAATTCTAAATGTGGAAAGAGCCCGTTTTGATAAAATTATAGGCTATGACCAAATCGGTAATATTATCACCGCCCTAGGTACTAGTATTGGTCAGGAAGATTTTAACCCCGAAAAACTTCGTTATCACAAAATTGTTATCATGACCGATGCGGACGTTGATGGTAGTCACATTCGCACCCTATTATTAACATTTTTCTACAGGCAAATGCCTGAACTTTTAAAAAGAGGACATTTGTACATTGCACAACCACCTCTTTACACAGTAAAACGCGGACAATCAGTTGTGTACTTAAAAGACCAACCTGCCCTTGATAATTATTTACTAGACGCAGCTTGTAAGGATTCATTCCTCGCATTACCTTCTGGTGAACAGATTATGGGCGCTGATTGGCGCCAACTAGCAAGTCTGATTTTAAAAACTGACAGTACGTTTAAACCTTTAGCAAGACGAATTTCAAATCGCTTCCTATTGGAAAGCCTATTAGTATTCAACTATTTTGAAGAAACCTTACCTGATCAGGACACTGTTCTTGTTACGCATCTTAATGCTAACGATAATCCAAATGCAGTTTGGCGCGCAGAACGCGGTACTGAAAACACAGTTATTTTCGTACGTAGCTGGGGTGGTGTGGATGAAAAGTGGGTGTTAGATGAATCCTTGAGGGCAACACCGGAAGCAAAGGCTTTGTTAACTTTAAGTCTTCAATTAGCTGATGTATTGGGCAAATCATTGACCCTTCACATTACAGCGCGTGATGGTAAGCAAGAAAACTTTTTAGATATTGGCATGCTCACTAAAACTCTAATGGAACAAGGCGCTAAGGGCGTTACGTATCGCCGAAATAAAGGTCTTGGTGAAATGGGTGACGAAGAATTATGGCAAACAACGATGGATCCAGAATCACGCACATTACTGCAAGTTAAAATGCATCATGCTGAGGAAGCTGAGGAAATTTTCTCAACTCTTATGGGTGATGTGGTTGAACCACGACGTGAATTTATTACAACAAATGCTTTGAAAGTCATCAACTTAGATATATAGGTTCATGTGTCGTGGCTATTAAGAAGCAACAAAAGACTAAGAAAAAAAAAGCAAAAAGATCATTATTAGGTCTTGTTGGTAGGTTTTGCCTATTAGCAAGCATTTGGGGGTCAATTCTACTAGGATTAATCCTTTTATGGTTTGTGCAAGACCTACCTGATTTAAATCACTTGCAAACAAATGTACGCACCCCAAGCATCACCATTCAAACTATTGATGGCACGGTGATAAATACCTATGGCGATGTGTTCGATGAAATGGTTCGCGTACAAGATTTGCCAAAACATGTTCCACAAGCACTTATGGCTGTGGAAGATCGACGCTTCTACTATCACTTTGGTGTTGATATTATAGGCCTTGCACGAGCAGCTTACGAAAACTATCGTGCGAACCGTGTGATTCAAGGTGGATCTACTGTAACTCAACAGCTGGCAAAAAATTTATTATTTACAGAAGGCTCTTTTACTGTAAGTGACCGTTCTTTTAAACGGAAGATTCTTGAAGTTTTCCTAGCAGTTTGGCTTGAATGGAAATTTTCAAAAGACGATATTTTGACAATGTATCTAAACCGTGTTTACCTCGGTGCTGGAACTTTTGGCATTGAAGCAGCAGCGCAGCGTTACTTTAATAAATCAGCACGCGACCTTACTGTGTTTGAAGCAGCGGTGATTGCCGGGTTGCTCAAAGCCCCTTCGCGCTTTTCTCCTTCATCTAACCCTGAAAAAGCTAAGGAACGTGCCAAAACAGTTTTACAGCTTATGCAAGAAGCAGGGTTTATTAAAAATGCACAAACATACTTTAATGAAGGTATCCACGTGCTTGAAAATAACAAGCAAGAAAGTAGCTTCAAATATTTTTGCGATTGGGTCATAGAACTTATTCCTAATTTTGTTAACGGGATGGACCGTGATTTAATTGTGGTAACCACATTAGATCCTGCGATGCAACGCCATGCTGACCATGTTTGTGTTGATCATATAAATGAGATGGGTGCTAAGCTTAAGACATCTCAACTTGCTTTGCTTGCCATGAACCCAGATGGGGCAGTACGTGCAATGATTGGCGGTGTCGATTACAAAAAAAGCCAATTCAATCGTGTCCAAGCTTCTCGCCAACCAGGATCCGCTTTCAAAATGTTTATTTTCTTAGCGGCAATGGAAGATGGCATGAGCCCTGAGGACAAAATTGATGATAGCCCTTATGTCAACGGCACATGGCGCCCTAGCAATTTCACTTGGAAGACTCGCGGAGAAGTGAGCATTGTTGAAGCATTCTCTCGTTCTGTTAACAGTGTACCAATTCGGCTAATGGAAAAAGTTACACCTCGAAAAGTTATTGAAGCAGCCCATCGTTTAGGTATTACTAGCCCTATGGAGGAGCATCTTTCCTTATCATTAGGAGCAATTGAAGCTACCTTACTTGATTTGACTTCGGCATTTGCAACGTATGCAAATCAGGGACGTGCAGTTTGGCCTTATGGAATTCTAGAAATTCGTGATAAAGAAGGTAACATTCTTTACAGGCGAGAAGAACAGCAAACTCAAATAATTATAAAGCCAGAACCGCTTGCTAAAATGCGTACTTTGCTAAGAGCGGTGGTTGACGGTCGTAGTGGCTATAGAGCCAACGTTTCGCCAACTGTAATGGGTAAAACTGGCACTAATGGCGACAAAAGTGGAAACATTGACGCTTGGTTTTTTAGTTTGCGTGAGCCTTTGGAAAATGATATTGGATTTCAGAATTTAGTAGTTGGAGTTTGGACAGGAAATGACAAGAATAAACGTATGGCAAACGAATCTTCTGGTTCAAATTTACCTGCACTAGTAACCGCAGCTTTTTATCGTGGTCCTGAAGTTTATAATGGTCCCAATCAACCACCTAAGAAGACAGTTCAACCTAAAATCTCAGTAAAAACACCAACTAAAGATGAGAAACAACCTCAGAAAAAAGATGCTGTCGAGGAATTGCTAGCAGATTTTGGATAAAAACCAAGTGTTTTTTTACAACATGACCCTACATATTATTTAGCAATAGAAAAAATAATAGGAAAATTTTAGAAAAAATTGTTAGTATAGGCAAACATTTGAACTTGGAGTCAGTCATTATGAAATTAAAATCTTTGTTAATAAGCCTAGCCTTATCTGTTGCAACACTGAGCGCAGCACATACTGCTGGCGATAAAAAAGCAGCGGCACCATCTTTAGCAGTAAATGCTACACAAGCGAGTGATATAGATAAAATTGTCGGTGGACTAGTAAGTGCGAAAGTAAGTGGACCTGAAGAACTATTTAAAATAATAAGTGGAGAAACTCAAACAACAGACCGAGAATTGCCTTTGCAAGCCACTGTTAGGGAAGCTGCAGCGCAGAAAATGTGCATTATGTGTTACGAGGAGGGAAAAGACACAGTTGTTGCTTCAACTGATCCTACTTTACTAGGTAAACCAGTGTCAGATTTCAGAACAAGCACTGATGAAGTTGTTCGAGACAAAGCCATTGCAGAAATTAAAAAGAACGGCAAAGAAAGAGCTACTTTCACTTATACAGACAAGCCAAAAGCTGATGGTCCCATTGTTGATGGAAAAGGCATTTCAGAAGGCAGAATTGTAGAAGCAGCAGGAAGAAATGCATTTACCAACTTTCATTCAGAAAAGAAATTTCTATGTACAGTCGGAGCAAAAATCGCTGTAGTTGGATAATTACTTTTTAATTGCTTGAATTGCACCGTACAAGGTGCGAATCTCTTGCTCTGTGGGCTGCATTTTTAAGAATGCAGCCCTAATATTTTGCCACATCTTTTCTTTTTTATGAGGAACTCTCCAGAAATTCACCAAATCCAGTTCTGTTTCTAAAGACTGAAAAAAATGATGAAGCTCTTTTTGATTAACTGGTTTTGTATTACCCATGTGCAGCCATGAGTCTTGAGCTGTGTGAGACTGGTACCATTCATATAAAATAACCACTACAGCCTGTGCAATGTTTAATGATGAAAAATCAGGATCAACAGGAATAGTAATAATGTGCGTTGCAACAGACAAATCTTCATTACTAAGACCTGTGCGTTCAGGCCCAAATAGCAACCCAACCTTTTTTCCATTCATTAATGGCACTGCCGTTTTTGGAGTATGATATTCTTTAATTAATTCACGCTCCGCAGCTGTGGTTGCAAAAACTATCTCTAAGTCCCCAACGGCATGTTCTAAGCTTTGGTAAATACTTGCTTCTTCTAACACACGTTCATTACCAACTGCCATAGCGATTGCTTTACTATCATCTGGGTCGCACTTAGGCTGAATCAATCGAAGTTGTGTTATGCCAAAGTTTCCCATAGCACGTGCAACTGCGCCCAAATTTTCAGCTAGCTGAACCTGGTGCAAAAGAATAATAGGCTTAATCATTAAGCTCGACGCCAGATGGTTCCATTAGGGCCGTCTTCAAGGGTAATACCTTGATTAATGAGCAATGCACGAATTCTGTCTGCCTCTGCAAAGTTCTTTGCCTGCTTAGCTTCATGACGTGCAGTCACCAGTTGATCTATGTCTTGATTATCAGATTGTCCTTGAAACCAAATTTGAGAATCTTGAGCAAGTAATCCTAAAAATTGCCCGCTGGCTTTTAGTGTATTCGCAGCCGCAATTTGTTCGTCGCCAGTTGATTTAAACACTGCATTTGCAAGTTCGTGCAAATAACTTATCGCAAGCGGTGTGTTTAGGTCATCTTCCAGTGCTGCAATAATATCTGAAGAAAGTTCCCCTTCACCCTTTGCATATTCAATAGCTTTGTAAAACCTATCGAGAGTTGCTTTTGCGTTCTTTGGGCTTTCGTCAGTCCAATCAAGTGGCTGTCTGTAATGCGTACTTAAAAAAGCAAAGCGAATAACTTCGCCTGGATAATTTTTCAAAACATCACGCACGGTGAAAAAATTCCCAAGAGATTTCGACATTTTTTCGCCATTAACAAGCAAATGCCCGTTATGCATCCACACCATTGCCATGCGGTCAGTACCATGGGCGCAACAGCTTTGCGCAATTTCATTTTCATGATGAGGGAACACAAGGTCAATACCACCACCGTGGATATCAAATGTATTACCAAGAAACGCTTTGCTCATAGCAGAGCATTCGATGTGCCAACCAGGCCTTCCACGACCCCATGGACTTTCCCAACCGGGTAATTCTGGCGTTGATGGCTTCCACAGCACGAAGTCACCCGCTTTCTCTTTATACGGAGCAATTTCAACCCGTGCACCTGCTAGTAACTCATCTTGATTACGCCTTGAAAGGTGTCCGTAATCTTTATATTTTTGCACTCTAAACAAAACATGCCCTTCATTAGCGTAAGCATAGCCGCCATTTATTAATGATTCGATGATTGAAATCATTTCAGCAATATGGTCTGTAGCCCTAGGTTCATGAGTTGGAAGCAGCGTATTCAACGCGCTCATGTCTTCATGATATGCTTTTGCCGTACGCGTTGTTAATTCACGGATATCTTCGCCATTAGCATGTGCTGCCGCATTTATTTTATCGTCAACATCCGTAATGTTTCGTACATACGTTACCTTGGCATATTGCTTTTGTAACACTCTGAGCAGCATGTCAAACACAACAACCGGTCTTGCATTACCTAAATGAGCAAGGTCATAGACAGTAGGTCCACATACATACATGCCAACATTGCCGGCATCAAGTGGTTTAAAAACTTCTTTTTGTTTGCTTAGAGTGTTAAACAGTTGCAACATTAGGCAGCTTCTGCTGTTTCTGCTTCAACTTGCATACCTAAAGCATGAGTGTACACGTCAAGAAGCTCTTGTTGTTCAATCAGCTCTTCCTTTTTCATTTTGCGCATGCGAATAACCTGGCGCATAATTTTTGTATCAAAGCCTTGAGCTTTAGCTTCAGATAGCACATCTTTAATGTGATTTTGAATTTCTGCTTTGTCTTCATCTAAACGCTCAACTTTTTCAATAAATTGGCGTAATTCTGCAGCACTGACAGAGGAATTAATAGACATATTTATGTATCCTTATTAAATTTCTAATGTTAAGTATTGAAACAATTGTGTTTTCAAAATATCTTGAATACTTACAAACTGCAATCATCAATTGGAGAATCGTATGCAAATTTGGCAAGTTAATGCTTTTACTAATGAGCCTTTTAAAGGAAATCCTGCAGGTATAAGCATTGTCTCAGAATTTCCAAGTGATATTTTAGCTCAAAAAATTGCTGCTGAATTAAATTATTCAGAAACAACTTTTTTAAAAAAGCTTGCAGATAATCATTACCATATTCGCTGGTTTTCTCCAAAGGATGAATGTGGTCTATGTGGACACGCCACTCTTGCAGCAGCGCATTTACTATGGGAACAGGGTGTTATTAAAAGTGATATGATCACTTTTGATTCAATGGGCGGCCCCTTAACAGCACAGCGTAACGGTAGCTGGATTACCCTTAACTTCCCAAGTTTTATAATTGAACCTGCGCCAATGCCAGAATTATTAAACAAAGCATTAGGCTTCATGCCCGTCACCTCTGTTTACAAAGACGATATTATGTATGTGGTCGTTTTGCCTTCTGTACAAGCTGTACGCGAATTAAAACCTAATTTTGCAAAAATTGCTCAATTACCGTGCCGTTCCGTAACTATTACTGCATTCAATGAAGGCGAGATAGATTCTAATATTGATTTTGTTTCTAGGTATTTCGCTCCTAAAGTTGGTATTCCTGAGGACCCTGTTTGCGGTTCTGCTCATTGCCGCCTAACACCTTTGTGGGCAGAGAAGCTAGGGAAATCATCAATGAACGCTATGCAAATTTCAGAACGCACTGGATTCATCAAAGTAGCGCTTGAAAACAATAGAGTTACTCTTACAGCACAAGCCATTACAGTCATGGAAGGTAAATTGCTAGCTGCCGCTTAAAAGTTTTTACGCATTTTGCTTGCAAAACTCAGCTCGAATGGTTAGATATAGTCATGGTCCCCATTGTCTAGAGGCCTAGGACATCGCCCTCTCAAGGCGGCAACACGGGTTCGAATCCCGTTGGGGACGCCAATTTAGATTTTCTATACATACTCCAATGCATATCATTAGGAAAAAGTTGTTGCTTTTTGCTTAAAAATTGTGCATTATGGAAGCTGTGATTATGATGCACCAACATATTGCTCGATGGCGACACGGATAATCCCTAGATTATTCCGCACAGTTTTTTATTAGCCATTCAATGTTGGAGCTCTTATGTACACTAAAATCGCCCTATTCATTACAACTGTTTTAGCAATTGGTTTTTTTACCAATTTTTCTCAATCAAAAATTACTGACAAAGTTGTTGCAATCACGCAAATTGCCCCTCACCCATCTTTAGACCGAATTCGAAGTGGTATCGAAGACGAAATTACCGCAGCTTTTGGTGAAAAAGTAAAAATTGAATTTCAGTCAGCTCAAGGAAATCCTGCTTTGGCTACGCAAATAGCTCAAAATTTTATAGGAAAAAAAGTTGATGTGCTTGTAGCAATTACTACACCATCAGCACAAGCCATGTTTTCTGCTAATACTCAAAAAATTCCCATGGTATTTGCCGGCGTCACCGATCCAGTTGCTGCAAAATTAATAAGTGAGAGTGGTAAAAACAAAGAAAATATAACAGGGGTTTCAGACGCTCCAGACATTAAAAAACAAGTAGAACTTATTCAAGAATTTCTGCCAAAAGAATCCATAGTAGGAATTATTTACAATCCTGGCGAAACCAATTCGCACGTACATGCAGAACGCTTAGAAGATGCCCTTCAAACCGCAGGATATCGTGTGATAAAAACCCCTGCTTATTCAACAGGTGATGTACTGCAAGCAGCTCAGGGCACAGTGCCCAATGCTGATGCACTAATGCTAACAAACGATAATACAGTTATTTCTGCTTTAGATGCAGTGTTACAAACAGCAAAACAAAAGGGCATCCCTGTATTTTGCTCTGACCCTGAATCTGTTAAACGTGGTTGCAAGGGCGCAATCGCTCCTGATCAATACGAAATGGGTCGCCGTGCTGGTGAACAGGTTGTTCGAATTCTTAAAGGTGAAAAAGGTCATCATATTTCGGTGCTTAATGCACCCTCAAACCGTTTTCTCTCTAATTCATAAACCTTTTTAATTTTAGGATACGTATCATGAACAAAAATATATTCATACTTGCTACAGCACTTACAGTAGCTGGACTTTGGTGGAAAAATTCATCTAATAAACCAGTATTACCAATTGTTGGGGTTATTCAAGTAGTTGAACACCCAGCACTAGACCAGACTCGCAAAGGAATTCTGGATGAACTTCAATCGCAGGGCTTTAAGGACGAAGAAAAAATTGATTGGCGTTATGAATCAGCTCAGGGTAACCCTTCCCTTGCTACACAAATCGCTCAAAAATTTATTGGGGAAAATGCAGCTGTCATTGTGACAATTCCCACAACCGTTTCTCAATCTGCATTGCAGGCAATTCAACAATCTGACAGCAATATCCCCTTAGTGTTTGCTTCTGTAACTAACCCTGTTACTGCAAAGCTTGTGAAATCAGATAAGCAGGCTGAAAAGCTTGTAACCGGCGTTTCAAATTATGTATCTGTTCAAAAGCAGTTTGATTATTTTAAAAAAATTCTACCTAACATGAAACGTATAGGCGTTGTCTATAATCCTGGCGAAGTGAATTCAATCACTCTTAATGAAGAAATGACAAAAACTGGCAAAGCCATGGGATTAGAAATTGTTTTTGCAGCAGCTAGCAGGACAGTTGATGTAGGCGCGGCAACACAGTCATTGCTTGATAAGGTTGATGCCATCTTTATTAATAATGACAACACAGCACTAGCTAGCTTTGATAGCATTATTGCAGTGGCAAAATTACAAAATATTCCGGTGTTTGTAAGTGACTTAGATTGCTTACCAAAAGGAGCATTGGCGGCGTTGGGCGCTGATCAATACGCATTGGGTCGTCAAGTTGGTAAAATGGTTGCTAATATTTTAAGAAATCCTGAAGTTGCATCATCAACAGTTATGGAATATCCAGATGTTGTACGCGGTGAAGGCAATGAAAAAGTTGCTGCAGAACTTAAAATTGTTTTACCAAGTAATGTATAAAAATCTTGCTTGTTAGAATATTTAACGGCATTGTACCAATAAATTGATTGCTAATTAAGCATTGTGATTAAAAATACATACATCGTTTTAGGCTATGGACGCAGCGGGAGAGAAAGTGAAAAACACCTTCTCTCTCTCGGTTATAAAATCATTGTGCATGATGATGGTCAAAACATAATTCCTGAAATTAATTGGTCAGAAATTGTAGGCGTAGTTCAAAGCCCTGGCATTCCAATGTCACACGCTGTTAGTGAAGCAGCGAGAGCAGCTAGAATTTCTATCTGCACAGATATTGATCTGTTACAAAAACGTAATCCCAAAGCAAAATATATTGGCATTACCGGCACAAATGGTAAATCAACAACAACTGCTCTTATTGGCCACATTTTAAAGCAAGCTGGGTTAAATGTTGAAGTTGGTGGAAATATAGGCATCCCTGCTCTTTCGCTTAAAAATTTAAATGAGACCGGTTGGTATGCGCTAGAACTTTCATCGTATCAATTAGAACTATCAAATGATTTACATTTAGACATAGCAGTGTGGCTAAATATTTCCCCAGATCACCTTGATCGGCACGGCTCTATGGAAAATTACGTAAGTACAAAAAAGCGTATATTCAGTCATGCAAAATTAGCATGTATTGCACTTGATGATGATTATTCAAAACAAACGTGTAATCAACTTCGTATTCCCCACACGACCATTGCAAGTGAATTTAAAAATTGCCCTGCAGATATTTGGATTGATGCCAGCGGCATGCTGCACTGTAATGGAGCACTATTTGACTGCAATGAATTGGAAACTTTAAAGGGCACACACAATTGGCAAAATGTTGCTTTAGCATTTGCTGTAGCACTTCAAATATTAAACACCCCTCAGAAAATATGGGAATATATTCAAACATTTCCGGGGCTTGCTCACCGTCAGCAATTGGTAGCAAAAATTGAACACGTTGAATTTATTAATGACAGCAAAGCCACAAATGCAGATGCTTGCGAAAAAGCCCTTAAAACTTATATGGATCAAAATATTTTTTGGATTCTTGGTGGCGTTGCAAAAACAGACGGCATTGAATTGCTTAAGCCCTATTTTCCATATATTAAAAAAGCGTATTTAATTGGTGAATCTCAAAATGATTTTGCCAAAACATTAAATGGTTCAGTTCTTTTTAAAAAATGCTCGTCTCTTGAATCTGCAGTTTTTAAAGCAAGTGAAGAAGCAAAGTTTGAAAATAATGCAGTTGTGCTATTATCACCTGCATGCGCTAGTTTTGATCAATTTCGTGATTATGAATACCGCGGCGAAGAATTTATTAGAATTGTTAAGAAAGTAAATACATGACACCAACCACATTTTCGCGACGAGACAACAGCGTTTTAGGTCGCTGGTGGTGGACAGTTGATCGTTTAGCACTTTCGTTACTATTAATCTTGATTGCTATGGGCGTATTTTTAAGTTTTGCTGCCAGTCCTTCTGTGGCGGAACGTTTAAATTTAGGTACCTTTTATTTTGTAAAACGCCACATGATTATGCTTATTCCAGCTTTAGCAACAATGATTGGCGTGTCTTTACTCTCGCCTGTAGGAGTTAGAAGACTAAGCTTAATTATTTACTTATTAGGTATCATCCTGCTTATCTTAACCTTCTTCTCAGGACTTGAAATTAAGGGCGCACGTCGCTGGATTTTAATTTTAGGAAATTCAATACAAGCTTCAGAGTTTGTAAAACCCGCACTTACCGTCATAACTGCATGGCTCATTGCTGAAAAAATGCATGATGAAAAGTTTCCTGGCATTACACTTTCTATGGTTGCAGTTGGCATTATTGTTGGGTTGCTTTTACTTCAACCAGACCTTGGCATGACTGTTGTGATTATTGCAACGTGGATAGGACAACTGTTCATTGCTGGCATGCCTATTATTTGGATGACCGGTATTGCAGGAATTGGTGTGGCAGGACTCGTAGGCGCATATTTCTTTTTACCACACGTCACAAAACGTATTGATCAATTTTTAGACCCATCAGCTGGAAACCCCGTGCATGATCTTTATCAAATCACAAAATCATTAGCTGCTTTTGCTAATGGTGGATTTTTTGGAAAAGGTCCAGGCGAAGGAGTTGTCAAAAAACATGTGCCAGATGCTCACGCAGACTTTGTATTTGCAGTTGCTGGTGAAGAATTTGGCTTGTGGCTATGCATTCTTATTGTAGGAATTTTCATGGCGATTGTCGTTCGTTTCATGATGCGTGCTGCACAAGGTTCTAGTTTATTTATATTACTTGGAGCAACAGGCCTTGCTGTACAGTTTGGCTTGCAGGCCTTTATTAATATGGCATCTGCGCTACACCTAATTCCAACAAAAGGAATCACAATGCCGTTTATTAGTTATGGCGGTTCATCAATGGTAGCGTTAGCTATTTGTGCAGGAATGTTATTAGCATTTACACGTAAACGACATGGTTTTCATGATTGGGGAGAATAAAAATGGATAAATCAAAATTAAAAATTGCAGTTGTAGGCGCTACTGGAAATGTAGGACGAATGATGCTGAACATTTTGGCAGCACGAGGATTCAACACATCACAAGTGAAAGCTATTGCTTCTTCAAGCTCTCTTGGAAAAAAAATATCATTTGGAGAAGATGATGTTTTAACAGTTGATTCACTCAGTAATTTTGATTTTTCAACCGTTGATGTTGCGTTATTTTCACCAGGCGGAAAAGTTTCAGCAGAATACGCACCAAAAGCAGCTGCTCTAGGATGCGTAGTCATTGATAACACATCTTATTTTAGAGATGATCCAAAAATCCCACTAATTATTCCCGAAGTAAATGCAGAAGATATTCGTGACTATAAAAACAAAAATATTATAGCAAACCCTAACTGTGCGATAGCGCCAATAGCCTTGGCTTTGAAGCCACTCCATGATGAAATTGCTATAAAAAGAGTTGTTGTATCAACGTATCAGTCTGTATCAGGTGCAGGCAAAGCTGCCATGAAAGAACTTGATCAACAAACAAGGTCATTATTCACAGGCACTCCAGCCCCCGCTGAAAATCTACCCAGACCAATTGCGTATAACCTCATACCACACATAGGTATCTTCTTGGAGTCTGGATATACTGATGAAGAATCAAAAATGCGCGCTGAACTTAAAAAAATCTTAGACTCTACTATTGAGCTTTCGGCAACTTGCGTACGCGTCCCTGTATTTGTTGGGCATTGTTCTTCTGTTCATGTTGAATTTGAAGAGCCCTTTTTTGTTAGTGAAGCGTTGAAAATTTTAAAAAATGCTCCAGGAATTCAAGTTATGGATGCTGATGACCCTATGGATTACGCAACACCGCTAGATGCAGCAGGCCAAGATGATGTCTTTGTAAGCCGTTTACGTCAAGACACGTCACACCCAAATGGGTTGGTGTTCTGGACAGCGTCTGACAATTTGCGCAAAGGCGCTGCCTTAAATGCAGTGCAAATTTTAGAGCTATTGTTTGAATACCAAAGCAAGCAAAAAGCAGCTTAGAGTAAGTACATTTTTAATACAAAGGATTTTTGACTGATGCTTTCACCAAAAATCCTTATGACCTACTCCTCTGATAAAACGGCTCTCCCGTAGCCCTTTTAAAAGAGTCAACGATTCTTGTATTCTTGCTTTTTCTCCTTCTATTGCCTCTTCAGCAGAAATAACACCACGGGTATCACTAAATCCTAGACCAAGAGCATTTGCAAACACATAAGACCCCTTTCCAGAACTATAAAATGGAATGTTTGAAAAAACTACTCTAGCTTCATCAAGAGATGGATAATGTCTAGCAAGTAACACAAAATTATGAAAATCATTCAGCACGTCAAAATAAGTATCTTTTAGCATTACTATTTTTTGAAAAACATAACCTCTTCTCATGACACCTCTAACTAATTCAAACAAAGGACTATTGTCTTCATCCGTTTTATCAAGAAAAATTTTGCTGCACTTTTGTTTTAAGTCAAAAAGCAATATATCATCTGGAAAGACACTAAGAACCTCTGAAAAAGACGTTGCGGTTTGAAGTTTCGTTTTATGCTCTTGAGACATCGTACGACAATAATATATACGGGATATAGAATGTGGACCAGGTTCATGAAACGTATCAGTTGATAGCCCAAGATGCGAAGCTGTAAGTTGCCCTACATTTAATAAAACGCTTAGAAAAAAGAAAAGAAATTTCATCGAATAAACTCATGATTTGTTAACTAGCAGCAGTATAGAAAATAATCATTAACAAATTGCCTACACCCAAATGGATTGGTGTTCTGGACAGCATCTGACAATTTACGCAAAGGTGCAGCCCTAAATGCAGTGCAAATTTTAGAGCTATTGTTTGAATACCAAAGCAAGCAAAAAGCAGCATAAGATAAGCTCTCGCTACGCAGCACCTATTGGTGCTGTTCGCTATTTTGCATAAATTCGAAGTCTGGAAGTTACCGGAAAATGATCAGAACCTAAGTCTGGATTAATATTTCTTTCTAGCACTTCAATGGGCGCAGAAACCAACACATGATCTAATGGTATTCTACATAAAAATGGAAGAAAATTTGGCCAAGTGCCACTGACTCCATGCCCTCTCATAAAACTTCTCAATCCAGAAATTTTTTCAAGTTTTTTGAAATAAGGTGAATAAGGGGTAGTATTTAAATCACCAACTAAAATTTTACCCGCACAACTTAAACGAGAAATAATATTTGCAATTTCTTCTAATTGGAAACGTCGTGGGTTCAATTTTTCAATATGTCCAGGAGAACGAGCGTGAAGCTCAACCAAAACAAATGGTATTTTCATATTAGGAGTAGACATATTCGCAATTGTATATTGCCCAGCAAATCGACTGAAATACTTCCGTTCATAATGACCAATAGGGATTTTGCTATACAAGACCATGCCATATGCTCCTGCTTCCGCTTCTGAAATTTTATACGGATAGTGTACGGAAAGAGCATTTAATTTTTCAGCAATTTCCGGAGTAGCTTCTTCAATTAAAACAATGTCTGGAATCTCTGTTGTTGCACCATACTTTTTACTATGAAAATCATTAATCCAATCAACAACCTTGTTAACATCTTCATGACGATAGTTAATATTGAATTGTAATAAGGTAATATCTTCAAATTTTTCATTTTTCTTGGCATCAGGCGATACATAAAAGGGCATAAGAATTGATGAGAAAGAAATAAATAATAGCAACGCAACTACAACAGCTTTCCATTTTTTTAAAAAGCAATAGACAATCAAAAATAGCAAAGAAATTAGAAAATATTGCAGGCAAAAGTGACTTAAAATTTCTGAAAAAACATTTTCAATAGGAAATATTGCAGAAGTACTTACAAAAACAAAGCAAATAAATGTAAAATTTAATGGTTTCAAAAAAATGTTTTTCATGTAAGTCTGGCCTTCTAAAGGTAATAACAAGATGCTTTACGCACTAGTTTGCACCTTAGCAAAAATATTAAGAAGCTGCTTTAACATAAAAGCGTTTTCACATAGGTTTTCCATGATATACTCTAGGTACGTCGCTGTAATTACATTTTAAGTTGAACGATTCTTTAGAAGCATTAATTTCGTCTCTGGGACCTGACTTACAAAAGGTTGATAAGACACTCACCCTACAAGCATAGTGGTTTTCCCCGCTAGCATTGTTCGCGTGTTAATGTTGCTGCGTGGTCATCCACAAATGAAATTTTTGCAATTAATTGACATAACAGGAATTGATTATTCAGATCAACCAATTCGTTACCAACTTGTTTATCATTTACTAAGTCATTCTACAAATAAACGGCTGATGGTAAAACTGTGGACAGATGGGTCAACGTCCATACCATCCGTAATTAATGTATTTCCTAATGCTAATTGGTATGAACGCGAAGTTTGGGATATGTTTGGCATTCCTTTTGATAATCACCCAGATTTAAGACGCATCCTTTGTGACTATAATTTTACAGGGCATCCTTTGCGTAAAGATTTTCCTCTTTCTGGCTATAATGAAGTAGCATTCAATCAAGAGTCTGGAAAAGTAGAATACAAAAATTTAGATTTAGAGCAACCCTTTCGTAAGTTTGATTTTTTAAGCCCTTGGGAAGGTCAGTGGGAAGATCTTTTGAAAAAAGAAAAAGAGGCTCACCAAGGATGAACGATAAGTACACCCTCAACTTTGGCCCACAACATCCAGCAGCCCATGGGGTGCTTCGTTTGGTGCTTGATCTAGATGGTGAAATTGTCGAACGGGCTGATCCACACATTGGCTTTTTACACCGTGGCACTGAAAAATTAATTGAACATAAAACATACCTGCAAGCAATTCCGTATTTTGATCGCCTAGATTACGTTTCACCAATGAATCAAGAACATGCGTTCGTTATAGCAGTTGAAAAATTGCTAGGAATAAGTTCACCAATTCGCTCTCAATATATTCGAGTACTACTTAGTGAATTAACGCGCATTGCAAATCACTTGCTTAATATTGCCACATTTGTGCTAGATGTTGGCGGAATGACTCCGTTTTTATGGGCATTTGAAGAACGTGAAGTCATTATGGGGTTTTACGAAAAAGCTAGCGGGGCTAGATTGCACGCTAACTATTTTAGACCAGGTGGTGTTCATCAAGACTTAACGCAAAGTTTGTTAGATGAAATTCACCAATTCGCCACGCGCTTTCCAACTGTTATTGATGACATTGAAAATCTTGTAACAAACAATCGCATATTCAAACAAAGAACCGTAGATATTGGCATAATCAGTGCTAAAGATGCTGTAGCTTGGGGATTATCGGGACCAATGCTTAGAGCTTCAGGTGTACCATGGGATTTGCGAAAATCTCAACCTTATGAAATATACGAAGAATTAAATTTTGATATCCCAATTGGTAAGCATGGTGATTGCTATGACCGTTACTTGGTACGCGTTGCTGAAATGCGTGAATCAGTTAAGTTGATTTTTCAGTGTTTAGAAAAAATGCCACAAGGTCCTGTGCACCATGCGAATAGAAAATTCACGCCACCTATGCGTGCTGAAATGAAAACATCTATGGAAGCTTTGATTCATCATTTCAAGTTATTCACCGAAGGGTTTCATGTTCCAGCGGGTGAAGTATACGTAGCTGTTGAAGCACCCAAAGGAGAATTTGGGGTGCATTTAATAGCTGACGGGTCAAATAAACCTTATCGATGTAAGATACGCGCCCCTGGATTTGCATTTTTACAAGCACTTGATTACATGAGCCGTGGGCATTTACTATCAGATATTGTAGCGATTTTAGGCTCAATGGATATTGTTTTTGGGGAGATTGATCGTTAATGGCATTTACATTCTCAAAAGAAAATCTTTCAAAAATTGAAGATATTTTAAAAAAATATCCAAAAGAAAAGCAAGCCAGCGCTGTGCTTCCTTTACTTGATTTAGCCCAACGTCAGAATGAAAATTGGCTAAGCCCACAAGCTATTGAAGCAGTTGCAGCGTTTTTAGGCATGCCAGAAATTCGTGTGTATGAAGTCGCAAGTTTTTACAGCATGTACAATTTAAAGCCAGTGGGAAAATACCATGTTCAAGTGTGCGGAACTACCCCATGCATGCTTTGCGGCGCAGAAGAAATTCTAAAAACGTGCCAAGACGAATTGAAAATTTCAAAGGGGCAAACCACAGCAGACGGTATGTTTACGCTGTCGGAAGTAGAATGCCTAGGAGCGTGTGTGAATGCTCCAATGATTCAAATTAACGATAACACCTATGAAGATTTATCACCTGCTTCTGTAAAACATATTCTGAAAGATTTGAAGGCTGGAAAGGAACCAAAAACTAGTTCGCAAACAGGACGTCAATGTGAACAAGATGAATATTAGAAAGAATTATGGATAAACAACAAATTC